>VBOG01000149.1 GCA_005877815.1 Nitrospirota bacterium
TGAAAACAAATTTGCAACACCTCGTCCTGCTCCTTTACATACATCACATGGTTAATATTAATGTAGTGATCACCACACTTGATGAAGGGCATTGAGACTCCTTGTGCTCGGCGCCTTCGCGCCTTGCCGCAATGATTTCGCGGAGTTATTCTGCATGCTGGTTGACCCAAATTCGGAGCGGACTTTTTTGACCAACCGTGACCTGTTATTTATTTGCAACTTAAGGTCTTGCCCGTCGCGTCGGCACTGTTTCCCTCAATGACCGCGCATAGCCCCAACCCTCGGTGCTGACAATGTTCCAGCGGCATTCGTAAAGCCGACGGTGACAAGAATCCCTGCCAGCAACGCATTTATTTTCGGGGTCCATTCAGACATAGCTCGATCATTCATTATAGAAGATTACGGGTTTCCGCGCAGCAAGCACAGACCGTACTGTAGGGCCTGGCCTTCACCTGTGACTCAAGCCGTCAGGAAATGGCGTGTTCTTACGCGACGATTCATATTTTTCAGGAATGGTCCTTCATTTGCTCCCCTCAGTCGTACTATGCGCGGCACAGGCACCTATTTCATCCTGAGCCTCACCATGGGCGCGGTTGTCCTCCTGCTTGCCTGTCCTGCCTCTGCGGAAACACTCAATGGCACGTTGACGCATGATGCGTCGTTCATTCGCTTCATCTACAACGGACTTCAGCCGGAAGTCATGTTACGCATCCCCTTTTCCGGCAACATCATCCGTATCCAACGGGGAGATTTGTTGGAATTCCCCTTGGATCCTTACGTCGATGTCAAAATCCCCTTGACCTATCGCTTCAGCAAACATTGGTTCATGCATCTGACCGCGACGATGGAGCGCATGTACCTCATTCAGAGTCCCGTGGATATTATCAGCCATAACCGTGGCGTCCCCCTCAACAGTCTCGGCCCCAACAACTCCACGCAGCAGCTTCTCCTTGTGTTCGGTCTCACGTTCAGTTTTTAAGCGAGAATGCACCTGCCGCAGAATTGTCCGGCGAGGTCTTAGTCTTTACACGCGTGCAGGAAAGAAGATTGCCCTTCACCTGCCTCCATACCAGTTCGCATCGCTTGATCGCCGTTTGCCCGCTACCTCTGACACCTATCTGACACCAGCAAGCCACCGGGGCCCATGCCTTGCGACGGTTCTGCGCCATGCCACGACGACGGACCTACGGGCAGATGGATGCGGCGACAAAGCACGGCAGGATATTTTCGGGAACCGCAAAAGGGTTGGGCCTGGAAGCGTCCCGTGTGCGTTCACATCGCAAGCACGGATTCAACTGCTTCTAAAAGGGCTTGCGGCGTAAATGGTTTTGCAATAAACGAAGCGTTCTTGTCTAGTACGTCGTTGGCGTGACCAACAAATGCCGACATATACAGCACTTTCATCGTTGGGCGTGATGGTGTAATCGCGTCTGCAACCTGCCGACCATTCTCCTTCCACATCACGATGTCAGTCACTAGTAGTCGGATCGGGCCAATATGTTCTTTAGCTAGCTTTATCGCCTCTTGTCCACCTTTAGCTTGAATGACCCGATAACGTGCATTTTTAAGCGTGCGAACCACAATCTCCCGGGTGATGTCTTCGTCATCGAGCACCAAAATTGTTATGAGTTGTTTCATGGACCGTACAAGGCTAGCAAAAGCCCATAGGTATGTAAAGACACGCGCGGCACACCTTGCGCCAGTTGCCGCAGAATTGTCCTGCGAGTTCTTAGTCTTTAGACGGGTACAGGTAAGAAGTTGGTGCCGAAGGCGGGAGTTGAACCCGCACGGGTTTCCCCACACGCCCCTCAAACGTGCGTGTCTGCCATTCCACCACTTCGGCGCGGTCACACTTGGAGGAAGCGAAATTATAGGTGCCGCGCCCGCGCACTGTCAATCGGGCGTGGGCGAACGACGCATCCGTTCTCAATTGACAGCCCCTCGGCCGGTCAGTAGAATCCGTGACCATCATGGCACCTCACATCGCCGCATTCTTCGATCTCGATAATACGATCGTGCCCGGCCCTGCCATTGAGCTCGAATACTTCCGGCTGCTCTGGCGTCACCGGATGGTGGGCGCGAAAGAGCTGCTACGGAGCGCCGCGGTGCTTCTCCGGAACATCCCCCCGCTGTCCTTCGACCCGCTTCGGCAATACAAGGCGTATCTCGTCGGGAAGCCGGCCTCGAAAATCGAAGGCCCCTCCATGGCGTTTTTCTGGGAAAACATTTGTCCGCGCATTTCCGAAGACGCCCGCCGCGCCATCGAAGAACACCGTTCACAAGGGCATCGTCTGGTTTTGCTCACCGGCTGCCCGGAGTTCCTGGTCAGCCCTCTGGCCACATTCCTAAAAATCGAAGAAGTCGCCGCCGGAAGGCTCGAACGAAACGGTCTCACCTATACGGGACGCATGCTCGCTCCCTACCCGTATCGGGAAGGCAAGCGGATCGTCGCCGAACGGTTGGCGGCGGAGCAAGGCCTGGATCTCAGCGCCAGTTATATGTACGGCGACAGCCCCGGCGACCTCGCGGCCCTGGAAGCCGTAGGCAACCCCAGAGTCGTCAACCCGATACGCGGCATGGATAGGATCGCCCGCAGACGCGGGTGGCGCATCCTCCACTGGCAGTAATAGTTCTCCTTCCCATGCGCGTCACCGAAATTTTCTTCAGCATTCAAGGCGAATCGAGTTTCATGGGGCGGCCCTGCGTGTTCGTGCGACTGACCGGATGCCCGCTCCGTTGCACATGGTGCGATACCGCCTACGCGTTTCACGGCGGCGCGGAACGCACTCTCGAGGAGATCCTGAACGACGTGATCGGGTACGGCTGTCCCTTGGTTGAGATCACCGGCGGCGAACCATTGGCCCAGCCGGACGTCCACCTGCTGATTGCCGCGCTCGCCGAGCGAGGCATGACCGTGCTCATTGAAACGAGCGGCGCCATCGACATCTCGCCGGTGGACCCTCGCGCCACCATCATCATGGACGTGAAATGCCCGGGCAGCGGGATGGCGGACCGGAACCGGTGGGAGAATATTCGCCACCTCAAACCGCATGATGAAATTAAATTCGTGATCAAGGACCGCGGGGACTATGAGTGGGCTGCGAACGCCGTCAGCACGCATGCGTTCTCGGAACGGCACACGGTCCTCTTCAGCCCGGTGTTCGGCGAACTCAATCCTCAAACGCTGGCCGAGTGGGTGTTGGCGGACCGGCTCCCCGTCCGGTTCCAGCTCCAATTGCACAAGCTCATCTGGGACCCGGCGACCCATGGCGTCTAAGAGACGCTCTACAGGAGAATGTTGAAACCATCATGAAGATGACCGTCACACAGCAACGCCTTCAGGACGAGGCGGCGGATGCCATTCTCCTTTCGCATTGGGAAAGCGAAGACAAATTCAGCGGCGAAACGGCCGCCATCGATGCGGCCCTCAAAGGCCGGCTGAGAGAGTTGTTGAAGAACGGCGAATTCAGCGGGCGTCTCGGCCAAGTCTCGATCCTCCATGTCGCGCCCGGCGAACGGGTCCGCGCCAAACGCGTCGTGCTGATGGGCCTCGGCAAACGAAAAGAAGGGTCGCTGGAAAAGGTCCGGCGGGCCGTGGGGACGGCCGTGAAGGCGATCCGGGAGGCCGGCGCCAAATCATTCGCCACGCCCGTGCATGGCCGCGCGCTGCCGGAGAGCGGGCGGGCCACCGGAGCAGCGGCACAAGCAACGGTCGAAGGCGCGTTGCTCGGACTTTACCAGTTCAACGCCTACCGCACCGATCAGAACAATCATATCAAGGCCGTCAAAACGATGACCGTGGTGGCCGACGGCGCCGAGTCTCTTGCAGAGATCCAACAAGGCGCCAGTGCGGGCCAGATCATCAGCGACGCGGTCACGTTCGTGCGGGATCTGTGCAATCATCCGGCCAACGTGATGACGCCCACGTACGTCGAGCATGAGGCAAAGAAGATCGCCAGGGAACGCGGCATCTCCTGCAAGGTCTTGAATCGGCCTGACATGCAACGGCTTGGGATGGGCGCCTTGCTCGGCGTCTCGCTGGGCAGCCATCAACCCCCGAAATTCATCATCCTCGAGTATCGCGGAGGGTCGGCGCACGAACGGCCGGTCGCTCTCGTGGGAAAGACCGTCACGTTCGATTCCGGAGGGATCTCGCTCAAGCCGGCCGACAACATGGAACAGATGAAGGCCGATATGACCGGCGGGGCAGCGGTGCTGGCGGCGGTCGGCGCGGCTGCGCGCCTGCGGCTTCCGTTGAATGTGATCGGCATCATTCCCGCGACCGAAAACATGCCCGGCGGCAGCGCCACCAAACCCGGCGACATCTTAAAAAGCCTCTCCGGCAAGACGATCGAGGTCATCAATACCGACGCGGAAGGCCGGCTCATCCTCGCCGATGGCCTGACCTATGCCACGCGGTACCATCCCGACGTCCTGGTGGACATCGCGACATTGACCGGCGCCTGCGTGGTCGCATTGGGGACCCACGCCATCGGCGTCCTCGGAAACAATGCCGCGTTGATTGAGGAGCTGCAGGCGGCGGGTGAGCAATGCGGCGAGCGAACGTGGCAATTGCCGCTCTGGGAAGAATACTACGAGCAGATCAAGAGCGACGTGGCGGACATGAAAAACACCGGCGGCCGGCCCGGCGGCACGATTACAGCGGCCGCGTTCCTCAGCAAGTTTGTCGGCGAATCGGTCTGGGCGCATTTGGATATCGCGAGCACCGACTGGAGCGACCGCGAACGCGGGCATATCCCGAAAGGTCCGACCGGCGTCGGCGCGCGGCTGCTGATTCAATTTCTCCGCAACCGAGCAAACGGCGCCTCGGCCGGCGCTCGGGCCAACGGTAAGAAAACCTCTCGTCGCGCGGCCGCGAAGCGTTCGAACGGAAGGCGTCCGTGAATCTCCGCGAGCGAGTCGGCCAGCTGTTCATGCTCGGCATCCAGGGCACCGAGTCCTCCAAAGACCTCCAGGCCCTCTTCAAATCGTATCATCCGGGCAGCATCATCCTCTTCAGCCGAAACTTGACGGATGCCGAGCAGGCCGCGCACTTAACGAATAGCCTCCAAAAGCTCGCTCCCCGGATGCCCCTCTTCATCTCGATTGACCAGGAGGGAGGGCGCGTGGCCAGGCTTCCGAAAGGGTTCACGGTCTTCCCGGGGCAGGGCGCGATCGGCCGCGGCGGATCGGTGGAGCTCGCCTATAGTTTCGCCGAGGTCACGGCGCTGGAGCTGCGCGCCATCGGCGTGAACATGAATCTCACGCCCGTCTTGGATGTCGACAGCAACCCCGACAATCCGATCATCGGCGACCGGGCGTTCGGCCGCGATCCCGAGCAGGTCGAGACACTCGGATTGGCGGTCATCGCCGGTCTTCAAAGCAACGGCGTGCTGGCATGCGGCAAACACTTCCCCGGACATGGGGACACGGTGAAGGATTCACATCTTGAACTCCCGATTGTCACACATGGCCTCGAACGGCTTCGCGCCGTCGAGCTGCGGCCGTTCGTCCATTGCATTGCGAACGGTGTGGCCGCCATCATGTCGGCCCACGTGCAATATCCGGCACTGGATCCCGCCTTCCCCGCGACCCTTTCTCCTGCGATCATCACAGGCTTGTTGCGCACGCAATTGCATTTCAAGGGCCTCGTCCTGACGGACGATCTAGAGATGCGCGCGATCCTGGATCACTATGGGATCGAAGATGCGGCGGTCCTCTCGCTGCTTGCCGGCGCCGACATTCTCCTTATTTCAAAGGAGCAGGATCACCAGCTCGCCGCCATGGACGCTGTGTACCAAGCCGTCAAGGACGGCATCGTCCCCGAGCTTCAGTTCGATCATGCCGTGCTCAGGGTGCTCGAAGCCAAGGAACGGCTTCTCATTCCCTATACGCCGGTGAATCCCAAGGCCGCCGCCGATCGTGTGGGGACAAAGCCGCACAAGGACGTGGCGCACGCCATCCGGGAAGCCGCAGCTCAGGCGACCGTCTGACGAGCCGCCGCATTGCCTGAACTCAACATTCCCGTCACCGCCCGCGAACGCCTCGCGTGGTGCCTGTTCGACTTCGCGAATTCCTCTTTCACCACCATCATCATCACCGTCGGCTACAGCGTGTACTTCATTCAGGTGGTGGTCGGGAACGATCCGTCCTCGGCCGGGCAGGGGGAAGCGCTGTGGGGAGCCGGCTACAGCATCTGCATGATTCTGGTCGCCGTGCTCTCCCCGCTGCTCGGCGCGATCGCCGATTACCGCGCGACCAAAAAAGAATATCTCATGGCCGTCACCGCCCTGTGCATCATCTGCACGGCGGCGCTCTACTTCGTCGGGCCGGGCGACGTGCTCTTCGGCCTCATCATGGTCGGAATTGCCAACATCGGGTTTGAACTCGGCTACACCTTTTATAATGCGTTTCTCGTGGAACTCGCCGACCGGGAAGATATGGGGCGCCTGTCCGGCTACGGCTGGGGCTTGGGATACCTGGGAGGACTACTGTCGCTCGCAATCGCGTACCCGTTCATGAAGGGGGGACTGGGCGCCGACAATCTGAATACCTTCCGGCAGAGCTTCATCGCCACCGCGGCCTTTTTTCTGATCGCCAGCGTGCCGACCTTCGTGTACTTGAGGGAACGGGCGGTGCCGAAGCCGTCCCTTCCCGGAATGCGCGCGTGGACCATCGGTTTCACTCGATTGACCCGCACCTTTCGTGAGATTCGCCGGTACCGCGAGCTCTTTGTCTATCTCATTGCATTTCTGATTTATAGCGACGGCATCAACACCGTCGTGGTCTTCAGCGGGATCTTCGCCGCAAAGGTGCTCGGCTTCACGCCGGCCGACCTGATCATTTACTTCCTGATCACTCAATTGACGGCGGGAGCAGGGTCTTACGCTTTCGGAGTATTGACCGACCGCATCGGAGCCAAGCCGGTCATCGGCATCACGCTCGGGTTGTGGATCGGGATCGTGGTCTGGGCCTTTGCGGTGAGAACGCCGTTGGAGTTCTACGCGATCGGCCTGATCGCCGGTGCGGCGCTTGGCGGGAACCAGGCGGCGAGCCGGACATTGCTGGCCCTCTTTACGCCGGTCGGCCGGCAAGCTGAGTTTTTTGGATTTTTCTCGCTGAGCGGAAAATTTGCGGCCACCCTGGGCCCTCTGGTGTATGGCCAGATCGTGTTATGGACGGGCAATCAACGACTCGCGGTCCTCATGTTGGGCATTTTTTTCCTGATCGGATGGGGCGTCCTCGGGCTCGTCAGCGAAAAAGCCGGACTCGAGGCGGCCGAACAGGGCGCCGACGTCTGAACCCGCCGCTCGTTACCTGCCACCCTCTTTTCATCTCTCCGCCACCCGGTGACCCATCTAGAGAGGGGCTGCCGTCGATTGCGTGAGCAGATTACGATGAAGCACCGACAGGGGACTATGCGAAGATGCGAGGCCAGGCCATCGGAACCTTGTTCAAGGATGCCGTGGATGAATGGCTTCACGATAATGTGCAGCGGCTCGGTGCCGCCTTGGCCTATTACACGATTTTTTCGCTCGCCCCGTTACTGATCATCGCCATTGCGATCTCCAGCGTCCTGTTCGGACAGGAGGCGGCTCAGGGTCACATCTTCAATCAGATTCAAAGCCTGATCGGTGAGGACGGCGCCAGGGCCATCCAGACCATGGTCGAAAATGCCCGGAACCGGCCCCACTCCGGCAGGCTGGCAACGGTCATTGGAATCATCATGTTGATCGTCGGCGCTACGGGACTCTTCGCGCAGCTGCAAGAATCGCTCAACACCATTTGGGGAGTCGTCACGAAACCCGGACGGGGTCTTCTCGGCGTCATTCGCGATCGATTCTTGTCATTCATGCTGGTGCTCGGAAGCGGATTCCTTTTGTTAGTATCGCTGCTTCTGTCAGCGGGGCTCGCCGCCATGGGGAAATTCTTTCAACATCTCCTGCCGGTCCCGGCCGGCGTCCTCGAAACCGTCAACTTTTCTCTCGGCAAATCCCTGATCGGAATCTACCTGGGCCAGACCGGCATCGCCTCGGCCTACGGAGCGGCCGGCTCGCTCGTCATCATTTTGATCTGGGTCTACTACTCGGCGCAGATTTTTCTGTTCGGAGCCGAGCTGACCTATGTCTATGCCAATCGCTACGGCACACGAATCGTGCCGTCGGAAAACGCCATGTGCGTGAACAAGCCGGCCTCGGAATCATCGCGCCCGCAAAGCGCGTGAGTTGGGATGCTGGCTTGAAAATCGCGACGCGTTTGGTGTAAGCCGGACCGAATGAAGACGTTGCTGACGGCAATGTTTCTGCTCGTCGCCGTGTCATCGGTTCCCGCTCAAGAAGACCTCGCCGTGCCCCCGGGCATGTTCGACGCCCAAATCCAGCAAATGAAGTTCGATCAGCCCACCCGGATTGTCGGGAAGCTCATCGGACTGGACGGATATGAAGATGCCGTGTGGATCGAATGGACTCACCGGTACGATGGCAAGCGTTGGCAGCGGCTCCTGAACGATATGCAATTTAAGGTGTTGCCGCGCGATCCCGGCATGATGGAATTCTTCAAACAGCTCAAGCCGGGGGCGGTGCTTCATCTGACCGTGCAGATGGATGAAGAGGGCAACCGGCAGGTCCTCGAACTGGACGGGACATAGCGCCTGCGGCATCTGTAGCCGCGAAGTCTTGGCTGAGCGGCGTTCTAATTAGCGTTGAGTCAGATCTAGAAAGCGGGCGATCCCGGAACGCGTAATCAACCCCACGACCTTCTCTCCTTCCGTCACCACCAGCCGACTTCGGTCCTCCTGCAGCATCCGATCCATGGCCGCGGTAATCGGCTCGTTCGGACGGATTTCCGATTGCGGCGCATGAGGCGTCATGACTTGACCGACGGTGAGATTCGGCCACTCTTCACGCGGGATCGTCTTCAGTTCCCGCAGCGACAGCATCCCGGCGACCTTGCCGTTCGCCATGACCGGAAACCCGCCAAATCCAAGCTGCAGAAAGTATCGGTTGACCGCTTGATCGAGCGTCTCGTCCGCCTGAAGCGTCACGACCTCAGGCGTCATGACATCGCCGACTCGAAGCCCGGCCAGGGATTCCTGGAATGCCACCTGGCGATGGCTGTTTTGCGCCGAGGAAAAGAGAAAGCCGCCGATCAGCAAGAACCACATGCCTCCCATGGCGGCCCCTGTCGTCACATCGTACAGCCCGACCACCATCAACAGGATCGCAAATCCCTGTCCCGCGCGCGCGGCATAACGCGTTGCCTTGTGAAAGTTGTGCGACCACGCCCAGATGCCGGCTCGGAGCACCCGGCCTCCATCCAAGGGATATCCGGGTACCAAATTGAATGCGGCCAAGACAAAGTTGATGTTCATCAGATACTCGGCAATGGCCATCATGCTGGGCGGTGCGCCGGGAAACACGGCAGCGCCCCAGAACCCCAGCGCGATCAACACCGAGACCAGCGGACCTGCGATGGCAATCAGGAACTCTGCCTTCGGGGTCGGCGCCTCACGTTTGATCTGTGCCATGCCGCCGAAAATGAACAGGGTGATTTGCGAGATCGGGATACGGTACCGCAATGCGACTATGCAATGGCCGAGCTCATGCACCAGGACAGAGACGAAAAGCAGGAGGGCCGCAACGATTCCCAAGACCCAGTATTGCCACATGGGCACGTGGCGGAGCACCGCCGGGAAATATCCTTGCGACAACGACCAGGAGAGGAGCGCAAAAACAATGAACCAGGACACATGGACCCGCAACGGTATCCCAAGAACGCGCCCGATCTGCCAGGACTGACCCATCATCCGCTCCCTTACTTGCCGCTCAGCAACCTGTAGTCTACACTAACATCATGGTATCCGATACTCTCCAAACGAAGCTCGACCGCCTGCCGCAAGCGCCCGGCGTGTACCTCATGAAAGGCGGCCGCGGCGAGGTTCTGTACATCGGCAAGGCAAATCTTCTCAGCGACCGCATTCGGTCCTATTTTCAAAAAGGCGCGGACATGACGGCCAAAACCCGACTGCTCGTGGGACACATCACCGACCTCGAAACCATCGTGACGCGATCTGAATTGGAGGCGTTGATCCTCGAGAGCACCCTCATCAAGCGCCATCGTCCCCGCTTCAACGTGGTACTGAGGGACGACAAGCAGTATCCCTATCTGCGCCTGCCGATCAAAGAACCATTCCCTCGATTCACCATAGTCCGGAGGGTTCAAAAAGACGGCGCGCTCTATTACGGCCCGTACGTTCCCGCCGGCGCGCTTCGGGAGACGCTTCGAGTGATCAAGAAGGTCTTCCCCTTGGCCACGTGCAGCATTGAGATCAATGGGCGGGCCGAGCGGGCCTGCATCGAATTTGAAATCAAACGCTGCATGGCCCCCTGCATCGGCAATCAATCCTCCGAGGAATACCACGAGATCGTCAAGCAGGCCCGGATGTTTCTGGAGGGCCGCAACACGGACCTGCTGCAGCAATACCAGTCACAGATGGAAACAGCCGCCCAAGGCGAGGACTTCGAGGAAGCGGCGCGCATACGGGACCGCATCTTCAAGATCGAGCGGACGCTGGAACGGCAGCGTGTGGCGCAGATCGACAATGTGGACCAGGACGTGGTGGGATTGGTGCGGGAAGGACCGGCGGCGAACGTCCAGATGCTCTTCGTGCGAGGAGGCCTGTTGGTGGGGCGCAAGGACTTCCACTGGGGGCAGGTCGAGGAGACGTCCGATGAGGAACTGGTCCGTTCCGTCATCCAGCAGTTCTACAACAAAGAGATCATTCCGCCGAAGCAGTTACTGCTGCCGGTGGAACTTCCTGAAGCCGACCTGATCAGCCAGTGGCTCTCCGACAAAAAAGGCGAGAAGGTGCGAGTCTTCGCGCCGGAGCGCGGGATCAAACATCACCTGGTGAAACTGGCCGAAGAAAACGCCGAGGCCGCCCTCAAGGATTATCTGCGAGATGAAGCCATGGGAAAGGCGGCCGTGGAAGAATTGCAAAAGCTCTTTCACCTTCAACATGCCCCGAACCGCATCGAAGGCTTCGACATCTCCAACATCCAGGGCAACCAAGGCGTCGCATCCATGGTCGTCTGGGACACCGGTGTTCACAGAAAATCCGAGTACCGGAAGTTTCGCATCCGGACCGTCGAGGGGGCCAACGACTTTGCCAGCATGAAGGAAGTGGTGCTTCGGCACTATGCCGGCATCCTGAAGACTGACCGCCCGTTCCCCGACCTGATCGTGATTGACGGCGGCATCGGACAGCTCGGAGCGGCCATGGACGGGTTGCGGGAATTGAAGCTGACGGACATCGACGTGCTTGGACTGGCCAAAGCCAAGGGCGAAAAGGAGGAGCGGGTGTTTCTTCCCGGGCGCAAGAACCCGGTGATCTTAAAACCGTCCTCCCCCGCGACCCATCTTCTTCAACGGATCCGTGACGAAGCCCATCGCTTCGCGGTCGGCTACCACCGAACGCTCCGCGGCAAGGCCCTCATCGCCTCAAAGCTGGATGAGATCCCCGGCGTGGGCCCCACCAAGCGCCGGGACCTGCTGCGCTCGTTCGGGTCGGTCGAGGCCCTGACGGCCGCCACGGAAACCGAGCTGCAGCGCGTGGGCGGCATCGGTCCGCACACGGCGGCCCAGATCCGAACTGCGCTTGCGGCAGCGGTATCGGCCCGCGTTGACACCCTTCAAGAGCGTGTGTCAGAATCGATTGAGCATCATGCGGAATAAATTTTCAGAGCCAGAAGGAGTAGCGTCATGGGCGGCCATAGCCACTGGGCGACCACGAAGCGGCACAAAGCGTCGGTAGACGCGAAGCGCGGTAAAGTCTTCACCAAAATCATTCGCGAAATTACGATCGCCGCGCGCATCGGCGGCGGCGACCCCGACGGCAATCCCCGACTCCGATTAGCGATTCTCAAAGCCAAAGACGCCAACATGCCCTCCGACAATCTGAAGAAGGCCATCCAGCGCGGGACGGGCGAACTTCCCGGCATCCATTACGAAGAGTTCCAGCTCGAAGGATATGGACCGGGCGGCTGCGCCCTGTTGGTAGATTTGACAAGCGACAATCGAAACCGCACCGTGGCCGAAATCCGAAGCATTTTCACGAAGAACAACGGCAACATGGCAGAAGCTGGCGCGGTCTCCTGGCAATTCCATAAAAAAGGGCTGCTGATCGTCGACCGGAGCAAGGTGGACGAGGACAAACTCATGACAGTCGCTCTCGACGCCGGTGCCGAAGACATCAAGACTCACGATAAGATCTATGAAGTCATCACCGGACCGCATGAATTCGAGAGCGTGAAGAAGGCGCTGGCCGACGCCAAGATCGAGTCTTCCCACGCTGAGATCACCTTCATCCCCGAGAACTACATTGCACTCGATGAAAAGGCCGCCGAACAGGCGCTGAAGCTCGTGGACATTCTGGAAGATCAGGACGACGTCCAGAAGGTGCACGCGAATTTCGACATACCCGAAGAGATCATGGAGAAGGTCGCAGCCGGCGGATGATCGCCACTCTCACCGGCCGGCTCGCTTCGAAGCATCCCGGAGGGGTCGTCATTGACGTGCAGGGAGTCGGCTACGACGTCCTCATTCCCCTCAGCACCTATTACCACCTCCCCGAACCCGAGCAGCCGGTTTCTCTCGCCATTTACACCCACGTTCGGGAAGACGCGCTTCAATTGTTCGGGTTCAGAACCACCCGGGAGAAAGATGCATTCCTCCTGCTGCTCAGCGTGTCCGGCATCGGCCCGAAGCTCGCATTGAACGTCATCTCGACGCTCAGCGTGGACGACCTCGCCGCCGCCATTCGTGATGACGACTATAAAGTCCTGGCGTCGGTGTCAGGCATCGGCAAGAAATCCGCGGGGCGGCTTGCGCTGGAATTGAAAGACAAAATTGAAAAGCTGGCGGTCGCGACCGACCACAAGTCGGTCAAACCAGAAGCGGTCTCAAACCGGCTGGCGGACGATGCGCTGTCGGCGCTCACAAACCTCGGCTACCGGGCCGCAGACGTCAAGGACCTCGTCAACGAGATCCTGGCGCGCGACGGCCAACCCCGCTTGCAAGATCTCATCCGGGAAGCGCTGAAGGAACTGGCCAAATGAGTCAGAGGAAGGCGCCAGGTCATGCCTGACCGTGTGGTCACGACAGAGCCAGGCGATCAGGAGGGAAGCTTCGAGGTTGCGCTCCGGCCGCAGACCTTGGACGAATACGTGGGCCAGTCGCGGATGAAGGACTCGCTTCGCATCTGCATGGATGCCGCGAAGCAGCGGCGGGAAGCGCTGGATCATTGTATCTTTTACGGTCCACCGGGCGTCGGCAAAACGACGATCGCGAACATCATCGCCAGGGAAATGGGTGTCGCGCTGCGTGCAACCTCTGGCATCGTGCTCAACCACGCCGGGGATCTTGCCGCCATCTTGACCAACCTTCAACAGGGCGACGTCTTATTCATCGATGAAATTCATCGCCTGCCGGCTACGGTGGAAGAGGCGCTCTATCCGGCGATGGAGGACTATCAACTCGATTTGATCATCGGTCAGGGAGCATCCACACGGACCATCAAGCTGGACCTTCCGAAATTTACGTTGATCGGCGCCACCACCCGCGTCGCGTCGCTGACATCACCGCTTCGGGAACGGTTCGGCCTAGTGCACCGCCTGGATTTTTATACCCCCGAAGAATTGGAAGCGATTGCGCTGCGGTCGGCGGGCATCATGAACATCTCGATAGACCGCGAGGGCGCGGCCGAAGTCGCCCGGCGCTCGCGCGGAACTCCCAGAATCGCGAACCGGTTGCTTCGCCGCGTGAGAGACTATGCGCAAATCAAGTCCGATGGACTCGTGACACGAAAGGTCGCCGATGCCGCGCTGGCCTGGATCGGCGTGGATTCGGCCGGCTTCGATGCCATGGACCGCTTGCTGCTGCAGACATTGATTGACAAGTTCGGCGGCGGCCCCGTGGGGGTGGAGTCGCTGGCCACGGCCCTCGGGGAAGAGCGCGGCACCCTGGAAGATGTGTACGAGCCCTACCTGATCCAAGCGGGATACCTCGAGCGGACCGCGCGCGGGCGGGTGGCCACCCGGCTGGCATTTCAACATTTCGGCAAACAAAAAGACCTCCTGACCTGATTCTGATCAAATCGCCCTTCTCCTTGAAATACTTGCAAATTCGTCCCACTTCCAGTACAGTTAACGTTTCCAATTTTTTAGTGTTTACGCGATGAAAGAGCCGAAACCACTTCAAGGGCACCGCCAAGAAATCGACAAGATCGATGATGAAATTCTCCGCCTGCTGAACCAGCGCGCGCAGCACGTCATCGAAATCGGGAAGCTCAAGAAGGCAGCCGACACCCAGGCCGTGCTCCATACCCCCGCCCGGGAGGCTGAGATCTTTGAGCGTTTATCGAAGAACAATGCGGGCCCCTTTCCCAATGACGCCCTCCAAGCCGTCTATCGGGAGATCATGTCCGGTTCGCTGTCCTTGGAAGGCCCGCTCAAGGTTGCCTATCTCGGTCCGCGCGCCACATTTACACATCTGGCCTGCATTCAAAAATTCGGGTCATCGGCCCAATACCTTCCCATGACGTCCATCAAAGAAGTGTTCAACGAGGTGGAACGCGCACGCGTGGACTTCGGCGTGGTGCCGATCGAAAACTCCACCGAAGGGGTGGTGAATCACACCTTGGACATGTTCATTGACTCGAACTTGCAAATCTATGGCGAGGTCCTCCAGGAAGTCTCGCATAACCTCTTGTCGAAGGCCGATTCACTGCCATCTGTCAAGAAGATCTATTCACATCCCCATGCCATAGCACAATGCCGCCAGTGGCTGGAAACAAACCTTGCCAGCGTGCCCGTGTCCGAAGTGCACAGCACCGCGCGAGCCGCGGAAATCTGCGCCGAAGACCATTCCGCCGCCGCGATCGCGTCGGAGTTGGCGGGGCAGATCTACGGATTGAAGGTCCTGAAAGCCCATATCGAGGACAATCTGAACAACTACACCCGCTTCCTGATCCTCTCCGTGAAAGCGCCCGAGCGCACCGGCAAGGACAAGACCTCGGTGATGCTGTCGGTGAAGGACAAGGTCGGCGCGCTCTACGATTTGCTGCGCCCCTTTGCCTCCAATGGGGTCAATATGACGAAGATCGAATCGCGGCCCTCCCGCCGGAAGGCTTGGGAATATCTCTTCTTCGTGGACGTCGAGGGGCATCTTGACGAAGACCGCGTCAAGCGGGCGCTGGCCGAAGTGAAGTCGCGCTGCCTCTTCCTCAAGGTGTTGGGATCCTATCCAGCTCACACGTAATGTATGGGGATTAAAGTCAGTCCAGATATTGCGGGCATTACGCCCTATTCGCCCGGCAAGCCCATTGAAGAGCTGGAGCGAGAGCTCGGCATCACGGGCTCGATCAAGCTCGCCTCCAACGAGAACCCGCGAGGGCCTTCGCCGAAGGCGTTGGCGGTCCTAAACGCCGCCGCCAAGACCCTTCACCGCTATCCGGACGGCGGAGGACATTATCTCCGACAAGGATTGGCCGAACGCTGGAAGGTCACGCCCGACCAGATTGTCCTGGGTAACGGCTCCGATGAAATCATCACCCTGCTCACCCGGGCATTTCTCCAAACGGGAGACGAGGCGGTGATGGCGGATCCCAGCTTCATCGTCTACAAAATCGACGTAACGGCCGCGCATGCCAAGGCTGTGCTGGTACCGCTGAAGGCGTATCGGCATGACGTCGGCGCTATGGCGAAAGTCGTCACCGACAGAACGCGTCTTCTTTTTGTCTGCAATCCCAACAATCCGACCGGCACCTATGTGACCGCCTCGGAAATAAACAGCCTGCTTCAGGCCGTTCCGACCGACGTGATTCTCGTGTTCGATGAAGCGTATTACGAGTATGTCACGGCGCCCGATTACCCGGACGCGTTAGAGCTGCTCAAATCCGGCCGCAACATCGTCATCCTTCGAACTTTTTCGAAGATCTACGGTCTGGCGGGATTGCGCATCGGATACGGCCTGACCACTCCTGAAATCGTCGAGCACCTGAACCGCATCCGGCCTCCGTTCAATACGAACAGTCTCGCGCAAAACGCAGCGCTGGCAGCCCTGGCCGACGAGGAGCACGTTCGTGAAAGCCGGCGTCTGAACATCGAGGGCATGGCCTATGTCTCCGAGCATCTGAAGCGCATCGGATTGAGCGCCGTGCCGAGCCAGGCAAATTTCCTGTATTTTGACGTCAAGCGGGACGGCAAGGCGGTCTTCGACAGACTGCTCCGAGAGGGCGTCATTGTGAGGCATTTAGGCGGCAGTTTCTTGCGGGTGACGATTGGATTGCCTGATGAAAACCGCCGTTTCATCGACACACTCAAGTCAGTGCTGACTGCGTAAGCATCGGAAGGAGAGTATCGCGCCATGATCATCGTGCTGAAACCCGAAGCGACCGAATCCATGATCGAGCATGTCATGGATCGCCTTAAAGAACTGGGGTTGACGCCTCATCTCTCGAAAGGCCAGGAACGAACGATCATCGGTGTGATCGGCGACGATCGGATCCTGGCCAACCAGCCGCTCCGCGCCATTGCCGGAGTGGAGGACGTCGTCCCCATCCTCGCGCCGTGGAAACTGGCCGGCCGTGAGTTCAAAAAGGAAGATACGATCATTGATGTCGGCGGCGTGAAAATCGGTGGCAGAAGGTTGGCCATCATGGCCGGCCCATGCGCTGTCGAGAAGAAGGAATTGACCGTTGGGATTGCACAAGAAGTGAAGGCGGCGGGCGCGAACATCTTGCGCGGAGGCGCCTACAAGCCGCGCTCATCGCCCTATGCGTTTCAAGGACTCGGCAATGAGGGCTTGGATTTCCTCGGGGAAGCCAAGAAACTCACGAAGCTTCCGATCGTAAGCGAGATCCTCGACCCTCGGGACATCGAACTGTTTCTCGAGAAGACGGACATCATCCAGATCGGCGCCCGGAACATGCAGAACTTCGAGCTGCTGAAAGAGGTCGGCGCGTACGACAAGCCGGTACTCTTGAAACGGGGACTCTCGGCAACCATCAAGGAATGGCTGCTCTCGGCGGAATACATCATGTCGCGTGGGAACAAGAACGTGATGCTGTGCGAGCGAGGCATTCGGACCTTCGAATCTCAGTACCGGAACACGCTCGACCTGGCAGCCGTCCCCGCATTGAAGGCCTTGACCCATCTGCCGGTCATCGTTGATCCCAGTCACGCCACGGGCCAGTGGGCCCTGGTGGCGCCGATGGCAAAGGCCGCCGTCGCAGCGGGCGCGGACGGGCTCCTGATTGAAGTGCACTCCAATCCCGAGTGCGCCCTGTGCGACGGAGAGGAGTCGCTCAAGCCTGCGAAGTTCAAGGACCTCATGAAGGACTTACGAAGAATCGCGGCGGCTGTCGATCGCGAGATTGAATGAGCCCTGCTGCCTCCACCCGTTTGCAATCGGAAGCAAACACGCCACGACCGCCTCTTCCGCTCTTCAAACAAATGACGATTGTCGGGGTGGGCCTGATCGGCGGCTCCCTGGGAATGGTCTGTAAGCAGCAGAGGCTCGTTGCCCATATCGTCGGGACAGGGCGCAGGATCGAGAATCTCAAGAAGGCTGTCGAGTTCCATGCCATTGACCGCTTCACCACAAATCTCGAGGACTCGGCGTCGGGAACAGACCTGCTCGTCCTCGCTACACCGGTCGCGACGTTTGAAGCCATTCTCAAAGTCTGTATCCCCCATCTCGCTCTGGACGCCGTTGTGACGGACGTGGGCAGCGTGAAAGGGACCCTCGTTGCGCGCATGGAAGACCTGGTACCTGACGCCATGTCCGTGGTCGGAGCCCATCCTATCGCCGGCAAGGAAAAAAGCGGCATCAATGCGGCCTCGCTGGACTTATTTCATGGTGCCCGCTGCATTCTCACCCCGACCACTCGTACCAAGGCGCCGGCGCTCTTGAAGGTCCGGCACATGTGGGAAGCTGCCGGTGCGCGGATCACCGAAATGGACCCTGAGCTTCACGACAGAGTTCTCGGGGCCGTGAGCCACCTGCCGCACATGATCGCCTATGCGCTCGTGAACGCGCTCTTTACCATCCAGGACGCCCAAACACCCGGGGTCGAGCTCCAATCATTTTCCGGCGGAGGATACAAGGATACCACCAGGATCGCGGCTTCTTCTCCGGAAATGTGGCGGGACATTTGTTTGTGGAACCGGGAGAATCTCGTGAGCCAGATCGAGACTTATCAAGCCTCCCTTGAGAAACTGAAAGCGCTGATCAAGGCCGGTGACGGAGACGGCCTGATTCGTGAGTTAGATCAGGCCAAACAGCGCCGGGATCGGATCATGTGATGACCGCATCCCCGCACCTTGTGACTCGGCCATCCGGCCCGCTGCGCGGCACCCTGAGCGTGCCCGGCGACAAATCCATCACGCATCGGGCCATCATTCTCAGCGCGCTGGCCGACGGCGAGGCGGTCATCGGTGACTATTGCCGGGGCGAAGATTGCCTCAACACCGTTTCCGTATTACAGGCGCTCGGCATCCCGATTGAGGTCGCTCGCAAAACCTTGAAGATCTCCGGCAAAGGTTTGTGGGGTCTTCGTGAACCTGACCGGATCCTGGACTGCGGTAACTCAGGGACCGGAATCCGCCTGCTCGCCGGGCTGCTTGCCGGTCAGTCGTTTTTTTCGGTCTTGACGGGAGATGCTTCAATCAGGAAGCGACCCATGGGCCGGGTCGTGGGACCGTTGCGGCAGATGGGCGCAACGATCGCCGGGCGGTGCGGAGGAGAGCTCGCTCCTCTTGCGATCACAGGCTCACGGCTTAGCGGGATAGCCTATAGATCATCAATCGCGAGCGCGCAAGTCAAATCGTCGCTGCTGTTCGCAGGCCTCTTTGCGGAAGGAACGACGAGCGTTACTGAACCGGCTCTCTCACGAGATCATACCGAACGCATGTTCGCTTTCTTCGGCATTCCGATCGTCCGGCAAGAACTGACGGTCACTATCACGGGCCGGACGTCGTTGGGAGCCAAGGACGTACGAATCCCGGGTGATCTCTCCGCCGCCGCATTTTTTCTCGTCGCGGCATCCATCGTCCCTGGCTCCGATGTGACGGTGATCGGCGTCGGCATCAATCCGACGCGGACCGGCATTCTCGACATCTTGCATGACATGGGGGCACAAATCGATGTGCTGAACAGGCGTGAGCAGGCCGGAGAACCGGTCTGCGACCTTCGCGCTCGTGCGTCTGAGCTCCACGGCATAACAATCAACGCCGAACGCGTCCTGAAGGCCATCGATGAGATTCCCATCCTGTCAGTCGCCGCAGCTTCCGCGAAAGGCGACACCACATTCACCGGCGCTGCAGAACTGCGGGTGAAGGAAAGCGATCGCCTCGCAACCATGGCCTGCGAACTTGGCCGCATGGGCGTCAAGGTCGAAGAACGCCCTGACGGACTGAAGATCAGAGGCGGCCTTTCCTTGAAAGGTGCGGTGTGCCAAAGCTACGGCGACCACAGGGTGGCCATGTCTATGGCCGTGGCGGGATTGATCGCCGAAGGCGAGACTCAGGTGCACGATAGCGCATGCGTGGCCACGTCATTTCCTGATTTCGATAAGTATTTGAGGAGGTTATTGACACCCTCAGGTCAAGGGTGAATAATAGTCTGTTCGCTGAGAGGGACCTCAGGTTCTTCCCGCCGGGCATTGCTTGAAACCGATGATTGTAACGATTGATGGTCCGGCTGGCGCGGGCAAAAGCACTGTCGCCAAGCTAATCGCCGCGAAACTTGGGTACATCTACCTGGATACAGGGGCCTTGTACCGGGCTGTAGCGTGGAAGGCATTGGTCACTGGTACAGATACCACTTCGCCAGCCGCGATGGAGCGGCTCTGTGAAAGAATTCGACTGAACATTCTGCACACGCAAGACGGCGGAATGGCGGTCGAAGTGGATGGATTGTTGCTGAATGCTCAGATTCGAACTCCCGAAGTGACCCGGGCGGCGGCCCAAGTGGCCGTTCTCCCGCAAGTCCGTGCCTGGCTGTTGCCGATCCAGCAAGCCTTCGGGCAACGGAGAGACATCTCGGGCATCGTCGCCGAAGGCCGGGACCTGGGCACGAAGGTATTCCCGAACGCGCCGGCCAAATTCTTTTTTAAAGCCGATGCGGCCGAACGAGCCCGCCGACGCCATGAAGAGCTGGTGACGGCAGGTAAGGCTGCCGATTTGGCGCAAACGCGGCAGGACCTGGACGCCAGGGACGGGCGGGATCGCACCCGCGAAACCGCTCCGCTGGTTACCGCACCCGATGCAATCGAGATTGATACGACGAAACTGTCAGTGGATCAGGTAGTCGACCATATGACGCGTGTGATCGGAGAAAAAGAGAAAGCGGCCGGTTTGGCCTGAATGCTGCTGTACTGGAGTGCCTGGCTGGTCGTCCGAATGCTTGCGCGGCTCCTGTTCCGGTTGAAGGTGGAGGGCGGGGGGAATATTCCGAAAAAAGGCGGTGTGATCATCGCCGCGAACCATGCCAGCTATCTCGACATTCCGATCTTGGGATGCGGAGCATCAAGACGGTTGTCCTTCATGGGCCGGATCGACCTGTTCCATGGCGTGATCGGGGCCGTCATGCGGTACTTGGGATGGATACCGATTCGTAGGGAGCGTGTGGACCGGCGCGGCTTTGATGAGGCTATTCGTCGCGTGAAGGCGGGTGAAGCGGTGGTGATCTACCCTGAAGGTGGCCGATCGGACGACGGCAAACTGCAGCCTGGGAAACCAGGGATCGGCATCATTGTTGAGGCGACGGGGTGCCCGGTCATCCCCACCCTGCTGGAAGGGACATACGATGCGTTGCCGCCCGATGCGAAATGGATTCGGTTCCGGCCGATCCGGGTCGTCTATGGGCCGCCGATGGATTTTTCGTCTCTGCTCGGCAGAGAGAATGGCGAAGAGAAGAAGGCTGTGTATCAACAGATCAGTCAGGAGATCATGGATCGGATTTCGGCGCTGGGAGGCGGGATGCCGTCGTCAGCGGGCTGCCGCTCCGCCAGCATTTAACCTTTAACCCTGTATGTCAGGTTGGTATCTGGAGGCGTGATTAACGTAATGGAAACCTTGGAGAAGATGAAGTCGGGAGAAAAGGCGGAGATGGCTTCGCTGTATGAGCAGACTTTTCAGAATTTCGAAGAAGGGTCTGTCATCGAAGGCACCGTCGTCTTGGTGAAAAAAGACAAGGTGATCGTGGACATCGGATACAAATCCGAGGGGATCATCGCCGCCGAAGAGTTCACCTCTCAGGAACTCGCCGCACTCACCCCCGGCACCCGGCTTCCGGTCTATATCGAAGAGCGCGAAGACAGCGATGGCAACCTTGTCCTGTCCAAGGAAAAAGCGGACAAGATGAAGGTCTGGGAGGATCTGGAGCGGATCTTCAAGGACGAGGCGATCGTGGAGGGTCGAGTCCTGACCCGCATCAAGGGCGGCATGATGGTGGACATCGGGGTCAAAGCCTTCCTGCCTGGCTCCCAGATCGACCTCCACCCTGTCCGCGACCCCGAGCAGCTCATCGGCAAAACCTTTCCGATGAAGATCATCAAGATCAATCACCGGCGAGGAAACGTCGTCGTCTCCCGCCGCCTCCTGCTGGAAGAATCGCGCGATCAGCGCCGCCAGCGCACGCTGTCGAACCTGACGGAAGGTCAGGTCGTCACTGGGACGGTGAAAAACATCACCGAGTATGGCGCCTTCGTGGACCTGGGCGGCATTGACGGGCTCTTGCACATCACCGATATGTCGTGGGGCCGCATCGGCCATCCCTCAGAGATGTGCATGGTGGGAGATCGCGTCGAAGTCATGGTGTTGCGCTATGACCGCGAGTCGGGACGCGTCTCGCTGGGATTGAAACAGAAGGGCGCGGACCCGTGGATGGGCGTGGCGGCCAAGAGCCCCGTCGGAACAAGGATCAAGGGACGTGTGGTGAGCCTCACCGATTACGGCGCTTTCATCGAACTGGAGCCCGGCGTCGAGGGACTCGTGCATGTCTCGGAGATGTCGTGGACCCACGAAGTCAGACACCCCTCGAAGATCGTTTCGGTCGGAGACGTCGTGGAAGCCCAGGTGCTGAATGTGGACGAAACCGCCAGGAAAATCTCGCTCGGCATGAAGCAGGTCGCCCCGAATCCGTGGGATCTTGTTGAAACGAAATATCCGGTGGGAACCAAGATCGAGGGAAAAATCAAAAGCCTGACGGACTTCGGCGCCTTTGTCGGTCTCGATGAAGGGGTGGACGGTCTGATCCATATTTCCGATATGTCGTGGACCAAGCACGTCAAACACCCGTCGGAAATCTTCAAGAAGGGTCAGAAGGTCGACGCCGTGGTCCTCAAAATCGATAAGGATAAGGAACGCTTGTCTCTGGGCTATAAGCAGCTGACGAACGATCCCTGGGAGCAGGAAATCCCGAATGCGCATCAGGTCGGCAACAAGACCCGCGGCAAGATCACCAAGATTACGGACTTCGGGCTCTTCGTCGAGCTCGAGGGAGGCGTCGAGGGACTTATCCACGTCAGCGAATTGGCGTTGGACGCCAATGTGCGGTTGGACGAGAAATTCAAGGTCGGCGACGACATCGAAGCCAAGATCATCAAGGTCGATAAGGAAGAGCGCAAGATCGCGTTGAGTTTGCGTGAGCATCACCGGGATTCGGAACGCCAGCAGATGCAAGACTTCCATGCGAGCCAGGGCAAGGTCGATCAATCCCTCGGCCGCGCCGCCAAGAAGAGCAAGCGCCGCGACGACGAGGAAGATGAAATCCAATAGCGTGTGGCCGAGTCCTCTTCGAGACGACACCAGCGCCCTCCCGCCCCGGAAGAAGCGGCCGATCCGCACGGCGCTCGGCCTACTAGGGTTACTGCTGTTGGCGTTCGTCGCTTTCTCATTGCTGGCGACATTCACGCTTGACAGCGGTTGGCTGGGCGGCGACAAGGTGGCGGTCATCCGCATCGAAGGCATCATCCTGGACTCCCGCGACACTATCGAAGAGTTGCGCCGCTACCGCGAGAATCCCAGCGTCAAAGCCATCGTGCTGCGCATCGACAGCCCCGGTGGCGGCGTCGTCCCTTCCCAGGAAATCTTCACGGAAGTTC
>VBOG01000150.1 GCA_005877815.1 Nitrospirota bacterium
GGAACGGCTCAAACGCGAGCCGGTCACGGCCCGGGAACTCGAGAAAATTCTCAATCAACTGGACGCCGGCCTGGTGCGATCGCTCCGCTCGAACAGCGGCATGGCCTCGCGCCTTGCGTATTATCAAGCGGTCCGCGGGGACTGGCGGGAGCTCATTCGGCGGCGAGACCGCATCGCGAAAGTCACACAGGACGATATTCAGCGGGTCGCCAAGACCTACTTGATCAAGAGCAATCGGACCGTGGCCACACTTGTCAAACCTTCAACCCAGCCGGCCCAGGTTCAGCCATGAATCAACGCATAGTGCCCACCGTGCTCGGCGTCCTCGCTCTCTGCCTGGTCCTCAGCGCAGCCGCCCTGGCGGAGACCGCCACGGGGTCCGGACCGCCGCTCGACCCGCGCGCGATGAAATTCGATCCGGTCACCTTTACGACTCCGAAGGTCGAACGCGTCGTCCTGGAAAACGGCATGATTGTGTACCTCCTGCCGGATGCCGAGCTGCCGCTCGCGTCCATCACGGCGATGATCCGTACAGGAGCCGTGTATGAGCCGAAAGACAAGGTCGGGCTGACGGGCATCGTGAGCACGGTGATGCGAACCGGTGGGACTGCGCGCATGACCGGAGATCAGATCGACGAGGAGCTTGAGTTTCTCGCCGCGTCCGTATCCGTCGTCATCGGCGCCGAAAGCGGGACGGCCACATTGGATGTGCTCAAGAAGGATTTCCGGCGAGGGCTGGCCATTTTTGCCGATGTCCTGCGATCGCCCGCATTCGAAGCAGGAAAGGTGGAGATGGCGAAACGCCAGGCGTTGGAAGCCATTCGCCGTCGACCGGAGAATCCTGCGGGCATCACCGCCCGCGAGTTCAGGAAACTCCTGTTTGGGGCCGATCACCCCTTCGGGCGGGAAAGCACGCTTCAAACCGTCTCGAGCATCACGCGAGAAGACCTCATCTCCTTTCACCGGCAGTTCTTCGCGCCGGGAGCGGTCATGTTGGGGATCACGGGAGATTTCGACAAGACGGAGATGTTGACGGCATTGCGCGCGGCCTTCGGTGATTGGCAACCGAAAAGCATCCGCCTTCCGCAAATTCCGGCGATCGGCGCTCCCGCCGCGAGGTCCGTGAATATCGTCCGTCGCGAGATCACCCAGACACATCTTCGCGTCGGGCAGTTGACGGTGAAGGAGGATGACCCGGATTACTTCGCGCTCGCACTTTTGGACGACATCCTCGGCGGCAACTCATTCACGTCACGCCTCTTTCGAGATGTCCGCAGCCGACAGGGCCTGGCCTATTCGGTCGGGAGCGCCATCCGGCCCGGCAACATGGCGCCTGGAATTTTCCTCATGCACGCCCTCACGAAAGCGCCCACCACCTACCAAGCGTTGTCGAGCATGCTGGGCAACCTCGAAAGAATCCGTCAAGAGCCGGTCTCCGACCAGGAACTGCAGCATTCCAAGGACGCCTTTATGAACTCCTTTGTGTTCTCGTTTGCCGACAGCGGGCAGATCGTCAGTCGGCTGATGGAGTTGGACTACTATGGTCTGCCTGCTGATTTCCTGCAGCGTTTTAGGGACAGCGTCGTCAAGCTCACCAAGGACGACCTGTTGCGGGCCGCTCAGAAACACCTCCATCCAGATCGCGTCATCATCCTGGCGGTCGGCAAGGAAGAAGACTTCGAGCAGCCTCTGGCCGCATTTGGCCAGGTGCACATCATCACACTTACTCCCGGCGGCTGAGACTCCTGAGGCCGTGTCTGCCGACCCCAAAACCTGCGCATTGCGCCTCTATCTCGAGTCGGCGTTCCCTGGACATACCGTCAGCGAATCGACAGCACGCAAGAGCGAGATCACATTTAAAATTCACGGCCATGATGGGTATTACCAGGTCAGCGTCAAACTGACGTTTCTCGAGACTCACGCGGTTGACGAAATTGCCGTCCTGTTACAGGAGTGGAAGGTGGCCGTAGCAGTCCGAACTGCCACGACTGCATGCGTCATTGTGGGAAACGGAGGAGTGTCCGTCGCGTGGGCATGACGCAACGAAGAGATGTCTATTTCCGACCGGAGTGGTAGACTTCCTCTTTTGCCGACATGTGGTCCGCGATAAACCCCACCATCACCTTCAACCGTCGGCTCGTCACACGATTCAGCTTCTTCATCACCTTGTATCCGATGGTGGGATGCCCTTCGAGAAACCGTTGCAGTTGGGATTGGTCTATCGCCAGCGCCTTGTAAGCCGTTTTTGACTCGATGGTGACGGTCGCAGGGGTATGCTTGAAGAAGGACATCTCTCCAAGAACATCGTCCTGCCCAACCGTCCCGATCGTGGCCTGTTTGCCGTCGGAGCGGTCTTTGATGACCGATGCTTCGCCTGTGATGAGAATGTAGAGTTGCTCCACAGGCTCCCCTTCGTAGATGATGCAGTCGCCGGACCTTCCCTCTACAACATGGCACAGCGGGTCGAGCAGATTGATTTCCTGGTCCGTCAATTCAGAAAAGACCGACAGCTCGTCCATGAACTCTCGGACACTCATGCAAGCTCCTTCCTTTTGCGCTTCAGGGCGTCCCCGGCACAGGGCCGTAAGGAGTCCGCAAAGAGGGTAGCAAAGTGTCTACGCAATTTCCAGCAGAGAATTTTCGGCGCCGTCGGGCAGACTAGGACAGCGGCGGGGGAGCACAGGCAAAGAGCTCTTTTTGATTTCCGAGAAGGTCTTCGCGGGAAAGCACGTCGATAAACACATCCACGACAAGCGGATCGAACTGGCGGCCCCGCTGTCGTTTGATCTCGTCTACGGCACGGTCGACACTCCATGCCTTTTTATACGGCCGCTCGTGCGTGAGCGCATCGAACACGTCTGCGACCGTGACGATTCGTCCTGACAACGGGATTTCGTCTCCTTTAAGCCCGGCGTAGCCGGAGCCGTCCCAGTGCTCGTGGTGCGTCAACGCGATCTCTTCGGCGAGTTGCAGGATGGGGAATCGGCTGCCTCCGAACAGTTTGACGCCGAGTGTGGTATGCGACTTCATCTCCTCAAACTCCTCGGCGGTCAACTTTCCCGGTTTCAAGAGGATTCGGTCGGGAATGCCGACTTTTCCCAAGTCGTGCAACGGCGCGGCGAGTCGGAGGAGTTCTACTTGAGGAGCAGGCCAGCTGAGCGCCTGTGCCAGGAAGGCGGATGTCCGACCGACGCGCTGCGTATGCTCGCCGGTGTGATCATCCCGGCATTCGCTTGTGAGCCCGAGACGAAACAGGATCTCGTGCTGGGCTTCACTCAATTCCCGCGTGCGATCGCGGACCTTCTCTTCCAGCGACTGATTCTGATCCTGTAATTGCCTATGCAGAAAACGTGTCTCCAGCAGGTTTTTGATCCGCAGGAGCACTTCCGTTTGGTCGAATGACTTCAGGAGAAAGTCCTTGGCCCCGACCGTCAGCGCACGCTGCTTCACTTCCGCGCTCGCATCTCCCGTGAGAACCAAAATCGGTAGATACGTCCCTTTGGGGATGCAGGCCTGCAACTGCTTCATGATCGCGAATCCGTCTAAATGCGGCATCGCCAGGTCCAACAGAATGAGATCCGGCTGGCATTCCAGGTACAACGACAGCACATTGGTGGAGTCCGTCGTGCTCCGGACGTTCCGATACCCCACTTCTTCGAGAAGCAATTCAAAGAGCCGAACGTTGGCCGGCTCATCATCCACAATCAGAATGTGCGCATTTCTCAGACGCCCCTCCTGCGGCATGAGAGGTATGCCCACGATCGCTTCCCCCATGAGTCCTCCTCTAGGTCACCATCACAATACACGGCAACACTGCAGAACTGCGCAATATATATGGATCACCGTATTGTTAAATGAAACTCCAGGTCGTGCTCCTGGAGGAGCTAACTTTAGGCTGCCGACGATTTGCTGACGACTATAGGAAGGAAAAGGCTTCTAACATACCCTTCTTTAGTAAGGGCGCACAGAATGCGTGGAAGAGCATCACGCCGCATCACGCCCCATGGACCACTACGAGCGCTCACTGTGAAGATCAGGCCTCGGCTCACGGCTGATCTATCGAGCGCCGGTGTACATCTTGGAGTGCGGCCAACCTCAGCGAGTCTTGGGTTGACTCCGTCAAGGCATAGCGCACATCCACGGACACTACCCTCTGAAGGCACCGGAGGGCCGATTCCCTGTTGCCGGTCTGCTCGTAGATATCTGCCAGGAGCCGTAATACGGCCGCTTCACCGGGTTCATTGCCGAGCTTTAAAAAATGCTCCGACGCATTGTTGAGGCATTTTTCGGCCTGGGAAGTGCTTCCTTGTTGCAGAAAGGCCTTTCCGAGTTGACTATATGTGACAGCCAAACCCTCTTCGTTTCCGGCGATACGATGGAGCTCCAGGGATTTGTGGAAATTTCGGATGGCATCGTCCGTCAGCCCGACTGCGGCGTCTTGCAACGCAATATTCGAGTATAGAATGGCCACGGCACGGCGGTCTTGGAGAGGTTCTAACAGCTCTAACGCTTCAAGGTAATATGCCCGCGCGCGTTGAGGATGCCCCGCTTCGGCCTGCACATTCCCCAGATTCACCAGCGTCTGGCCGATCGCGTTTTCATCTCTGTGTTCGCGCTGAATCTCAAGCACTTCCCGATAACATCCTTCGGCCATTTTGTAGTCACCCATCATCGCGCAGACGTTCCCGAGGTTGCCGAGCGTATCCGAGAGACGCTGTCCGTCCCCTGCCGCTCGATCATCCAGCAAGGCGCGTTCGTATGAGAGCCGGGCTTGGGTCAGATTGCCCCGGTGAAGGTGAATCAAACCCTTATGCTTGTCGTCATCTGCCGTACGCTAATCTCCCCCCTTGAGCGTATCCTTATCGTACTCTTCATCGTCATCCTCGCTGTGACCAAGACCCGCGCGAAAGGACCGCCTGAGCTCTCTGATCTGTTCGGCCTGCATCTCGTCGTGCCCGTGTTTCAACCCATTCAAGTAACGGTCGCAGAGTTCCGCCCCTCTGTGAAAGTGTGCCGGAATCGTCTCCTCAGTGACCTGCTGCCACGTGATGTAAATGAGGAATTCCTGAAATGAGATTGCCTCAGGCCACCGTGTGCCGATCTCTTGCAGGATGAAATATGCGGCTTTCGCCTCACTCCCGGCGCTCGCCGAAAAAATCTCTTCGGCCTCTCTGGCCTGCGCAAGATCGCGGCCCAGCTCTCCCAATGCCTGGGCGCGTTTGAACGAAAGCTGCGCTGCGATGGCCGGATCAAATTGCATGAAAGTCTTCCGCAAGGGAATGATCGATCGAGGATACCTACTGCGCACGGCGATGGTCAAATCGCCGGGCCTTGGACCAACTTGGAGAGTGGTCGTGGGGAAGATTTGGGGGAGATGAGATAGGCGCCCCGGGCTACGACCGGCCCGGGGCTCGAAGACTCGAAGAGATATTATTTGGTGCTCGACTCGGCGCCGCTTCCGGTCGCCGCGACCCGCTTAATGAAAGTGGCGGCTCCCATGTCCGAGACTTCTGCTTCAATTTTGTCTCCTTGCTTAAACCCGCACTCGGCCTTGGCGGTCTTTCCCTCCTTGTTATCGGATTTGAGACCCGGAGCCGAGCCTACTTCGGAACCTTTTTGCTCGTTCGTACGGGCAAGGTCCTGGGACTGTCCTTGCGAAGACTGTGTGCCGGATTGTGCTTGGTTGGGTTTATCGCTTGCGCTGGGCTCGGGCATCAAGTTGCCGAGCGAACCCGTTCCGGGACCGCAATCCATCCTCGTATTCTGATTGATCATCATGCGGACTTCCTTGCCGCTGCTGTCACGAACAGTGTAATTCCTTGAGGACCTCGCCTTTGATGAGGGGATTGGACCCGCCGAGCGTGACTTGATCGTCTTTGATTTGAGGTTGCTGCTTGTTCCCAGGCTGGCGCATGCCGCGGTCATCCATAGGAAGATCCCCGCTTCGGCCGATCCCCTGCTGGACACGCTCCTGCTCCACATTTTGCTGATTGGTTTGCCCGGACGCGCCCGTTTCACCCGGCAAGGCGGCGGCAAAACTGAAACTGGCCATGCTGCAACCCAGCACTGCCGCAAACGCTGCCGATCCAATGGTTCTCCGCATATATGCCTCCTTTTTGTGGATGCTCGCTTTCGAAGACAAAAAAAACAAACTGGAAGCACACGAACAATAGACAAAACCGCTGTAATCATCATCAAAATGTCTTGCGAACGTGGTGAGGCCGTTGTTATGCCGCGAGTTTCAAAATCCCGAGGACTGGGGTAAAGTCTTGAGCATGCTCGAAGATGAGTTTGCCGACATTATCAAGAAGGCACGGGCAGGGTTGGGTCTCAGCCTCGCTGGGGCAGCCCAATCCTCCGGTATTGCTCTATCCGATATCAAGGAACTCGAGAGCGGCATCCGCCGGCCGACACGTAAGGAAGTTGCTGACATCGCGCAAACACTTCGCCTGAACGCCGATAAACTCACCGCTATCGCGTGCGATGGCTGGACGCCGGCGGCTCAAAACCCATCATTGCATCAGGATGTCACGATGGTGCTCGGCGACATCGGAGGATACGCCGTAAAAGGTTATCTTCTCCGTGATCCGGCAACGAATGAGGCCGCGATGATCGATACCGGCTACAATCCTGAACGCATGCTTCAGATCATCGAGGAGGATCGTCTGAAGCTGGTCGCAATCTGTCTGACACACGGTCATCAGGACCACGCAGGTGGCCTCGACGCCATCCTCCCCCGACACCCGGTCACGGTGTACCTTGGAGAAGGTGACTGGCATTTGTTGGGATGGAAGCCGTCCGCGGCCTTGCGGAAGTTTCCTGCAGACGGGGAGGCGATAAAAGTCGGCGCGATGACGGTCCAGATTATCGCAACGCCCGGACACACACCGGGAGGACTCTGTTACCGGACAGAGGGCTCTATGTTCGTGGGAGATACGCTGTTTGCGGGCTCCATCGGACGGTCAAACCCATCCACCCTCTATGCAACCCATCTGGAAAGCGTCCATCGCCGTCTCTTCACGCTTCCTGATGAGACCGCGCTATTCCCGGGCCATGGTCCGGCCACAACTGCGGGTGAGGAAAAGGCCCACAATCCATTCGGCTAGGTTTGCTGACTCAGGACGGCGATCATCTCGTCATGAATGAGACCATTCGTAGCGAGGGTCTCGGTACCCTGTACGGAGAATATGTCGCCGGCAAAGTTCGTGACGCGCCCACCCGCCTCGGTCACAATCAAGCTTCCCGCCGCGACATCCCACGGGCTGAGCTTCAATTCCCAAAATCCGTCAACCCGGCCGGACGCGACATAGGAGAGATCGAGTGCGGCCGAGCCGGTTCGGCGCATACCCTGCCCGAGGATGGCAAATCGCGCGAAGTGAACCAGGTTGCTGTGACGGCCCTCCTCATCATAGGAAAAACCGGTCACCAACAGCGCCTTCTTCAGCGTCGGCACGGTGGAGACTCGGATCCGTTCGCCATTCAGAAATGCGCCGCCTCCCAACTGGGCTTCGAACAGTTCCCGATGGAGCGGGTCATAGACCACGCCCAGGATTATCCGGCCTTCCAACTCCAAGCCGATCGAGACGCAAAATGCCGGAAACCCATGTGCGAAATTGGTCGTGCCATCGAGGGGGTCGACGATCCAGCGGTATGGCGATTTCCTCACCAGGCCTTCGCCGCCCTCTTCAGCCAGAATCCGGTGCCCTGGAAAGGCTCTTGTCAGCACTTCCGCAATGGCAGCTTCCGACCGGTGGTCCACTTCCGTCACCAGGTTGGTGATCGTCCCCTGTTTATAATCCACGCGAAAATCGGTGCGGTATGCATCGGCGATGATCTTTCCCGCCTGTTGTGCGGCGGCGATCGCCACCGACTTAAAGTCCTGCTCCCTCATGTGACCTGTCTCATCCTTCTTTTTCCCACTATAACACAGGAGGAATGGCACCTCCGACGGCATTCGCGGATGAAGCTGCTGACCTCTCTTATGTTTTCATGCTAGAGTAAAAATGTGATCCGCCGCGCTGCGCCTCTCCTGACGCTTGTCATGACCATTACCGCGGTCGCCCTCGCCGACCCGTATGGCCCGCCGTATGCCGTCACCGATATGGCCCCGTTCTGTGCGCGTTGTCACGCCTCCACTGCCCTTACCCAACTGATAGATCTGCCGCAATCCGCGGCAGCCGAAGAATCTGTCGAAGCCAAGCACCTGGCACGGATCAGGAAGGACGCCGCCTACAAAGATCTCAGTGCGACGGACCGCGAGGCGTTGATTAACGCGATCAAATGGATGGACGAGCAATCGTCGGTCGTCATCAAGGCGCCCATCACAGTGAAACGCAACAGTCGTATGGAGGTGAGTGTCATCACGAAAGGCGGCGCGGGGCCGGTCGTCGGTGTCTCCCTCGTTGACAGCGGCGTACGATTTCAAGCGCGCTCGATTGGTTCAACCGGCTTTCAGGTGCTGGGCCCTGCACTCGTACGAGGCCCGGACGGAAAGCCCCAGCCTCAGTGGGCGGAGCGCCGCCTCCGCGGGAGCGACTTGGGCTTAAGCACCGTGATGATCACCGACATCCATGGGAATGCGGTGACGAAACACATTGATGAAACTCAGACGACTTGGATTTTGCGTGCCCCGCCGGAGACGGGAGAATTCAAACTTGCGGCGGTCTTCTTTTACGGGACCGAAAAAGCACATCCTCTCGGCACCGTCGTACGGAACGGACAGGCCGAACCAAGAGGAGGAATCAGCGGTCCGAGCGGTCGGATCATGTTCTCTGATGTGATCAATATTTCAGTTCGATAACAGTATTTACTTCAAATGTCATGCTCCCGCAGTTGAGATCATAAAGTGCCTGTGTAGGCGTTATGGCGCTGCATCCTGATATCCTTCCATATAGAAAGCCGGAACTCGGTAAACACTACTGGGTCACGGATAACATCCTGCCAGACCCCCTTGCTGTCGTCGACAGATGCTTGAATAAGACGGCCTGGGTCATGGGGTCTCCATGGCGCAATGAAGCATGGCCCGGCATGCGGTCCCCGGAGGCCCTGCTTCCTGAGGAATTGATGATCGTCGAAGACTGGGTCAAGCGGCAGATTGGAGTCCAGGCTCTTCGTGCTCAAAGTGATCCGCCAACGGGCGTATCAGGCCATAACTATGTTCAACTCGTCGGGGGAGGCGATGGCGTGTCCCGACCGCATGTTGATTCCAGCACGCTCTGCAATTATGCCGGGGTGCTCTACCTGCATCCTTATCCCCCCACCAAGCATTCAGGTACCTCCTTCTTCCGGCTGAAGCTGCCCGAGGGGCGCCTCGGTGGAAACATCTGCCCCGCTCCGTACCAGAGTTTAAGCGACGTTCCAGGCTTCGGGCGGCAATCCGACCTGACGATGTGGGAAGAAGAGATCGA
>VBOG01000151.1 GCA_005877815.1 Nitrospirota bacterium
TCACCGGCGTGGATACCGAGAGGCGCGCGCCGAACTTGTTGGCCTGTAGAATCGCGCGGTCGGCCAGCTCGCTGCCCGTGATGCCGGTGGGAAAGCCAAGATAGTTTTCGATCCGCATGCTGCTTCCCGCCTGCCCGCCCGGCGCCGTGCTGTCCAGCACGAGCGTCCGCAGCCCTTCGGACGCTGCATACACCGCGGCCGCAAGCCCTGCGGGGCCCGCTCCGACCACGATCAGGTCGTACAATGTCTGCTCCACTGGCCGGCGGATGCCGATCCGGTCCGCCAGTTCGCGGTTGGAAGGATTACGCAGGAGCAGCATGCTGCTGCATGCGATGATGGGTGTATCGGACTCGCTGACGCCGAAACCCTGCGGTTCTTGGCCAGGAAGTCACGGACCCGAAATGTATCGGAAGAGTAACGAGACCCGATCACCCGCAGGCCGGTGAAATCCGGCGACGCGCGCAACAACTGCCGCCGGGCGATGAACGCCTGCAGGATGATGTCGCCCGCGGTCGGGCACTGATTCAGAATCCGGCGCAACGTATCGCCCGACACCTCGTACACGTCGGTGTCGCCACGGGCGACCGCGCTGACCACCGCCGGATTGCCGGTGAGGTGCGACACGTCGCCGGTGAACTGACCCTTACGGTGAATGGTGACGGTCTTCGGCTGGTCGCCGGAATGATCGACGATCTCCACCTCGCCGGATTTGACGATGAAGAATTTGAAGTCGCGGTCGCCGACCGCAAACAGCGTCTGCCCGTCGCGGTATGTCTTCGTTGTGACACTGCTGCAGCGGCTCAGGTCGTCGATGAGCGACTGCTCGAGCGTCGGGAAGGCGATGGATTGCAGGTTGTTCTCGGCCATGCCTTAAGCGTAGTCGATTCCCTCACGATTGCGCAATGTTTTGGTGTCGCCCTTCTGACTTGCATCCGTTACAATAAGGCATGGAAGAATCACTGCCGCGGAGTCGTAAAACCAGGCACGGCTTCCGGAATCTCAACCCGCGGTTTCGCAGGCCGAGTGAATGGCAGCGGTGGAAATTCATCCTCTCGCGAGGCTGGTCCACGACGGTGCATCCGCGCACAAGCCCGCTGGTGCCCATGGACAACGATGGCGCATTGTTGCGCGCCAATACGAGGAACGCGACCGTCACGTGGATCAGCCATGCCACACTGCTCATTCAGCTGGAGAGGTTGAACATCCTCACAGACCCGCACTGGTCGGAACGCGCGAGCCCGGTCGGCTTCGCCGGCCCCAAACGGCTGGTGGCCCCAGGCCTGCGATTCGAACACCTGCCGCCCATCCATCTCGTCCTGATCTCTCACGATCATTACGACCATCTCGACGTTCAAACTGTCCAACGGTTGGCACAGATCCATCGGCCACGGTTTCTTGTGCCGCTCGGCCTGAAACAGTGGTTTGACGAGCTGGAGATTCCAGATGTCGAGGAACTGGATTGGTGGGACAGCCGGGAAATGGAGGATTGTGCCGTCACCTGTCTGCCCGTTCAGCACTTCTCCGGCCGAACCCTGTCGGATCGCAACCGTCGGTTATGGTGCGGCTGGGCCGTCAGCGGGCGAAACCAGCAATTTTTCTTCGCCGGCGATACCGGCTACTACCCCCCACTTTTCAAGGACATCGGGCAACGGCTGGGCCCCTTCGATCTTGCCGCCATCCCGATCGGCGCCTATCTCCCGCCGTATATGATGAGGTTCGTCCATAGCACACCCGAACAAGCCCTCCAAATCTTCTCCGACATTCGCGCGGAGCGGTTTCTGGCCATGCACTGGGGCACGTTTGATCTTGCCGAAGAGCCGCTCGAGGAGCCGCCGAAACGGTTGAAAGTCGAGACCCATCGGCTTGGACTGGATGAAAAACGAGTCTGGATCCTGCAACCCGGCGAGACACGGCTTTGGTGATCAGAAGGCGAGCGAAAAACGCTAGGCCTTTGCTTTCGCTCAGGATGCTAAGACGGGAATATACGCGCAGAAATCGTGGCCTTATTTCTGCCTCGACGTGAGCCGCCATGAGTGGCCGATCTGCCGCGGATTCTTATCGTGCCGGTCATCCGACAGCAGCCGCAAAGCCATGAGAGCCCAAACGCAGAGGATGCTCCCGATACCAACGATAAAAGTCACGTCGATGTGGGTTATGGACGTCATCGTGCTCCCTCCTGACCTTGGAAGTAAGGAGGTAGCAACTGCGATGCCATAAGAGCCGTCAATGTGAGCCTGGCAATTGCCTGAATGTTATGACTGTTCAATCAGTCGAATATTTTTTCACTCGGGAGAATAAGAACCATTCGTCATACCTCCGTCCTCTCCAGCCTTCGCGGAGTTCCCCTTAATACGGCTACCTAGGTCTCATTGATTTTCAACCGGCTTCTGTTTGGCGGGTATCACGACCGCATCCTCGGGCAGCCAGCAGATTTGCGCGATGTCAGGCCCCGATGGCGCGAACTTCTTTTTCACCATTTCCTGCACGCAGTTGAGCCGGCTCTGCACCGTCTTCTCGTGCTCCTGCTTCGTCCGCTCCATTTCGCTGTTGCGTTCCTCCATTTTTAAGGCCGCTTGCAGGCTCGCGCTGCCGGCTTGCCTGATGAGCACGTGCATGAGGATGGGGAAGACGTTGCGATATTCGACCGGGGTATTGATCGACATCTCACAGAGCCGCAGCAAGGTGTATTGAAGAAAGAGCGACCGTTCGGTCTGCTCGTACAGCTTGACCACGGTTTCGGCGAATCGGGTGTCCACCTTGACCGAGCCGCTGTTCTGCTGTGAGAGCAGTCCTTCCATCAAGCTTTTAAACGACGACGACACGAGAGTCGCGTCCTGCTGGGGCGGCGGAGCGCAGCGCAGGTTCACTTTTCGGTAGTTCGGCATCAATTTCGGAGGATACTGGTCCTGGTTCAGCGCCGCCATGATTTCCTTGATCTCCAACAATGAGTTTAAGCTGCCCAGGGGATCATCTTTCGTCTTTTGCAACGTCAGGCCGAGCAATTCCTTGCTCCACATTGCGTCCATCCACGGCTGCTGGTCGCCTGGCTCACCCTCTGCCTGCCCCGAAGATGTTTGAACAGGCGGCGCATTCCTTATCGCACTGGCGGCTTGATTGGATGTCTTGTCCGGATTGGTCTGTTTGTCGTCCGATAGACCAAGCAAGGTTCGATACTCACTTGCCGCCTCCCCTCCGTAGACTTCGGTGCCCCGATCCGCGATATACGCATCCGTGGAAAGATACCCGCAGCCGGCGATCGACATGCCGACGACGACAAACAATGAGTCGAGTGCTCTTCTGCCCATGCCTTGCTCTCCTTTGTGAAGCATACGCTCCTGTCCGGCCACCAGAATCATTTATCGCTAGCAACGCGGCGTGGATGCATTCAGGGAGGGGTGATATCAGGATGCCGCGGAAACGAAATCGGCAGGTTCATCAGGGAGAACCGAGGGTGAAGGTCGTCTTCCTGAAAAACGCTATAGAGGTCCTGAACGACGGCTTCATAGAAGGACGGGGTCACAAGCCTCACGCCGTGAAAATCAAGTTTCACGGAACATCCCTCATTGAGTAAGGTCTGCACCATCTGGTTGATCTGCCTGCCTGCCGCAGCAGTGGAACAGACGGGGCCGATCAAATCAAAGAGCGTAATATGCCGTACGTCCATGATTCTTTATATCATAGTTAAGAAAAAAACCTAAGGACTTCATAGGACCAAAGGAGGGAACGAGTTCGATTATTCGATCGACAGATCTTTCTTCGCATCGGGGTTCAACCGCGCCGCTAGGTAGTCCAGCAGCAAGTCACGCTCAGGTTCTGAGAGCTGCGCTCCCCACGACCTCATCTTGTTCAGGACGCTCGCCCAGCGGCCTCGCTCTAACCGCTGCTGGGCGATGAGGTCGGCGCTGTGACACAGGATGCATCGAGCGCGAAGCAGATCCAGCGCCTGGCGATCCAGCGAAGAAGGTTCCTGCGAAGGACCCTCGGCCTTGATCGCTGGACTGAGCCCCGCTCCCAACAGCAGCAGACCGGCGCTCGCACTCACGATCCAGAGTCGTGACATGACGTCTCCTCAGCCGGTGACCCGGACATTGACATGGTCCACGGCGTTCCAGAGATAGCCGCTTGGATTCCAGGTCATCGCCATCGGTTGGACGTGCCCCCGACTGTCCGCCGCGCGCGACATCACGGTATAGGCGCCGGGACGTGCCTCCCTCCAGCGATACCTCCACAGGCGCCACGCATACGGAGCCTGATCGCCGATCAGCTCCGCTTCACTCCACATCTTGCCCCCGTCCACCGACACGTCTACACGCACGATCTCCGCTTCTCCCGTCCACGCCACCCCCTCCACGAGAATCACGCCACCGCCTAACGCCGCGCCATCGGTAGGCCGCGCGATCAGGGACTGTACGACCATGTCCTCCACCGGCACCATGTCGGATGGCTTCACAACGGCGCCCGGCATCACCGGCTTGATCGGCATGCGATAGGCCGTCTGCATGTAAAAACCGTCGGCCTCGTGCTCTCGCAGGGTGAGATGTGTCAGCCATTTTACGCATGCGTCCCCGGCCCATCCCGGCACGATCACCCGCAGCGGCGCGCCGTGCAGAAGCGGCAAGGGATCGCCGTTCATCCGGTAGGCAAGCAGGGTCGCCGGATGCATCGCTTTCTCGAGCGGAATGCTGCGCGTGAACAACGGCACGGTGGGCAGCACGGGCCGGTCTGCGCCGAGCAATTGCAGATGCCTGGCCCGCGGCCCCACACCCGCGCGCTTCAGCACGTCGGCGAGGCGAACACCGGTCCACCGTGCGTTGCCGACCGCCCCTTTCTCCCACTGCGCGCCCGGCACCTTCGGAGTGAAGAAGGCGCGTCCGTTCCCGGAACACTGGACCACGGCCGGGACGGTGACTTCCTCCAGGGCTTGGAGATCAGCGAGCGAGAGCGTCAGGCTGCGCGCGACATCGCCTTCGACATGCAATCGCCAGTTGTGCAGAGCATCCGCCGGCGGCGGGCCGAAGTGGCTTCGGACGAAGAAGCGCTCATTCGGCGTGATCCACGAGGTGAAGTCCTCAACCGGCGTTTCCAGAAGCTGCGGCCTCGTGACACGAGTCATGAGACCATCTTTGGCGGGTTCCGCTCCGGCGCCGCGGATCAAGGACCAGAGATCCGCTCCAGTCAGCGCAAGCATGGCACCGCCGGCCACGCGCACAAGAAATCGCCGTCGCGAGAGTGCTGGGGCATGGCTTTGCGACATGATCCGTGTCCCTTGATCAGAACATCATTCCGCGGATCGGACGCCGATTTCATCCAGATGCTTCATCAAGTCGGCAGGGTCCTGATAGACGCGGTACGCACCCGCCCGCACCAGCTCATCTTCTCCATAGCCGCCGGATAACAGACCGACGCCGAGCGCCCACGCCCGGCGGGCGGCCAGCTGATCCCAGACGCTGTCGCCGACGACGATGCAGTCCTGGATCGGCCAGTTGAGCCGCGCCGCCGCCGCAAGAAACAGATCGGGATCGGGTTTGGCGTGGGCCACCTGGTCGCGGGTGATGATGGGCACTTCGGGGCTCACATCAAGCACCTTCAATGCATGTCGCGCAGTCTCAATGTGGCCGCTGGTCGCGATGGCGTGCGGGACTTTCATCCGTGAGAGATGCGCGAGCAGTTCGCGTGCGCCGGGCAGCGGGCGCACTTGCGGCACGTACTTCGCATACGCCTCTTTGTGCCATCGCTGGATCCGCTCGGCTTCCTGGGCGCTGATCTGGCGTCTGGTCTCGCGGACCAGCGCACTCACGAACAGGCCGCCGCTCATGCCGATCTGCCGGTGGATGCGCCAGACCGCCAGCTCGATCCCCGCCTGCTCGAAGGCATCGCGCCATGCCAGGACATGCTGATAGACATTGTCCACGAGCGTCCCGTCCAAATCGAACAGCAGCGCGACCTGCGGGCTGGTCATTCGCGTTTCTTTTGCCGTTGCCATGCAGCTTCTATCTCGCCGGAATCAATGCAAACAGATTAGCACAACTGTAATGGAACACATGCTTCGAAAGTCGGTTGGTTCGACTTGCAATACTGCTGACTTCCTGCTAACCACACCAAACGATCAATGAACTGAGGTTTTCTGCTTAGCCATGGATCTCTACCGCCTGGCCAGCCTTCCCATTGAACATCTCCTGTTAGGAGTGTCGAGTTTGCTGCTCTTGAGCATACTCGCCAGCAGGATCTCGGCATGATTATTTCACCACAAGCACCGGATGTGGTCTCGCCATAAGAGTCCGACAAACAGTATGGCGGCTAGCGCTGCCGCACCGGCGCCAAACCAGAACGGCGCGGTGAGCCCGATATGGTCCCAGAGAAATCCTGCAATGAGACTCGCTGGCAGGATCGCCATCCCCACGACCGTGTGGTAAAGACCGAAGCCCGTCGCCTTTCGTTCCGTAGGCACAAGTGTCGCGAGGTACGCTCGCTGTACTCCTTCGCTCAAACCCATGTACGCCCCATAACCAATGAACAATCCGGCGATCGGCCACGGACTGTCTGCCAGCGCAAAGCCGGCATATACCACGGCGAACAGAACGAAGCCGGCCAGGATCACCAGCGGCCGGCCAAGTCTGTCCGCGATCATTCCGCCGGGAATCGATAAGAGCACATATGTGGCATTAAAGGCCAGATAGACGCCCGAGATCCAGGCCGGGCTAATCCCGGCATGCTCGGCCTTGAGAATTAGAAACGCATTGCTGGAATTGCCCAGGGAGAACACACACACGACGGCCATGAATCCGAGAAAGCGCGCATCGAATCCTTGGAGCGACCAGGAAAACTTTGTCTTCATCACAGGGGCTGATCCATCGGCTGTGATGAGACAAACGATCAAGGCGACGGCCAGCACGCCCGGGATGATGGACAACCAGAACACCAACCGATAGTCGGCGACCCAGACGGCGAGAATGAGCAGCGCCACCGCTGGTCCCACAACGGCCCCTGCTGTGTCCAACGCCCGATGGAAGCCGAACGCCAGGCCTAGTCGCTCCGGTGGGGTGGATGCGGCGATGATGGCGTCGCGAGGAGCCGTCCGAATGCCCTTACCAACCCGATCTGTGAACCTGGCGGTCAGCACCATTCCCCAACCAGTCGCCATCGCGAGAAGAGGACGAGAGGCAGTCGAGATGCCGTAACCGAAACCCATCAGCAGCTTGTGTTTGCCGAAGCGATCGGCCAACACGCCAGAAAATAGTTTTAGGACACTTGCCGAGGTCTCCGCAATTCCTTCGATAAGTCCGATGATGGATTTGCTGGCGCCCAGTATGGACGAAAGAAAGAGCGGCACGAGTGGGTAGACCATTTCGGAGCTGACATCCATGAAGAAACTGACCCATCCGGTGACCCAGACATTGCGAGGGATGTTGAGCCTCCACACCTGTCTTACTTGACCACTAAGACCGAACACGGCGCCAGACGCGTGAGGTTGTGCGACGTGCTGCCCCAGATGCGCTCGAACACCTTCGAATGTCCCATGAAGCCGATGACCAGCAGGTCGAATCCATGGTCCTTGGCGAATGTCACGATCGTCTCCGCCTCATGGCCCGGCATGATATGCGAGATGAGTGAGAGCCCTTTCGCCGTGGCGGCCATCTCGGCGTCCCGCGTGACTGTGCGAAAAAACTCCGCGGCTTCCTGCTTTGCTTCCACGACCTCGCCCACCGTCGCGGCATAATGCGGCAGACGCTCCTCCACCGAGATCTCGTGCAATTCGGCTTCATACCGCTTGGCCAAATCAATCGCGGCATGCAAGGCTTTCTTCGCCCCTTCCGATCCGTCGTTCCCCACCAGAATCTTACGAAACATGGTTGTCTCCCTCTTTGACTCGCACCTGCGCCAGGCCTTCCTCCGGCCTTGCACCGGCCGTCTGATCGGTGGTCCGCCGCGCCAGACTCTCCTCTGCAGGCGCGCCGCCCGGATCGAACCAGCGCTCGGCGATCAGTGTCGGCACGACAGCACTGAGAATGACCGCGGTGACCAGTATCGCATACTGCTCCTCCGTGATGAATTGATGGCTGAGGCCATAGAGGGCGGAGATCGTGCCGAACGTCAGCCCGGTGGACATGAGCAGCGTCGTGTACATGGACTCACGGCGTCCAAACCGGAAGCCGTGCGCCAAGGGCCAGACGCCGATAAATTTTGCGCCGATCTTCACCGCCAGGAATATGGCGATCAGCACGGCGCTGGCAATGACCGCTTTGGCGCTCACGAGCACGCCTGTCTTCAGAAAATAGAATGGAGTGAGAAACGAGAAGGCGACCACGCGCATACGCTGAGCCAGCGTCCGATTCGCTAGAAAGATCGGCGCCAGGACCATGCCGACGAGATAGGCCGGCAGCACCGCTTCGCTTTGGGCGGCGTTGGCCAACGCCCCCAAGACGAACAGGATGACGAGGATGAACTTGGTTTCCGGCTCGCTGATCTTCGCGCCCACTTTCGAGAAGAACCACGCGGTGACGGGAGGCAGCTTCCACAGCGTGACGGCGGTCACAATTACGAACGCCACAAGCCACCAGTCATATTCGGCAAACAGCAGGCCCAACGCGAGGACGGTGCCGAGGTCGGTGATGAAGCAGGCGGCGAGAATGATCTTGCCGAGCTCGGTGGCATTGTACCCCCGTTCGATCATAACCGCATAGACAACGGCCACAGAGGTGGTGGAAAGCGCGATGCCGGCAATCTCCGAAGCCGCCAGTGTCCATTCCGCTTCCCAGTAGGCATAGGCCATCGCGCCCAGGAAGGGAGCCAAAAACGATGCGACGCCGATGCTGACGGTGGCTTTCCACTTCAGCTTCAACACGTCGAGATCGATTTCGGCTCCGGCGAGGAATGTCAGCAGGACGCTGCCGACGGCCGCGAGGAAGGTGATCCAGGCTGTCGGTTCTAGGCTGAAGAGGTTGCCGCCCGCCACTCCGACGCAGATTTCCACCAAGGCGACCGAGACCCCCAGCCGCACCGAGATCAGTGTGGCCACCAGCGCCATGCCGATCCAGATCGCCGCGGTCCCCCAGATTGATTCCACGCGTCCTCCATTCAGGTCTTGCGGGACAACAAAAAACCCCTACCGGGTCGTTCAAACTCGGTAGGGGTCATCAGCCGTCAGCACGGCGGTTGAAGGAGCCAGCCGGCTCCTTGGGCGAACCCCATCGCCACTGTCGGCCATACTAGCCGCCGTGTGTCAGCGAGTCAAGTTGGCCTCCGCGCGCCTCCTGCAATCGTCCACCAGTTCTTTGGGAATCATCTTCAACGCCAGCATCACGAGCAGAGGGACAATAATGACATCATCCAAATACCCGATGAGGGGAATGAAGTCCGGAATCAGGTCAACGGGAGAGAGCGCATACGCAATGGCCAGCCCGAGCAGCCATTTCGCCCGTTTGGGCACCCGGCCGTCTTTGCGGAGGAGTTGATAGGTCGCAATCTCGCGTTGAAATTGTTTCTGCAGCGAGCGTAGATTCTCCCACATGTGTGTCAGCGAAATCTGCCGCGCGGAAAGGTATCCCGATCGGGAGGCGCCGCGGGTTTCGTTTCAACCAATGCTCGTTCGTAGAGCGCGACGTATTCCTTGGCGGACCGCTTCCAGGAAAAATCCTGTTTCATGCCTCGCTTGATCAGATCGGCCCATTCAGTCTTGTCGCGATACACTTGCAAGGCCAGATAGAGCGTGCTCAAGAGCACCTCCGGGTGCGCGTCTTCGAACACAAAGCCCGTGGCCTTCTCCACTGCGTGCCCGGGAAGGTACGGCACGACCGTATCCGCAAGCCCGCCGGTCTTCCGCACGACCGGAATCGTTCCATACCGCAAGCTGTACAGCTGATTGAGGCCGCACGGCTCGTAGCGGGAGGGCATCACGAACATGTCGGCGCCGGCCTCGATACGATGCGCCAGCCCATCGTCGAAGCCCAGCCGGACCGCGAACTTCCCGACAAAGCGTTCGCTGAGGTTCGTCAGCTCGGCTTGATACAGGGCATCGCCGCTACCGAGCATCACCATCTGGACGTCCAGCGCGAGGAGCTTCGGCAGCGTGTCCACCAACAGATCAATGCCTTTTTGAAGGGCCAGCCGTGACACCATGCCCAACAGCGGGACGTCGCGTTGGGGGAGTTTCAGTTCGCGGCGGAGCGCCGTCTTGCACGTCTTTTTTCCCGACATGTCTTTCTGGGAATAGTTCGCCGAGATATGGGCATCGGTCGTGGGGTTCCACACGTCGTAATCAATGCCGTTGATGATCCCGAAGAGGCGGTCCTTTCTCGTTTGCAGCACGCCTTCCAGGCGATAGCCATATTCCGGCGTCTGGATTTCCTTGGCATAGGTCGGGCTCACGGTGTTCAGCAGGTCGGCGTAGATCATGCCGCCCTTGAGCAGGTTGATCTGGCCGTAGAACTCGAGTCCGCCGGCCGTAAAGTCGGCGGCCGGGAGTCCGGTCGCGGGATACTCCGCGGGCGGGAAGAGCCCTTGATAGCCCATATTGTGAATCGTAAATAACGTACGCGGCGCAGTCCATGTGGTATCGGACTGATAGAGGGTCTTGAGGTACACGATCGCGAGCGCCGTCTGCCAGTCATGGGCATGGACGATATCCGGCGCCCATCCCAACTCTTTGCATGCCTCGATCGCCGCGCGGCAGAACAAGGCGAACCGATCCAGGTTGTCCGGATAATCGCCCGCTGCGTCTCCATAGAGTCCCGGACGATCGAAGAACGGATCGTAGCGAACGCAGACGACCGGCCCCTTGTCGCCCTTCAACGTGCCGGTCTCGAGTGCCACCTCGACGTGGTCATGACGCAGAGGCACCCTGAACCGATGCGTTTCGCGCAACGCAACCGGCCCGTCTTCCAGGCCTCGATAGCGCGGCAGCACGAGGCGAACCTCGTGGCCCAGCCGCGTCAGTTCAACCGCAAGCGCGCCGACGACATCGGCGAGACCGCCGGTTTTGGCCAATGGCACCGCCTCGCTGGCGAGCATGAGAATCTTCACGTGTATACCCTTGGTGTGAAAGTTACTGTGAGGACTTTTGGTCGTTGTAGAACTTCTTGCCCCAGCCGGCGAGGCGCTCGGTGACAAAACCCATGGGCAGGACGGTCTGCCCATTCTGATCTTTGATGGTATCGCCGGCGATGGGAGCACTAAACTGAAGCTTGAAGAAACTGTGATCGTCACATTGATAGAACAGGAACAACACCGCGGTGCCTTTGGCGTTCACCCACTCCATCGAATCGGGCTGCCCGAGCTTGTCCACCGCCTCGGTGAGCGAAATGCCTTTTTTGAGGATGTCGCGATCAATATCGCGCGCGGATGCCGCCCGCGGGACCAGACAGAGAGCCACGACCAGAAACGCCGCCATCGAGATGAGTGAGGTTCGTCTTGTCACGCGTGTCCTTTCTTACCAGCGGGGCGACATGTCGGCGAGCAACTTGAGCGTGGGTTCTTCCAATTCCGCCAGTTGCAATTCCGTCACGGCCATCCGCTGAAAACCCGTGAGCGGCGACGAATCGATGATGTCAGGCCTCAGGGGGATTTCATAAGCGCCGTCGATCAGGATTCGCTGGCCCTCCGGCGCCAGCAGGAAATCGATGAATCGCTTCGCGGCGTCCGGATTCGGCCCGCCTTTGATGACCGCAGCCGCATTGAGGTTCAGCAGCGTCCCCACCCCGCCGTCTTCCTGATCAGGATAGATGACGCCGACGGGATAATTCGCCTTACGCGCGAGAAAATAGTTGGGCGAGTTGGTCAGACCAAGCGCGAATTCACCGCGGCCGACGCCCTGCCACACCTCGGTGTTGTCGGGAAGAATCGTCAGGCCATTCGCGATGAGCCGGGTCAGATAGTCTTTGGTCCCGTCACGGCCTTTGAGCGCCACCAGTGACGCGACCCAACTCAACGTCGTGCGCTCGCGCGTGCTCGCGATCGCGATTTTGCCCTTCCATTTGGGATCCGTCAACTGGAAGACGGAGCGGGGCACGTCCTTATCGGCAACCAGATTCCGATTGTAGATGAGCACGCGCGCGCGCGAAGAGATCCCGGTCCAGCGGCCGTGCGTGGCGCGCAGCCCCGGCCCCAAATCCCGCCCCGCGGGGGAAAAGTAGGGCTCCAGGACGTCTTTTTTCGAAAGAATCTCCATCACCCCGACCTCGGTCGCGATAAACACATCTCCCAACGGGCGGGTTTTTTCTTGAATGATCTCGTTGGCCAACCCGGACGTCGGCCCAGTCTTGAGCCTCACCGCGATGCCGGTCTGTTTCTGAAACGCCTCGACGACCGGCTTGATCGCGTTTTCCTTCCGACCTGAATAGACGACGAGTTCATCGGCGGAACGCGCATGGCCCGAAGGGACGAGCATGATCGCGGCCATCACGAGCGCTGACATGAACGCGTATCTGAGCATCGATCTCCGGGGAGATTACTTGGCGTCCTGCCACGTGCGCACCCGGCGCGCCTGCAACACGCCCTGGATGCTTTCGACGGCCTTCAGAATACGGTCGAGATGCGCGGTATTTTGGATTTCCACGATAAAGTCGAGCACGGCCTTTCGGTCATCCCGGGTCGTGATCTCGGCGCGGCTGATGTTGGCGTCCGCATTCGTGATGGCGGCGGAGATATTCGCCAACATGCCGGGCCGATCCATCGTAAGCGTGGTGATCTTCACCGGAACCGTCCCCGGATGCGCCGCATCCCAGTCCACTTCTACAAGGCGCGCCTTGTCATAGTCCAGCGCGTCCATGTTGGGGCAATCCACGGTGTGGATCGTGAGGCCGCGGCCGCGCGTAATGTAGCCGATGATGCGATCGCCCGGGACCGGCGAACAGCATTTTGAGAGGCGGATCATCAGGTCATCCACGCCTTTGACCTTGACGCTCTTCTCATCGCCGGCCGGCCGTTTCGTCGGGGCTTTCTCCGGAGCATCCTGGACAGGGGAGGGAGGCGCAGCCTGGCCTTCCGGCGCCAGGCGGTTCGAGACATGGATCGCAGAGAGCCGTCCGTAACCGATCGCGGTCATCAGTTCCTCGGGGCCCGGGAGACCCGATTCCTCGGCGATTTCATGCAAGCGGGCCGTCTTGAGCAGGGTACCCAGCGAAAGATTGTGCCGCCGCAGTTCCCGCTCCAGCAGTCGCTTGCCGAGTTCGAGGCTGCGCTTGCCTTCTTCCACCCGCAACCAGTGCTTGATCTTGGTCTTCGCGCGCGGCGTCTTGACGAACTTCAACCAGTCCTTGTGCGGCACTTGGGCCGGGGACGTCAGGATCTCGACCGCGTCGCCGTTACGAAGCTGGTACTTGAGGGGCGCCATTTTGCCGTTCACTTTGGCGCCATTACAGTGATCGCCGATCTCGGTGTGAATGGCGTAGGCAAAGTCTATCGGCGTAGACCCTTTGACCAGTTCCTTCACCGTGCCCTTCGGCGTGAACACGTAGACGACGTCGGAATAGAGGTTCAGCTTGACCGATTCCATGAACTGGCGGTTGTCTGTCAAGTCCTGGTGCGATTCCAACAGCTGCCGCAGCCAGGTGAAGACCGTCTTTTCCTGCTCGTCAATCTGGCCGCCTTCCTTGTACGTCCAGTGAGCGGCGATGCCTTCTTCGGCGACCCGGTGCATCTCGCGCGTCCGGATCTGAAATTCCACGTGCTCGCCCTTGGGCCCGGCCACGGTCGTATGGAGCGATTGATAGTGATTGGACTTCGGCACCCCGATGTAATCCTTGAATCGTCCGGGCACCGGACGCCAGAGCGAATGGATGAGCCCCATGATGGCATAGCAGTTCATCTGCGTGTCGGTAATCACGCGAATCGCGGTCAGGTCGTACACTTCTTCGAAGGAAATCTCCTGCGCCTCCATTTTCTGGTAGACCGAGTACAGGTGCTTGGGCCGGCCGGCGACATCCCCCACCAGACCGTGTTCGGCAAGCTTGCCCCTCACGATCCCGATGACTTCCAGGATGTACTGCTCGCGCTCTTCCACCTGCTTCGAGACTCGTTCGGAGAGCGTCGCGAAGACGTCCGGATTGAGCGCTTTGAAGCACAGATCTTCCAGTTCGGCCCGCATCCAACCGATGCCCAGCCGATTGGCGAGCGGCGCATAGATTTCGATCGTTTCCTGGGCGATTTTTTTCTGCTGCGCGGGATCGAGATGCTCCAAAGTCCGCATGTTATGCAGGCGGTCCGCCAGCTTGATCAGGATCACCCGGATGTCGTCCGCCATCGAGATGACCATCTTGCGAAAATTCTCGGCCTGCTTCTCTTCGTAGCTCTTGAAGTGGATCTTGCCGATCTTGGTGACGCCGTTGACCAGGCGGGCGATGTCCTTCCCGAACTCTTCCTCGATCTGCTCTTGCGTGCAGATGGTGTCTTCGACCGTATCGTGGAGCAGGCCCGCGACGATGGCCGGAACGTCGAGTCTGAGCGCGGCCATGATCTCGGCGACCGCGAGGGGATGCTGCAGGTAAGGCTCTCCGGACTTCCTCACCTGGCCCTCGTGCGCCTTGGCGGAGAAGTCATAAGCACGGCGGATCATGTCCACCTTCGCGCCGGGATTATAGCGCTGGACGTGCTCAATGAGGTCTTGGATGTCCGTGATCGTCGTGGTCATCATAGCAAGACGCCGTCAGCTCGGGCGTAGATCCTTGAGGCGAAACTGTACCGCCTCCGTACCGTTATAGCTGTTGATGTCGAGCGCGCAGGCCACATCCACCGGCGCCTCCATTGAGCAGCCGCGGGACTCCAGCGACCCCATCCCAAAGCCGATCGCATGCATGACGGGCCCTTGCCGGCCCCGCACCGTCAGTTTCAAATGATGCTGTCCTATCATTTTAGCAGAAGTGACACGAAGACGCCTGAACACGAGGGTCGGTTCGGGGTTGCCGGCGCCGAAGGGGCCCAATCGCGCCAACTCGCGGACCATCTGCGGTAAAAGCCCCGAGAGCTCCAGTTCCGCATCGCACCGCAAGCGCGGGCAAGGCAACCCCCTCCCCAATTCCTCGATCGCCGCCTCAAAGCACGCCCGAAACGCCGGGATGCGCTCCTCGCGGATGCTCAACCCGGCGGCCGCCGCATGTCCGCCGAAGCCTTCGAGATGCTCCCGGCCGTGGGCAATCGCGTCGCAGATATTGATGCCAGGCAGGCTCCGCGCCGATCCCCTTCCCAAGCCAGACTCATTCAACGCAATCAGCACGGCCGGACGGTGGTACCTCTCCACGATGCGGCTCGCGGCAATCCCGACGACGCCAGGGTGCCACGACCGGGAAGCCAGGACAATGGCATGCGAGGCCTCGGTCGTCCGCTTTTTTTCCACCATCTCGATGGCTTCGCTCAGAAGCCGCTCTTCGATCTGCTGTCGTTCGCGATTCATCCGATCGAGGAGACCTGCAAGGGCACGAGCTTCCTCGGGTTCCTGGGTGAGCAGCAGGCGCACGGCATCAGCCGCGTCTCCGAGGCGTCCCGCGGCATTGATCCGGGGCGCCAACGTATACCCGACGGTGCCCACGGTACATTCGCCGTCTACGCCGGCCACGGTCTTCAGCGCTTGAAGCCCGGGACGTTCACTTGTCGACATCGCGCGCAGTCCCCGATGCACGAACCGGCGGTTTTCATCCTGCAATGGCGCGACATCCGCAATGGTGGAAAGCGCGACCAAATCGAGCTGACTGTCAGGGTCCCATCCGGGGGTGCCGTGCTTGATGGCGTATGCGGTGGCCACCTTGTAGGCCAATCCGCCTGAACACAACCCAGGGAACGGATAGCCGGACTCGGCCTTGCAGGGATTGAGTATCGCCACTGCGTCTGGAAGACGGTCACTGGTGAGATGGTGGTCCGTGACGATGACATCTATGCCGAGAGAGTGCGCCGCCGCGATTTCTCCATGGGACGTCGTGCCGCAATCCGCCGTGATCAGCAGCGAGGTCCCCGCCGCGGCAAGCCGCCGGACGGCATCGAGGTTGAGGCCATAGCCCCCTTTCAACCGTTGCGGGATGTAAAACTCGGCCGAATGACCAAGCGCGTTGAACAGTCCCAGGCAAGCGGTCCACCGCGTGTTCCATGCCAGAGAGCAAGAATGGATCGGAGCAGGTTCCTCCTTCCTGATTCAGAGCCGCCCCCGCTTCATCGAACGTCTGAGCACCCCGAGCGACGAGCACTGCCGCTGTGAGAGGAGAGATACCGAGTGTGTCGATCAATGCGCGTGACGCGACGCCGTCCGGTGGGGGAATGATCCACTCCCTGGCAGGATGAGCGAACACGGCCCCTCCGGCGGACATAACGGCGACATCAGGGGAAACCCGTCCGAATCATAATCCAGGTCAATTCCCTTGTCAAACCAAGCCTCGAGGGTGTGCTAAGTAGTGCTGCGTACGTTAAGGCGGGAGGAAAATTACGATGCGGTGTTGGCGGGAACGACCTTTACTCGCATGGTGCCGACGAGACTGATCTCGGAAATCTTCATGCCGATATGGATTTCGATCTTATACTGCCCGACCGGCCATCCCGTGCTCGGACGCTTCAACGAGACATATCCGGACTCATCTTCGAGGGCCAGATACATCGCATCCGTGCCCAGCAGATGATTCGGCGGCACGCCTTCGCCTTGCTCGACATACCACCGCCCAAAGACTTGGTAGGGGTTGTAATGCGGGTGGACCTGAAAGACCACGAAGATTTCCGGCACGTCGGCGGAAAAGGTATCGGTCGGCTTGACCGGCACGATTTGAAAGCTGCGGAACTGGCCCATCACCATTTCCTCGCCATGGGCCGTCACGATGCGCTGAAACAATCCCTCCGGAGGCCGGTCTTCAAACGTTCCACGCTCATCGGAGGACGCTGTTGGGACGAGGGGGTCGGCGAAGGCAGGAGAAATCAGGACGGCGAGAAGGAGAGGCAGGAGAGCGATGCCTTTCACTCACCACCCTTCTGAACGTAGTTCTTGATAAATTCCTCGGCGTTCTCTTCGAGCACGTCGTCGATTTCATCGACGAGATGGTCCATCTCTTCTTTCAGTTTCTTGCCGGTGTCCACGACCTTGGGATTGGCCTTCGCTTCTTCCTTGGCCGGGGCGCTCCGTTTCGCGTCTGTTTTCTTCTCTTGTTTCTCCATATTCACCCTCGCAAGTGTTCAGCCGAGAGTTGCGGCACCGGACCGAACCCAGCATACGCCACGAGAGAAAACAGGTCAAGGTTGGGCACGCCCTACGTTAGATGAGCAACGACACGATCAAGAGCGCGACAATGTTGATGACCTTGATCATCGGATTGATGGCGGGGCCCGCCGTATCTTTGTAGGGGTCGCCGACCGTGTCGCCGGTGACGGCAGCCCGATGGGTCTCCGTCCCCTTCTTCCCCTGCTCTTCAATGAATTTCTTGGCGTTATCCCATGCGCCGCCTCCGCTCGTCATGGAGATCGCGACGAACAACCCGGTGACGATCGTGCCCACGAGGACGCCGCCGAGGACCTTCGGGCCGAGGATGAAACCGATCAGGATCGGCGACACGACGGGAATCGCGCCCGGGACCATCATCTTCTGGATGGCCGCCTTGGTCACGATATCCACACAGGTGCCGTATTGGGGTTTGCCGGTACCTTCCATGATCCCCTTGATCTCCCGGAACTGCCGGCGCACTTCGTTCACGACCTCGCCCGCCGCTTCTCCGACGGCCTTCATACAGAGCGACGCGAAGAGGAACGGCAGCATCCCGCCCAGCAAGAGCCCCACGATGACGAGCGGATCGGAAAGATCAAACCCTCCGCTCTTCTCGCCGCCCACGGCTCGCGCATACTCGGCAAAGAGGACGACCGCGGCGAGTCCCGCAGACCCGATCGCATAGCCTTTGGTGACGGCCTTCGTCGTATTCCCGACCGCATCGAGCGGGTCGGTGATCCCGCGCACCTCCTTGCCCAGGTGCGCCATCTCCGCGATGCCGCCTGCATTGTCCGTGATGGGGCCGAAGGCATCGATCGCCACGACGATGCCCGCCATCGAGAGCATCGAGACCGCCGCCACCGCCACGCCGTACAGCCCCGCCCCCGCCATGCCGCCGGTGACATAATAGCTGCCAAGGATCGCCGCCCCGATCACGATCACCGGCCACGCGGTCGCCTGCATGCCGACTGCGAGGCCCGCGATAATGTTCGTGGCATGTCCCGTTTCGCTGGCCTTCGCGATCTCCTGCACCGGACGAAAGCTCTTGGAGGTGTAATAGTCCGTGATAAACAC
>VBOG01000152.1 GCA_005877815.1 Nitrospirota bacterium
ACAGCGTGGTTAGACGACACTAGTCTGTCCTACTTTGTTGACTCGGTCTTCACTCAGTCGCCGATTGGGGACACTCCGGTTTTTGACGTCATGAGCGGATCTGCTAGCGCGTCGAAAAACCGGAATGTCCCCTTTTTCATTTTCCGCCTTGGACGGAAAGCTCCCAGCGGTAGCCATCAGGGTCGCGAAACCATAAGCCCATGTGTGGCGAGCCGGGCGCCTCTGGCCCGATTTCGTTGCCTGGATCTTCTACCTTGACCTTGTGCTTCTTCAAATGCTTGAGCGCTTTTCGCAGCGTCATCATGTTCGGAAGATGAAACGACATGTGACCAATAGTTTTCGGTGACGGCTTGCCTTTGGACAATGCGATCGTCACGTTATCGTTGCCAACTGCGACACCGTCCTCGAACTCGAACTCTTCGTGTAATCCCAATACGCGTACGAACCACTTCGCACTGCGCCGCGGATCACGGACGGCGAGTCCGAAGTGACCGACAGTGCCAATTGTGAACGGTACCTTCATGGTTGCTATCTTAGCGGAACGCGTGACGGTTGCTTCAGGCTCCCTTCATGGCGTGTGTGCCGTGGGTGATCGCCCCACCCGCGCGCAATGCCGCAGCGACGACAACCGCTTCGGCTATCTCCGGATCAGAAGCGCCTGTCTCCCGCGCCTTGTTCGAGTGGAGCTCGATGCAATACGGACACTGTGTCGTGAACGCGACCGCGAGTGCCATCAGCTCCTTATACTTTCTCGGAATAGCTCCCTCAGCCAAGGCTGCCTTGTCGAAGGCCCAAAACGCTTTCATCGCCTCGGGCGCATTCGCCTCTAGATTCTTTATCTTGCCAAGATTCTTTATGTCGTACATGACCGCCTCCTGATAGTTGGTTGCTGAAGTGGTGGGAGATCAACAGGCGCCCGCATCCGGTCGATGGTCGCTGCCGTGAGAAATCGAGTCTGACCCTATTTATTGTTTTCCTTGTCCGACATCACCATGTCGATCCAGCCCACTAACACGTCCAGCATTTCAGCTCTCACGTCCGCATCTTTGCGTCCTGTACGGGCCGGCACATGAAAGGAATGGTCGGCCTCGGGAAACAGTTTCAATGTGGCGCGCGCGCCGAACTGTTTGACGAGCGGCTGCAGCAGCTCAGGGTCGGCAAGCTGGTCCCGGCTTCCTTGGAGGAACAGCATTGGAATCTGCACGTCGAAGAGATGTTTGCCCCGCTCGTTCGATGGTCGCCCGGCGGCATGAAGCGGGAACCCAAGGAAGGCGATGCCCCGGACTCCCGGCAGTGGCGATGCCGCCTGCACCTGCGACGTCATGCGGCCGCCGAAGGATTTGCCGCCCGCAACGAGCGCAAGATCCGGCGCTAGGCGAGACATTTCCGCAACCGCCGCGCGGACGGTGGCATAGGCGAGCCTGGGCGCATCCGGCCGCTTCGAGCCACGCTCCATGTACGGAAATTGGTAGCGCAGCGTGGCGACGCCGCGCTCTGCCAGCCCGTCCGCGACGGACGCCATGAACGGATGTTCCATGCCGGCGCCCGCGCCGTGGGCTAACACATAGCATACGCGCGCCTTCGGTGGAACCCGTAGCAGACCGGAGACGCGCTGCGTGTCGTCGACGCTGATGCTCACAGGCTGGAGGCTGCCGAAAGTCATTGTGCGGCTTTTGACCGTTCTCTATTAAGGCGTCTAGTGAGGTTGCTCGCAGTTCACCATCCACGGTGTGCCGAAGCGATCGACACACATCCCAAAACGCACGGCCCAGAAGGTCCGCTCGAGCGGCATCTGCACCTTCCCATTCTCTGACAACGCGCGAAATATGCGTTCCGCTTCTGCCGGCTTATCGACGTTGAGCGAGACGGAAAAGCCCTGTGGTTTGTCGTAGCGCTCGGGCGGAGCGTCGGAACCCATCAATGCCTGATCGCCGACGGTCAGGCGGGCGTGAAGGATTTTTTTGCGCCATTCAGATGGCACATCTTGCTCCGCTGGCGTCCCTTCATGGGTCAGCATGGCTTCGATTTTGCCGCCAAGACATTTTTCATAGAACTTGAACGCGGCCTCACATTGACCATTGAAAAACAGGTACGAATTCAATTTCATGACCGCACTCCTTTGATGGACACGACTACTTCTTCTTCGCTGCTGCCTGCGCGCGCAGGCGCTCCTCTTGCTCCCTGAGCTCGGGCGTGAACTCCGCCCCGAAGTCTTCGGCCTCAAACACCTGGCGAATCTCGATCTCGGATTCCTCGCCGGGCATCGGATTCGGGCAGCGTTTGACCCATTCGATCGCCTCTTGTTTGGATTTCACCTTCCAGATCCAGAAGCCGGCGACGAGCTCCTTCGTCTCGGCGAACGGCCCATCGATTACAGTGCGCTTGTCTCCATTGAACCTGACCCGCGCGCCCTTTGAGCTTGGCTGCAGTCCTTCCCCTGCGACCAGTACGCCCGCATTAGCCAGCTCCTCATTGAACTTGCCCATTGCGGCAAGCAGCTTCTCGTCCGGGAGGGCGCCGGCCTCTGAGTTCTTCGTGGCTTTCACCAAAATCATGAATCGCATCGTTGTCTCCTTCTGGTGGTGCAGGTTAATTTGCTGCTGTCAGATTCCGCGAAGTGCGACGGCCCGGCTTGAGATCAATCAACGGTGTGTTGCAGGCACCTTGGTACCGTAACCGAGCTCCGCATACCAGTCACCACGTCCGTGGGGTGTGAGATCCAGCATGTTGTAAACGGGGCTCAGCAGGTCGATGCCACGCTCCCTGATCTCCTTCGACATCGACGGGTGGGCGCTGTAGAAGTGGCGCACCGTGCCGTCGCTGTCCCGAGTGAATACCGATACCGTCGAATCCTGCTCCCCCTCGCGATCTTCGCTGCCCAAGTCATACTTAAACGTGCTGGTGCCACCGCTCAAGAGCCGCAGCTTGTCCCAGCCCCGGGCGCGGCCATGTTTTCGCAGGGCTCGCGGATCGGCCGCAGCAACAATGGCGAGGTCAACGTTCTGCGCGAGATGATGAGCGGCGCCGTTCAAGCCGTCTATAAAAAGTGTGCACATCGGGCACGGGCTGGTCTGCTTCTTTCCGTACATGAAGTGGTAGATCACCAGGGATCGGTCTGAGTCGGTGAACAGCTCGCTCAGGCGGACCGTTCGAACCGGGGCGTCACCCGCATTAAGATCCACCGGTCCTTCCTCGAA
>VBOG01000029.1 GCA_005877815.1 Nitrospirota bacterium
CTGATGGCGGTTAGACGTTATCGTAACAGGGTTCGAGTCGCTGGTACCCTTGGATACTCCGCGCATCGGCCGCTCCCCTTCCCGCCTAATATCGGGTTAGTTGCACTACCCGCTACTCAGAGGGAGCGGAGGCTCTCGAGGGGCAAGCCCATTTTCATCCCCCGTTGTGGGCCGAAGGAAGAGGGCTTACTCGTTAATAATGTCAACACAGATGTAGTCTGGTCTGCTAACAAAAATACAGTCGTCCCACTTCCGCCCGGGCGTGTTTCAAGCACTGATCGACTTGTCAGCAAAGCCGGTCTCACCAAGAACCGTCGGGCAATACTCTGTCACGCTCGTACACTTTGACGGCTGAGCGCACAGTCGTTATACTTCAACGTAGCATGCCTCACGGAATATGGAAGATAGACGGCCGGGATGTCGTCCACCTTAGACCTGATCCCGGTGGTGTGCTGTTTACAAGGTTCGTCGGCGACATTCTGCAGCCCAGCGCACACTTGAACGGGATCGCCGCCTCGGCGCTGCACTTCAATCTTCGAAACGAATAAGCCCGACGGCGCCGTTGACACAGCCGTCGACGGGGCCCTAATGATCGAGATGTGTGGAGCCAGTGCCCGTCGGCTTGGCAGTTCAAGAGCTCAGACGCGAGGCACATCAAGCCGAAGGATCTGGAGCAGGAAGTCCAGAAAGACTATGCGGCGGAATTGATTCGGCGGGGATATGGGTATCGGCTCCGCATCTGTGACGAGTTGCCCCCCGAGCAAGAGAAGGCCTGGGAAACGGCCTTACTTGCGGGAGCGAAAAGCGTCACCACCTCCCCTGTTACGCCCCTTGTTCTAGCGACGTCTGATTTGGCAGCTTGGGCCAGCAACCTTCCAAGCGTAGTCCTTGGCCACTTTCAACCTCAACTGGCAACTCTCGCTCAGGTGTTCACCGTTTGGGGATCCAGCATTACGGCCCTTTACAAGGACGTATGTTGCGGTCGCAGAGTGGGTTGCAATCGATGAGGTTCTTCGGACACATCTGGACTTCTCCTCTGAGCCCGCATCGGTCGTGTTTCCGCTCAAAGGTGTGGCAGGAGTCGGAAAAACTCGGTTCGTCTATGAGGCCTTGAATGGGTTTGAAGGCGCGCGGTTCTTGGCAAGCCAGAAAGCTGCAGCCATTCTGATCGCCGATGAGTGTGCGCCCGAGGCGGAGCTCCAACTGGAAGAGACGCTCCGAGGTCACAAAGAGCGGATCAGAGTCGTGTCCATTCGGAACGATGCTAGGCGTCCTATATTCGGTGCCCCAGAGTATTTATTAGTCCAGATGTCGGAAGGCGAGTGCGAACGAGTCTTGGCTGCCAATTTTCCCGAGGTCCTCGCCGATGCCAGGCGAACTTATTCTCGATTGTGCCGAGGGATTCATTCGCTTGGCGGCGGACATGTGCGAACGCCATGCTGACATCGCCGAAGCCGGTCATACCGGGCCAGTACTGGACCACGTACGGAAATACTTCGAAAGCCGTATCCCGGACGACCAAGACCGAAAGGCTGTGGAGGCATTGGCACTCTTGCCAAAGGTCGGCTATGCGGAGGGCGTCTCAGAACAGCTTGTCCAGCTATGTGGATTAGTTGGTTTGGAAGCTGACAAAGTCATCGACGTAGCCAGGAGACTACACGATCGCCCTGGCTTCGTCGCGAAGACAACGCGCTTTCTCTATGTCACGCCTCAGATCATACGACTTCCTCCCAACCTCCTCGCCGAGTTTCAAGAACGGGTTAGGACAACCGCACTTCCGAGGGCACGACAAATTTGGGGTCAGTTTTTTTTGACTGGGCAGTATCCCTGAGATGTTCCGACCTCGGGGAAACTATATCCATTGCCCGATTGATTGCTCTCACAGAGATTCAGCCGGAGACGTATTTGGACTGCCTCCACCGACTGGTAGTCAAAGCTTCAGATGATGAGATCGACGCCATACGCAACGAGGAGCAGGGATGGGTCGCGACAGGATCACGTCGGAATCTTGTCTGGCTGCTGGAACGGCTGGCTTGGTTTCCCGAATTCTTCGACCAGTCTGAGGAAGTACTTCTGCGCCTAGCCGTGAGCGAGACAGAACCTGCTATTGGTAACAACGCGAGCTCCATTTAGGTGAGGCTGTACGCTGCCGCTCTTCCTGGTACCGCTGTTCCCTTCGACACCCGCCTAAAGAAACTGCACAAGCGCATTAAAGCGACTGACCCTCGTGTTTCTGCCCTCGGGTTCGCAGCTCTAGCGGAAATCTTTAGCGTTTCGGTGCACCGCTTCGAGGTCTCCCCCTTAGGGGGAAGAGTGCGTCCGGGTGAAGCAACCCCACGGACGGATCGAGAGTGGAACGAGCATATACGGGCAGGACTTTCATTGCTCGCTGAGCTCTCCACGGGCTCAGACCCTCCCCTCAGAACCAAGGCCCAGGCGGTAGCCGCTAGAACTTACGGGCGCTTTTGCAGATGGGCAGCCTTATACAGCTTCAGCAGATTCTCGAGCCCGGTAAGATTGAAGCGGAGAACCTAGCAGAGGTCCTCAGCGGCGTCGACGAGTTCCTGCATTTCGAGGGTGAGCAAAGTCCGTGGGCGCCCGAAGGGTACCTCGGGGAAGTCCGCGCTTGGCGTCGCGCACTTCAGCCTTCTGATCCGCACGCGCGACTCTTGAGTACTGTGGGAATCGAGCCGTGGCGCCCCTCAATGGTTCGTGAGGGCCCATGGCGAGAGGAGCTGCAGGGGATAGCTCGCGGCCTTGTTGTTGATCGCAACCTGCTCGATCAGGAAATCCCGTGGCTTTACTCGGAGCAAGCACGAGGTGCGGCTTATCTGGGCGAGGAGTTGGCCAAAGTCGACACAGATGCGCGTCTCCTAGAAAAACTCATTCAGGCGGCGGTTCAGTACAAGGGCGGCGCTCTAGCGCGAGGGTACCTGATCGGCGCACTTCGGAATCCGTCGGTGGATTTGGGCAGACTCAACGCTCTGCTCGACTCCGTCGAGGCATCGGATCCTTTGCTAGCTTTCGATCTGTTCAGGGTAGATGGGCCGATGACCAGGGCAGTAGAAAGGACGATTCGCCTTGTGGACGAGGGCAAGCTGCCTCTCACCTATCTGCGATCACTCGCAGTAGGGGATATGGAGCCCGATGTTCGCCAACTCAGATCTGTATTGGAGCGCTTGGTTGCTGAGGGGGAGAAGGGGAACATCACCGCAACGGAGACTGCGCTGATTATATGCGCGTACCTGATTACGGAACGCCCGGACTGGCATACTCGCCTGGAAGAAGAATCCCTTCAAGGGCTCGTCTGGAGGTTAGCTGCGGCTGCGGCCGCCAATCCAGGCCGAGAATCACACTGGTGGGGGCGACTCATTAAAAGGCTCGGCGGATTCGATATCAGGCGCGCGCTCGGACTAGCGGCCGTAGGTCTCTTGAGCACCGGGCTGAACCAGTCGCACACCGCGGCCGCCCTCTTAGCCGAAATGGGCAAGCAGCAGCCTAGAGAGGCGATGGAGGAGCTAGGCGCATTAATCTTGGACGATGCTCGTGGGGGGTGGCGGGTACTTGTGGGAAAGTACCCGATCTTCGCGCAACTGCCATGGCAGGTCGTGGCAGATTGGGTTAGCATTCACGGAGTCGTCGCTGCAAGGCGAATAGCAGAACACGTACCGCCTACTCACCTGGATGAGAGCGGTTCGCCCGTGGTGCCTCCCCTCACGGAATTCGTACTGGAAGCGTTCGCAGATGACGAAGAGGTATTCAGAGCGTTCACGGCAGGAGTGCACAACTTGCAGCTCTATAAGGGCGATATCGCGAGCCAGCACGAGCGGGAGGCCGAAGTCGCCAAGAAGTTCCGCAACCATCGCCTGCGTAGGATTAGGGAGTGGGCACCGCTTGAAATCAAGGAGGCGACTGCCGAAGCCGGTTATTGGCGGCGGGTTGAGGAAGAAACTTACATTCCCTGAAACACTTCCTCTCAATACATGCTCTTGCCTATGGATTAGTCCGTTGTGAGTGACGCCGTATTGGCGTCCTGCCCTCCCTCGAAAATTCGGAGTCGGTTTACACCTAGACATCGGTCAGGGGTGGAGGGGTTGGAGAACTACTTGGTTCCCCAGGCCTTCCAGTCGGCGAACCAGATAACGCTCCAGCCGGCAGCGATGGAGTT
>VBOG01000027.1 GCA_005877815.1 Nitrospirota bacterium
ACACGATTCGCGTGGAGCAGGTGGCCCTGCCCTTGTATCCGCAGTGGGGGACGGAGCCGAACGGCTTCTACTTCCCGCCGCGGCATGCGCCCCGCGGCTATATCCGGCAGATGTTCGGGCCGGGCGTGGATAACGCCATCGACCGGTACATCGTGCCGAGCCGTGAACTGTTGGCGGTGCTGCAGCTGTGGAGAGCGAGCCAGCAGATCCTGTTCCGCTATGACGTGATTCCGGGGCCGAAGGTGTTCGAGACCCAGATTCACGGGCGCAAGTTCGAGATGTACAACGACACGGTGCTCGGGTTCAACAAGTCGGGCAAGGAGATCGTGCGTATCCAGGTGGAGGAACCGATCTACATACGGCCAGCGGAGAGAGTGACCTGGTTGTAGTTCAAACGAAATGTAGGGGCGATTAATCGCCCCTACTATTTCACATCGCGCATCGACGTCTCATGCAACCGCGCCACGGGTTCGCGGCGAATGGTCCTGGGATCGATGTCATCTCGAAGCCCCAGGTAGGTTGGATGACGGAGCTTTCCGTCTGCCGTCCATTCTGTAAATTTCACCTCGGCCACAAGCTTGGGTGCGACCCAGTGCGGCCGCTCGTTTGTCGCGGGGCGCTTCACGAAGGGACTCGTGTCGCGTTCCAGCTTTCGCAGCAATGTATCCAGGCTGGCGAGCGAGGCGTGAGTAAAGCCGGTTCCTGTGTGGCCCACGTACCGCAGCCCTTGATTGTCATAGACCCCAAGCAGCAATGCGCCGAAGTAAGCCCGGGATCGGCGCGGTTCGGTCCAGCCGCCAACGACAAATTCCTGCTGCTTCACGATTTTGAGCTTGCGCCATTCCGCGCTTCGCCGGCCCGTACGGTACGGCGATTGTACGGACTTGGCGATGAGTCCCTCCCATCCGTGATCGAGCGCCTGCCGGTATAATGCGGTCCCGTCGGCTAGGACCGCATCGCTGAGCCGCAGGATGGATCCCGGCGCGCTGCCGAACATCCGCTCCAGGCGAACGCGGCGGACTGCCAACGGCAAGGGGCGGAGGTCCATATCGCCATCGCGCAGGACATCGAATGCGATGAAGGCGACGGGGCGTACGGCGGTGACCATTACGCCCTGGGCCATGTCCATCACGTGGATGCGGTTCTGAAGCTGTTGGAACCCCGTCGGCTCTCCCGCCTCATCCAGCGCCACGATCTCGCCATCAAGAACAACGGGAGCTTTCAGTTTCCGTCGAAAGCGATCCAGCGCGCGGATGATCTCCGGGAATTGCGCGGTTTTATCGTTGCCGAGACGAGACCAGATTCGCACGCCGCCTGAGCCCGTTCCAGGGTGTACCTCAATCAACGCCCGAATGCCGTCGTACTTCGGCTCATAGATAAGGTGGGGATCTCGAAGCGGCGCATCTTCGAGAGCCGCGAGCATGGGTCGCAAGTCGGAGGCCTTCGCGCGCCATGGGAGAGGAGACCCGGTTACCGTCATGTCGGCTCCTTGTCTCGTCAAGCTACGGCACCAGGTCATGGCCTTGGAAGGCTTCAAAAGGAGGGGCTGCAGCCTCTTCGCGACGGGGTTCTGTCGGTACAGCCTACCAATGGGGAAGGGTGGGGGTTGCCTTCGTTTCGTAAGATCAAACAGCTGGCATCCGGTTGAAGAGGAGGCACGTTATGGCAAGTCCTGCGAGTATTGGAAAACATCCGCTCCATCCGATGCTGGTCGGATTTCCGATTGCACTCTGGATCTTCTCGTTTGTGTGCGACCTGGTCTATGCGTTCGACTGGGGTGGGGCGATCTGGCACGAGATGGCGTTTTACACGATGGCCGGCGGGGTCATCGGGGCGCTTGCCGCTGCCGTTCCGGGGTACATTGATTTTCGGTCCATTACGGACGAGACGACACAGCGGATCGGGAAGACTCACATGTTGTTAAACCTGACTCTTGTCGGCATCTTTATCGTGGACTTAGTGCTGCGATGGAGAAATCCTGCGTCCGTGACGTTGCCGGCTCTCTTGTCGGCGGTCGGCATTCTGGTGCTGGGCGTCTCCGGATGGTGGGGTGCCGAACTCGTGTATGTGCGCGGGATGGGCGTGGAGCCTCAGGCAACGAAATCGTCCGAGCCGCGGCGGCGCGTCGTGTGACAGTAATCGGAGGATGTCGGCCGCATAGGTCGTGCGAAATTCGCATCGGGACATCCGGCTGGCATTACAAGCACTGGCGAGGGCCGTTCTATCCAGCGGATCTTCCGGCAGACCGCATGCTGCGCTTCTACGTCGATCGTTTCGACACGGTCGAGATCAACAATAGTTTTTATCGTTTGCCAACAGGGGATTGCTTTGCGCGCTGGCGCGAGATGACACCTCCTGATTTTTGCTTTGCGGTCAAGGGGAGTCGCTTTCTGACGCACATGAAGAAGCTCAAGGATCCGGAGCAAGGGCTGGCGAGATTCTTTCCTCCCGCTGAGAACCTCAAGGAGAAACTCGGCCCGATCTTGTTCCAGTTGCCGCCGCATTGGGGATGTCATCTCGAGCGACTGGAAGGATTTCTAAACGCACTGCCGTCCTCCCATCGCTATGCCTTTGAGTTTCGCGATGCGACATGGCATGTCCGGCCCGTGTACGACATCCTCACGCGACACAATGCGGCGTTCTGCATCTACCATCTGGGGGGCTTTGAGTCTGCGAAAGAGGTGACGGCTGACTTCGCCTATGTGCGGTTGCACGGACCCGGCGGCAAATATCAGGGGAGCTACTCCTCCAAGGCACTCGAGATGTGGGCGAAACGAATCGAACAGTGGCGGGAACGACTGGCAGCCGTCTATGTGTATTTCGACAATGACGACTCGGGGTACGCCGTCAAGAATGCGCTTTCCCTGCGCGAGTTGTTGGGGTAGTCCGTGCCGTTGACTGCATCCAGGTCCACGCAGATTCGATGATCGCGTCGAGATTTTGTAATGTCGGGCACCAATCGAGCTCCTTCGTGATGCGATCCGAACTGGCAATCAGCACGGCGGGGTCGCCCGGGCGCCGCGGTCCCATTTTCACCGGGATCTGCTTGCCGGTCACGCGGGCCGCCGCTTCAATCACTTCCCGCACGGAGTAGCCTTTTCCCCCGCAGCCAAGATTATAGATGCGGCTGTCGCGTCGCTTCTCGACCAGCGCGCGCAGGGCCAGCACATGCGCGCGTGCCAAGTCCACGACGTGGATGTAGTCCCGCACACAAGTGCCGTCCTTTGTCGGGTAGTCGGCGCCGTGGACGGTCACTTCAGGCCGCGCGCCTGCAGCCGCCTGCAGGAGCAGCGGAATCAAATGCGTCTCGGGATCGTGCCGCTCGCCGTTGCGGGCTGTCGCGCCCGCAGCGTTGAAGTACCGGAGACTGACAGACCGCATCCCATAGGCACGGTCGTACGATGCCAGAGCACGTTCGAAGGCGAGCTTCGTGTCTCCATAGGGGTTGGTGGGAACGGTCGGGTCCGTCTCCTCGATCGGCTGCTTCGTGGGCTCGCCATAGACGGCCGCCGTCGAAGAAAATACCAGCGTTCGGACATCGCCTTGGCGCATGGCATCCAGCAACGTCAGTCCCGCGACGACATTGTTGCGATAATATTTCGCCGGATCGGCAACGGACTCGCCCACGAGCGAATCAGCCGCCATATGCATGACCGCGTCGATCTGATGGCGCGTCAGCGTCTCGCCCATCGCCGCGCTGTCGAGAAGATCGGCCTGCACGAATGCCGCATCGGCAGGAACGGCCTCTCGGTGCCCTTTGTACAGGCTGTCGTACACGACGACGGTATGGCCGTCACGCAGCAACTCTTCTGACACGACGCTGCCGATGTATCCCGCACCTCCGGTCACGAGCACGCGCATGAGGGCTCCTTAGGTTCGTGCTGCGCATTCTGATCGAAGTGAAAAGTCTAGGCAACTAGGAACTGGGAATGCCTACAGGATGCTACGCAGTATCTAGGACATCGCCCCCCCTTTTTCGGTATTGTGAGACCTGGCGCGTCCTTTTAGGCTCAGAGAAGGGTCCGGGCGTCAAACAATTCTTGTGTGCGTCACTCGAAGCGGGAAAGGAGAATCATGGGAAAGGGGTTCCTGCTCTGGCTGCTCGGCGTGCCGTTCAGCGTGATCATCCTCTTGTGGATCTTCGGCGTTCTCCGCTGAGCGGTGAAGCAGATCACGAAACTCAGCAATGATCGGTCGTTCTCAATAACAAGGAGGGTCACAGATGCATAATGAGAGTAATGACTATTCCCTCGGAATGGTCGCATTCTTGGCCGGGGCGTTCATCGGTGCGGGAATCGCGCTGTTGTTGGCGCCCCAATCGGGCACCGAGACTCGCACGCTTCTTCGCGATTATGCCGGCAAGGCGAAGGACGAAATGTATGAGCGGGGCCGCGAAGCGAAGGAGACATTCGATTCCGCGCTCGAGCGCGGCAAGCAGGCTTATGAGACTGTGAAGGAACGCGGCCGCGAAGCCTATGAGACTGGCAAGGAGGCGATGAGAGGCGCCCAGGAAACGGGACGGAATCGTGGATGACCATGAATGGAATGAGACCCTAGCGGAAGTCAGACGCCTATGATAGTGGATATCGCGATCGCAATCATTGCGGCGGCGGCCGTCGTCTTCGTGGTGCTCGTGGTCCCTGTTTTGATGCGGCTTCGACAGATCGCCGAAGAGGCGGAAGGCACGCTCCATCGGATTAACCAAGAATTGCCGATCCTGCTGCCGGAGATTACACGGACGGTACGGACCCTCAATACCGTCACGGCCGACCTCCGGCAGACGGTGGCGGCGGTGCGACCATTCGGTGAAGTGGCGGGGACCATCGGCAATACCATTCAGGAGACGTATGGGTCCCTTCACGGCGGTGCCACGGCAATCGCGACGACTGCAAAGAGATGGTTGGCGGGCATCCGCGCTGCCTATGACGTCTTGCAGAACGGCTCGCGCCACACAGGCACCGCGTGGACGTCGGATGGCAGCTCCACGTCGCGAGGGTTTCGAGGATAACATCGGCGTGATCCCGGGAGGCCGAACAATCAGACATCGGGTGGACCCGCGTCCACCCGACCCGCTGCCTCCTGACCCGATGCCGCCCGGCCCGACGCCCCCGCAACCGAATCCTCCGGGGCCTGGTCCCATCCCGCCAGAGCCGACGCCGCCCCAACCGATTCCGCCGATTCCCGGTATTGCCAAACATTCCTGATCACCTCTCGAGACTCCGATGCTCCATAAATCTGCGTTCCACAAATGGGTGGAAGATTCGATGCGCCGCTTCTTGTAGGGTGTGAAGAACCACTCAACTCACCCGCTCGAAGGAGGATGACATGCCAGCCAGGAAAAAAGCGGACGCACAATACCAGCCGCATCGAGAGGATGTCCCGCAGAATCGGGGACACATCAACGTCAACGATTCCGAGCGATGGCTGTCCTCGATGATCGGAGGCGCCCTCACTGCGTATGGTCTGCGCCGCCGAAGCTGGCCGGCCCGGGCCTTGTCGTTGCTCGGTGGAGCATTCGTGTTTCGCGGCCTCACCGGCCACTGCAATGTGTATGAAGCCCTGGGCATCAGCACCAATACCCTCGGCCGGCGGAAAGTCAGAACGGGCCGCGCGATCAAGGTCGAGAAGACCATCACCGTGGACCGATCCCCTGAAGAGCTCTATCGCTTCTGGCGGAATGTTGAAAACCTCCCGCGCTTCATGAGCCATCTGAAGCGGGTCAAGGCCATCGACGAGACGCATTCTGAGTGGACGGTGAAAGCGCCCGCGGGCATGACGGTCAGTTGGGAGGCGAAGATCATTAATGAAAAGCCGAATGAGATCATCGGATGGTGTTCTCTCGAAGGGGCCGACGTGGACAATGCCGGGTCCGTCCATTTCACGCCCGCTCCCATTGGCAGCGGTACCGAGGTGCGGGTCATCCTTCAGTATGACCCGCCGGGCGGCATGGTCGGCGCCGTCCTCGCCACGCTCTTCGGGGAAGACCCAGGGCGGCAGATCGAGGAAGACCTGCGGCGTTTCAAGCAGGTGATGGAATCCGCGAAGCATGCGACGGAGGAACAGCATCACGGAAAGCAAGCGTCCTAATGTTGAGGGAGGAGCAATATGCCTCGGAAAAAGAAACAGCCGCAGCCGAATCGTCCCCGGTCCAGGGGGCGGGAGCCGCGTCACGAGAGCCCGTCGTCGAGCGGGAGATACGCCTCCAACGATGAAGTCCGCGCCGAATTTTCGGAGGCGCAGCAGTTGGCCGCTGGCCGAGACCTGCTGGCGCGCCGGATGCGCGAGCACACGTCCGAGTCGCCGAAGCTAAGCGCAGGGGATGTGGATGCTGCCTGGGACAAAGCGGATGTCGGCGAGGAAACCGTCGGCGGATCGAATCCGACGCCGGATCAGGACATCGTGTCGGAGGTGGGCACTGCTGTGGGGCTTCCGTACGCCGATGACGAGCCGTTGCGAATCGGCGACAAAGAAGCGGCGCGCGATGAAGAACGATGGGAACTGGATCCGGCGTCCGCAGAGGATTATGCCGAGCGCGTGAAGGAAGAGCAAGGCGAAGACAGTCGAGGGCCGGACTCATCGAAGTCCAAGAAACGGGCGTCATAACGCTGCGTCGTGTGAAGGCCGTTATGACACCGTAGACCGACGGCATGTTATACTCCGTTTTCATTTCAGGAAACGGAGAACGCACATGCCTCGCTACTGGCTCATGAAATCCGAACCTACCACGTTCGGCTTTGATCATCTCCTTCGCTCCCACCATTCCACAAATCACTGGGACGGGGTCAGGAACTATCAAGCGCGGAACTACATGCGAGAGATGCGGGTCGGGGACAAGGTGCTGTTCTATCACAGCAACTGCGACCCTCCTGCGGTGGTTGGCACAGCGGAGGTTGTGCGCGAAGCCTATCCCGACCATACGCAGTGGGATTCGAAAGATGGGCATTATGATCCGAAGGCGACGCGCGAGAAACCGATTTGGGATATGGTGGACATCAAAGCGGTGAAGCGGTTCAAAGAATCGATAACGTTGGACCAATTGCGAAAAACGAAGGGACTCACAAAGATGGTGTTGCTTCGGCGCGGCAGACGGCTTTCAGTCCAGCCGGTGACGCCCGAAGAATGGAAGGTTATTACGAAGCTCGCGAAATAAAGGACTCGGTCCAAGAGCGGGTCCTGTCGCTCAGCAGCCCATGCGATCGGGCGCTCAGCGGAAGCCTGGCGCGGACTTATTCGCGCCGATCTCTGGGCGCCCGCTACGCGCCACCCGCAAACTGGATTCGGGACTTTGCGCGGGAGACGCTGCATGGGACCCAAGCGAGCGCAGTGGCGTTGCGCGGATCTTCGACGGCCGCGATGTCGCAACGCCAAGAGCGCGTTTGGGTAATGCGGCGGCAGGACCCGCGCAAGAGCACGGGTCACAGTTGCCGTGCTTACGCTTCGGGGTTGCGGATGGACAGCACGAGGTCGGCGAGTGCTTTGAGGCTCGGTCGGTCGCCGTCTTCCAAGGCCAAGGCAATATGGCTCTCGTCGCCATGCGACAGGCGCAGGCTAATGAACGCCTCCGACTTCTTGGATTCCTTGTTTTCCCACATCCCGTCGATGACCTGGAATTTCTCGATCGCCTTCACCGCGATGGCGTCGTAACGAAAGTATTCTTCGCCAACCACGCAATCGAACAATGTGTTGCCGGCCGTCACGATGAGCAGGTTAAAGGCGCCCTGATCTTCATAGCCCTGCGGCATATGCTGGTTCACATGGAACGCCTTCATGGTCCTTTTCTTTGTGATCTCGCGGACCTGCTCGACCACATAATCCAATGAGATATCCTTATACTCTTTAAGTACGTCTTTAAGTCTTGCAATCAGCTTGTCTTCCACGATGGTCTCCTAAATCTAATAAGATTGAGTGTTCGAGAAATTTGCGATTGCAGGTACTTTAGCAGGGGCACCGTTTATGCGCAAGATTGATGTTCGCCCGTTTACAATTTACAATCGTGCGTAACTTTTTCTAGAATGACTCACGTGTTTGGCAGCGCATGGTTGAGAGGGAGAAGGAGAAAGATATGGTCGTCGGCGTATGGATACAGCGGATGGGCTTGGCAGCGGGAGTGCTGCTATTGTTTTCCGGAATGGGAGAGGCGATTGACGTCAATCTCGACCCTGCGACAGTCAAGAAGGCGGTCGAAGACGGCAAGCAGATGAAGGATGTAAAAACCATTCCGACCCGGTTCGGCGCCGATCTCTCCAAAGACCTATGCGGCGGCGGCGGCGAAATACAGACCAAGACTGTCGGGTTGAACCGCTTGGGCGCGGTCATTGCCGCGAATCCCGAAAAGGCAGAACAGGACAAGGACAAGGTCGAGGAGGCCATCCAGAAGACGGCGGAGTCGAAGCGGCTGAAGATCGTGTTCGATTTCTGCGGCGATACGGCCGATTTTGCGGAAGATGCCCAAGCCACCATGGAGCAAGATGGCCGGCAGATTAAAGGCGAGATGGCCAAACCCGATAAGGCGAAGAAGAATGCCGAGGGGCCGGCCTACCGCGGCAAGATCGCCGCGTCATTCGCGTACGGCAGCTTCGATCCGAACGCGATGACGAAGATCACGCTGTACCCGAAAGTCGGCGACGCGATGAGTTGGGACGTCGATTTCTCGAAGATTAAATAAGATCGATCAGCCATCACCGGTCGGCTGGTCCTGCCGTCGAGTCACCCGGACGTGCTCGTGTCCTTCCGCCATTGCGGCCGTCGAAGATCCGGCTCCACGACCCTGCGCTCCGCCCGGGTCCCACTCGACGTCACCCGCCCTATTCACCTTGTACTGATTTAAGTTTCTGAGCTTGCAGGTGGCCGAGCGCACTGGTCTGCCTAGCTGATCTTCGCATCCGAAGTTTCTGCGAGTCGTAGCGTGTAGAGGTGATAGTAGAGCCCTTTGCGCTCGAGGAGCGCCTCGTGCGTGCCTTCTTCGACGATTGTGCCGTGTTCCAGCACGAGAATGCGATCCGCTTTTTGGATCGTGCTCAATCGGTGGGCGACCACGAAGGTGGTGCGGCCTTTCATCAGACGGTCCAATGCGTCCTGCACCAACAGCTCCGACTCATTGTCAAGCGATGAGGTCGCCTCATCGAGCATCAGAATCCGCGGATTCTTCAGCACCGCCCGTGCGATCGCGATTCGCTGGCGCTGACCGCCGGAGAGATTGATGCCCTTCTCGCCGATCACCGTTTCATAGCCATCGGGAAACGCCGTGATGAAGTCGTGTGCGTTTGCGGCGCGCGCGGCGGCGGTCACGTCCTTCTCGTCGGCCTCGATCCGGCCATACAGAATGTTCTCGTGGATGGTGCTGCCGAACAGATGGGTTTCCTGCGGCACGAGGCCGATCTGCGCGTACAAGCTTCGGAGCGTCACGGACCGCAGGTCGTGGCCGTCCATGGTAACGGCACCTTCGGTCGGGTCGTAGAAGCGGTGCAGCAGATTGATCAATGTCGTCTTGCCAGAGCCCGTGGGTCCGACGATGGCCACGACTTCGCCGGCGTGAGCCACGAAGCTGATACCGCGAAGAACAGGGGACCGCGGATCATAGGCAAAGCTCACCCGCTGCATCGTGACATCTCCTTCCAAGGACGGCAAGGGACGCGCCGATGGGGCATCGGCCACCTCAGGCTTCGAGTCAAGTATCTCAAAAACCCGTTCCAGCGCGCCTTGCGCTTCCTTGATCTGCGAGAAGAAACGCGCGAACGTGCCGAACGGTCCGATGAGGAGCCCGGCGTAGAGGACGAAAGCGACCAGATCTCCGGGGCTCATGGCGCCTCGGATGACCTGGGTCCCGCCGTACCAGAGGACGGCCGCCGCAGCGGCGAAGGTGGCGAAGGTAATCGTCGGGACGAAGATGGCCATGATGGTCGCCCGTTTGAGGACAATGTCCAAGGTGCGCTGGATCTGGGCCGCGAAGCGGCCGCGCTCGTAGTCCTCCCGTACGAATGACTTGACCACCCTGATGCCCGATATGACTTCCTCCAGGATCGTGGACGAATGGGCCGTCTCATCCTGAATGCCGGTGGAAAGGGCCCTCAGGCGGCGGCCGAAAAATCTCGCGACCAGGACAATGGCCGGCAGGAGGAGAAGGATGAGCAAACAGAGCCGCCAGTTCATCAGGAACAAAATGGCGACCCCGCCGACCAGCGTCACGATTTGTTTGGCGGCGTCGATCGGCGCGTCCGTCAGTGTGTGCTGCAACGCGGTGACGTCGTTCATCACCCGCGACATCAATTCGCCGGTGCGCCGCCACGCGAAGAAACTGAGTGACAGCGATTGCAGATGGGTGAAGAGGTGAGTCCGAAAATCTGCCATGACGTGCTGGCCGATGGACGTGGTGAGGTAGGTATGCCCCATCACCAGCAACCCCTGCAGGAGGAACAGGCCCCCAAGTTCCACGACGGCGGCGTCCAGGGAGGCCGGGTCCCGCTGCACCAGCACGGTATCCACCAAGCGGCGGACGATCCACAACATGCCGAGATTGATGCCGGCGACCGCCATGATCAACCCCGCGGCGATCGCCATGCGCAGTCGATAGGGGCGGAGGTAGGCGGTGAATCTGCCGAAACGAGACATGAAAACCTAAGGTCTTGACGAAACGGTCGGAAGGATGCGGGCTAGTCTACGATGGTGATGGATTCAATATGATTCTTGTTCAGCGACACAAAATCTTCGTTATCAACGGCATTGTCGATGGTGACATCCGTCAGATTGATGAAGGTCACTTTCTCGTCATTGAACAGATCGGAGACCCGGTTGCGCATGGCGGGGACGATGATGTCGCCCACGTAGATCGCGTTGACGGTGCGGACTCGTATGCGGATCTTTTTGCCATCCACCATGTGACGCCTCCTTATGCGAAGCGAGACTAACCTTTACGGCGCGCAAATTTCATGCGCCGGCGGAGTTTTCGGTGCTTGTGCTTCCGCATCTTCTTCTTCCGCTTCTTGACGACACTCGACATGAACTCGGCTCCTTCTGTCCCACATTGAATATGCTGCAAGCTTGGCGCTTCCTAGAAAGCCGGAAGCGGGCTGAGCGTAAGCGATACGGACCACGTTGTCAAGCCACCTTGCCTCTCGGACGGACAGATCAGGCATGGCCGGGCGTGATTGGGAGACGAATGGTGAAACACGCGCCTCCACCGGGAGGACTGGCGGCCATGACGGTACCGCCATGGGCTTCAACCAGGTGCTTGACGATCGAGAGGCCAAGTCCGGTTCCCCCCATGTCCCGCGAGCGACCTTTATCCACTCGGTAGAACCGTTCAAAGACGCGTGGCAGGTCCTGCGGCGGGATGCCGATGCCGGTATCGGAAAGCGTCAGGAGCATGGCATCATGATCGGCGCGGCCGGACGCGGTGATCGTGCCGCCGTCAAGCGTGTATTTCACGGCGTTCTCGAAGAGGTTCGACAAGACCTGCCCGAGCCGCTCCTCATCACCCAGGACCGGTGGCAAGTCGGGCGGAAAGTCTTTGACGATCCTGTGTCGCTTTCGCTCGATCACGGGTTGCAGAGACGCGACGGTGCGGTCCACGAGAGCGGAAAGCGCCACCGGCCCCAGCTTCAGCGGCATGAGGCCGCTTTCGATCTTCGACAGCAGCAGCAGATCGGTGATGATCAAGTCGAGGCGATCGGCATGACGACGAATCACGTCGAGAAACCGGTCCCGTTCCTGCGGGTTCTCGCCCGTGTCTTGGAGCGCCTCCACGTAGCCTTTGATGGCCGTCAGCGGCGTGCGGAGCTCGTGTGACACATTGGCCACGAAGCCCTTGCGGACCTGTTCCAGGCGCCGGAGATCGGTGATGTCATGAAACACGAACACGGCTCCTTGGGTCTGGCCTCCGGGATTGGGCAAGGTCGAGGCTTGCACCCGGAACGTCTGTGCGGGGCTGCTTCCCATCGTGATCTCGGTCGCGAGTGAACCGCCGTGACGCAGCACCTGCGCGATAAACTCATTCAGATGAGGATGGCGGGTGGCCTCAAGGTCGGTCCGGCCGACGACCTCCGCCTGCCGTCGTCCGAGCATCCGTTCCATCGCGGGGTTAATGAGGCGCACCGTTCCGTCTGATGACAGCACCATCACGCCCTCTTCCATGGCGGCCAGCGTCGCCGCGATACGGGCCCGGTCCTCGGACAAGAGCTGGATCGTCTCCGCGAGCGAAGTCGCCATCCGGTTCAGCACGTGGGCGAGGTCCGCTACCTCATCGTTCGAGCGCGTCCGTATGGTCCCGTGGAGTTCTCCACGGGCCAGACGGTCTGCGGTACTGATCATGTCTGCCAACGGACGCGTGATCCCCCGCGCGACGAGATAGCTCAACGCGAGCGAGACGAGAAACGCTCCGCCGAGTGCGACGGCGAGTAAGCCACGCAGTGTATGGTGATGGGCCTCAATTTCAGTGAGAGGAACGGAGAGTCGAACAAATCCAAGCGAGCGGACATCCGGTCCGGAGGTGGTGCGGATGGGAAGGGCCAGATTGAGCATACGGATGCCGAGCGTGCTGCTGACCCGTATGCTGACACCCAGGCCTGTCGCGGCAGCGTCCCGCACCTCCGGTCGCATCAGATGGTTGTCCATCCGGTGCAAGGCCTCGCCGGATTCATAGGAGTCGCCCAGGACGACACCGTTCGCACCGATGATGGTCACGCGGGCGTGAATTGCGTCACCGAGGCGGTCCGCCAAGCTATCGATGTCCCGGGAGTCTGCCGGTGTGCGGGCGAGAGGCGTGGCAAACAGTCGGCCGGCGAGGTGAGCTTGCGCCGCGAGGCTGGTCCGCAACTCTTCGATGTCTTTGGCTTCCAGCGCATCCAGGGCGAACCATCCGGCGGCGCCGAGCGTGAGACCCGCAACGACGAGATAGCCGAGCAGGATTTTCCATCGAAGCGGAAGCCGCATCAATGGCCTTCGCGTTCCCGCAGTTTGTAGCCGAGGGACTTCACGGACAGGATGTTGTGTTCGAGAGCAGGCACTTTTTGTTTCAGGCGCCGGACATGCACGTCCACAGTCCGCGTGGTACCGTGATAGTCATAGCCCCACACGGCATTGAGCAAGACGTCGCGGGTCAACACGCGCCCTGGATTCTTGAGCAACTGTTCGAGAAGACCGAATTCCTTCGCCGTCAACTCGACTTCTTTGTCTGCCACTCGCAGCTCGTGCCGGGCGCTGTCGAGGCGCAGCGTCCCGTAGACGTACTGTTGCGGTTCCTGCTCCCGTCTTTCCGTCCGGCGCAGCAGCGCCTTCACGCGTGCGACCAGTTCCTTGGGGCTGAAGGGCTTCGTCAGATAATCGTCGGCGCCGAGCTCCAACCCGACGATCTTGTCGGTCTCCTCGGCTTTCGCGGTGAGCATGATGACCGGTGTCAGAGCGGTCGCGGAATCCGCCCTCAACTTTTTACACACTTCCAAGCCATCCATGCCCGGAAGCATCAAATCCAGAACGATCACATCGGGATGATCTTTCCGCGCGGCGGCGAGTCCCGCGGCGCCGTCAACGGCGGTCCGCACACGGAATCCTTCTTTTTCGAAGTAGTGGGAGGCCAGGTCAAGAATGTCGCGTTCATCTTCGATGACAAGGATCTTGCGGGCGACATTCATGAGCGGAGGGTAGCGAAGGGCCGTAGGGGTGTCAAGCAAGGGCCGAATACTATTCTCCCAACAGCCGTAGTATTTTGGGGGACACCAGCCACTGTAAGACACCCGCGCCTGATTTGGGACCCGCCGTAAATCGAATGGAGCAGGCTCCGGCTTTTTTCATATCGACGGAGGCGGCCGTTTTGCCTGAAATCATGCTGGAAATGGTCGTGCTGAGATGCGGTTCATGTCCGACACAAAAGACGATGGTGCCCCGTTTCAAGTCGGCGAGTCGCGCGATCAACGCATCCGGCGCGGCCTCAGGAGACAAATCTTCGATCAACTCGATCTTGGATGTGAACGGCAGTTCGGTTTTCGCGATCTCGGCCGTCTGACGCGCTCTCTTGAGCGGACTGGACCACAGGATATCGGCCCTGACCTTCAGCGCCCGCAAGCCTCGAACGGCCGACTTTGTGCGATCTGCGCCTTCTTTGGTCAAGGGACGGCTCCGGTCGTCGCCGTCCCAGTCTTCCTGGTCCATGGCAATCCCGTGTCTGAGAAAAATGACTTCAATCATTTCTGTGGCGTTCTGTCATCATGCGGAGGGGGCGTGATCCTTGCTCGCCTCAGCTTTCTCGGCTAATTTCTCCGCTTTCTCCGCTAATTTCTCCGCAGCTCTCGCGCGGCGGCCGCTTCCTGTGAGGATAGGCAAAATGCGGGCGCGTAGCGCTTCCTGGATCTCTTCCGGAGGGCGACGGGCGTCGACGACTTGAAACCCGAACTCTTCGGCCATCCGGTCGAACTCCTCAATGAGCAGACCCTGGTATTTTTTAAAGCTTTCGTAGAGGTCCGCGCCGAGGCGCATATCCATGCCCGACTCCCAGTAATTCATGCCCTTCGATTCGATGACCCGCAGCGCCAGGGTGTCGACGTCGATTCTCAGGTAGCACACGAGATCCGGGACGACCGCAAAGCCAAAAACATCCCTCATCCACACACGGTCGCAACCGCGCACGACATTGCGCGCAAAGGCGGTATAAATATACCGGTCGGCCAATACTACAAAGCCGGAGCGGAGCGCGGGAATGATTTGGTGTTCCAGGCGGTCGGCGAAATCGGTCGCGTAGAGCAGGCTGTAGCTCCATGGATCGAGAATGTTGCCCTGCTTCGCAATTTCGATGGTCTTCGACATCAACGCCGAACGCGTCCACCCGGTGGTGAGAACTCCGTACCCCTGGACCTCCAGCCAATTCTGGATCGCTTCGATGTGGGTCGAACGACCGACGCCGTCCGGTCCTTCAATGGCGATCAGCTTGCCCTTGAGTCCCTTCAGACTCAGGTATGTCAAACCTTCGCCAAAATATCGCTTCTCGCTTTGCATGCGTGCCCCGTTTGGGTTTGTACGACCCCAACATCTTCGAGACGATCTCTCGGACCATCTCTTGCTGTTCGTCTATTTCCTGCGTTGCATCGATGACCGTGAGTCCGAACTCATCCACGAGTTTGTCGTATTCGTCGAGCGCCCGGGACTGAAAAATCTTAAAACTCTCCACGACGTTGGTGCTCAGGCCAAGGTCCATGCCGGCTTCATAATACTTGAGCTCCGCCCGGGTTCCACCCAGGAGGCGGGCGACGGACACCTCAATGGGGACTTTAAAATAGAACGCCAGGTCCGGCTTGATCGCAAAACTATAGAGATGGCGGAGCCACTGCGGTGACATGCCGCGGGCGGTGTCCCGCGCGAACGCCGTGTACATATACCGGTCGGCCAGCACGATCATCCCGGCTTTCAGCGGCGGCAGAATCTGATGGTACATGCGATTGGCAAAATCAGTCGCGTGCAGGAGGCTGAACGTCAAAGGCGTCAGGACCTTGGTCTTCTTTCCGCGCTTGGTGGTCTCCTTGACCAGTTCGGAAGAGTTCCACTCGGTGAAGAAAATATTGAAGCCCCTGGACTCCAGCCATTTGCGAACCAGGCTGAGTTGGGTACTCTTGCCGGAGCCGTCAATGCCTTCCACCACGATCAACTTCCCGGGATAGGCGTGGGATTGGAGCGGGCCGGCTTTCGATGTCATGCGTGCGATCTTTCTTCCAGGGGTGCTTTCGTGAACCGGATTTCACGGCGGAGCGCGCGGGACAGCAAATCGGCTCGCTCGCGTGCCGTCCAGATGTCGAGGGCCGCGTCATCCATGGCGGCAACGGTGATCTCCACCGCGTCGGACGACGTGGTACAGCGCAAGGATTCGATCGCGCTGAAGTGGCTTCGATCCAGCGCGTTGCCAATGCGAAGAATGCCTCCCAGGACGGCCAGCGTGCCGCGGAGCTTCGGGTCAAGGTCCTTCAACGTCTTGTGGTCGTCTTCGGGGATCGCCTTCCGGTGATAGCGGGCGACATTGGCGACCAGTTCAATCTCCTCGGCCGTAAACCCGGACAGATCGCTGTTCTTGATCAGGTAGTAGGAATGCTTGTGGTGTTGCCGGGAATTGATCATGTACCCTGCGTCGTGGAGGATGGCCGCGAACTCCAACCATTCCCTTTCCGTGGTGTCCAGGCCGTGCAGCGCCGCGGTCTGATCGAAGATCTGCAGGCACAGCTTGACGACATGGTGCGCGTGCGCGGCATCGTATTGGCATTTCCGGGCGAGCCGCATCACTTCGCGGCGCCGGACGTTCGGGATCTCATGTTCGGCCTGGATCGCCTCCCGGTGACGTTCGATAAAATCATACAGAATGCCCTCACGGATCGCCTTATCGCTGACCGTCATGGCGGAAAGGTCCAGTCGTTCCATGATCGTCCTGACGATCACCGCGGCCGGCAGGATCACGTCGGCCCGCTTGGGATCCATCTCGGGAATCGCCGATCGTTTTTCAAGCGGCGTATTCGCAAGAAGTTTCTCGACCGACACAACATCCTCATAGGTGAAGCGGGAGAGGTTGATTTGAGGAATGGATCGGCCGGTTTTCATCCGGTGCATGACTTCCGCCAGGTTGCCGATCATGCCTGATGTACCGACGAACTCATCCCACCCCAGTTTCTTAAACTTCGGCCCGACCGGTTTGACCTGCGCCTCGACGGCTTCCTCGAGGCGTTTCAGCGGGCCGCTGGAGCCGCCCTCGTCCTTGAGATACAGATCATACAGCCGGATCGCGCCGAGCTTGAGGCTTGCGGCGTGAAGCAGTTTGTGGCCGTCGCCGAGTATCAATTCCACGGACCCGCCCCCCACGTCCATGATCAAGACCTTCCGATCGTCAAAGGCCATGCTCTGCCTGACCCCGAGATAAATCAGTCGGGCTTCCTCCAAGCCTGTGACGATGCGGATACGGACGCCCGTCTGCTGCTGGATGGCCTCGATGAGTGCTCCGCCGTTGGCCGCCTCGCGAACCGCACTTGTCGCAACCGCTTCAATTCGCGTAAATCCGCGATTGCGGGCGAGGGCTCCGAAGCCACGGATCGTCTCCACGCCCTTCGCAATGGCTTGCGCCGAGAGCATCCCGGTTTTAAATGTCTCATCGCCGAGCCGCGTCACATCCTTATGGCGGGCGATGATTTTGTACGAAAAGTCCGCCTGGATTTCCGCCAGCACCATGTGGATCGAGTTGCTGCCGACGTCCAGGAGCGCGAGTTTGAGCATTTACCGGCCGAGCGTATGGCGGATGATTTTCCCTTCGACCATGTAAACGACCAGTTCCGCGACGTTTGTCGCGTGGTCGGCGATGCGCTCGAGATATTTGGCAATGAAGGTGATCCGGATGGCCCGCGTGATCGTTTGTGGGTTCTCCAGCATGAACGACAGCAACTCCCTGAACAGCTGGTGGGTCAGATCATCCACGAAATCGTCGTTTGCGCACACGCGTCGTGCCAACTCCGAGTCTCCGCTGACAAAAGCGTCCAGCGACTCTTTTACCATTTGTAGCGCCCAGTTTGCCATGCGGGGGATGTCAATGTAGGGTTTGAGCTGCGGTTCCTCGTTCAGTTCGATGGCGCGCTCGCAGATATTCTCGGCCAGATCGCTGATGCGCTCCAATTCCGTGGAGATCTTCATCGCGGTGGTGATGAATCGGAGGTCCCGCGCCGCAGGCTGTTGCAATGCGAGCAGGCGGAGGGCGTCCTCATCCACCTCCACATCCAGGGTGTTGACCAGGCGGTCGTTGTCGATGATCTTGCGCGCGAGGTCCGCATCGCGCTCGACCAGCGCTCGCAGCGCTCCCTGGACCTGTTCCTCCACGAGTCCGCCCATGCGGAGGATCTTGGCCTTCAGGCTTTTCAGTTCGTCATCGAGGTGCCGGTGCATAGCGCCTTTCTATCCGAATCGTCCGGTGATGTAGTCTTCCGTCCGGCGGTCGTCCGGCGTCGTGAAGATCTTCTTGGTGTCCGCGAATTCAATCAACTCGCCCATTAGGAAGAAGCCGGTGGAATCGGACACGCGGGCGGCCTGCTGCATATTATGCGTCACGATCACGATGGTCAACGCGTCCTTCAAGGCGAACAGGAGTTCTTCAATCCGGCCGGTGGCGATGGGATCGAGCGCCGAACAGGGTTCGTCCATCAGCAAGACATCCGGTTTGACGGCGAGCGCGCGGGCGATGCACAATCGCTGTTGCTGGCCGCCGGACAGCCCCAACGCGCTTTCCCACAAGCGATCCTTGACCTCATCCCACAATCCCGCGCCCCGCAGGCTCTCTTCCACGATTGGATCCAAGTCGGCCCGGGTCCGGATGCCCTGGAGACGCGGCCCGTACGCGACGTTGTCGTAGATCGGTTTCGGGAACGGATTGGATTTTTGGAACACCATGCCCACGCGGGTCCGCAGGTCCGTCACGTCGACCTGCGAGCTGTAGAGATCGACGCCGTCCAGGAGAATGGTGCCGTCGAGACGGGCGCCTTCCACGAGGTCATTGAGGCGATTCAGGCAGCGGAGCAGGGTGGATTTGCCGCATCCGGACGGTCCGATGAACGCCGTCACCTGATTCTTCGGGACCGTGATGTTGACCTTGAAGAGCGCCTGGGCCCTGCCGTAATAGAAATTCACGTCGCGAAGGACGAGTTTGGGCTCGGATGCCTTCGGCTTTTCGTTGACGTCGCCGCCCTCGTGGATATGAATGGCGATGGGGTGTGGCATGCTAGACAGCTGAACCAGCATATTTCTTCCTCAGGCGATTACGCAACATCATGGCCATCAGGTTGAGCGAGACGACCACCATGATGAGGACGAGGGTCGTGATGTAGACCATGGGTTTCGCGGCCTCGACGTTCGGCGATTGAAACCCCACATCGTAGATATGAAAGCCGAGGTGCATGAATTTCCGGTCGAGATGAAAAAACGGCCAGACGGCATCCACCGGCAGCGCGGGCGCGAGCTTCACGACGCCGGTGAGCATCAGCGGCGCGACTTCGCCGGCAGCCCGCGCCATCGCCAGGATGACGCCGGTGAGAATGCCGGGCAAGGCCGACGGCAGGATCACCTGCCGCAAGGTTCCGAATCGGGTCGCTCCGAGAGCTAGTGAGCCTTCCCTGAAATCGCGCGGCACTGCCGAGAGACCTTCCTCCGTCGCAACGATGACAACCGGCACGGTCAGCAGCGCAAGCGTCAATGATGCCCAGAGAATCCCGCCGGTTCCGAACGTCGGGTTGGGAAGCGACCGCATACACGAAAAACCCGAGACCAAACACGCCGAAAACGATGGAGGGCACGCCGGCTAAATTGTTCACGGCAATCCTGACGAGTCTGACGATCGCCCCTTGCCTGGCATATTCCTTGAGGTAGACGGCCGCCATGACGCCGAACGGCACGACGGCCACGGTCATGATCAGTACCATCATCACCGTGCCGAAGATCGCAGGGAAAATACCGCCTTCGGTGTTGGCTTCGCGCGGTTCGGTCGTGAGGACGGCCCAGACATTCGACGCATAGACGAGTGCCTTGCCGTACACGCTCATGTCATTGGGTCGGAGCGCCCGGAGGATCTGCCCGACGGGGAGCAATTTCTCGCGGCCGTTCGCGTCGGCCATGAGGACGGAATATTCGGTGGCCAGCTCCGGCCGCCGTGCGGCATCCCGTACCAGGGGCAGCAGCTCCCGCCACGCGGCCTCGGCAGCGCCGGCGATTTGCTGATCTCCATGGTAGACCGCTTTGACACGGCCGTACAGATTGCCCCATTCGCGGCGTTCCAACAGCACGGCATCCGGCGGGAACACGCGCGAAACAATCTGGGATTCGTCGATCCACTTGAAATCCAGGCCGTAGATGTCGCGGTTGCCGATTTTCAGGCGGATGCGGCTTGTGCCTTCCGGCATGGCGGGCGTGGCGGAGTGCGGAATGGTTTCGCGTCCTGCCATTTGTCCCATGAGCCGCGTGCCGTCGCGAAGCGTCACTTCCACAATGTCGGCCGGCCAGAAATAGCCCAAGCAGTTGACGATGATCAGCAGCAGCAGCCCAAGGACCATCAGGACGGCGAGGGCAAGGCCGGCGCCACTTCCCCAGATGAACAGCTCGCCGGAGGCAAGGAACTTTTTGATCTGCGCGTTCATTAGAACTGGCTGTATTTATTCCGCAGCCGCTGGCGAATCACCTCCGCGACCGTGTTGAGCAGGAACGTCATGGCGAACAGCAGCAGCGCCGCGAAAAACAGGATGCGATAGAGCGTTCCGCCGTGAGGCGCTTCGGGGATCTCAACCGCGATGTTCGCGGAGAGCGTGCGAAATCCGTCGAACATGCTCCAGTCCATGATCGGCGTATTGCCGGTCGCCATCAGCACGATCATCGTTTCGCCGACGGCTCTCCCGAAGCCGATCATCAAGGCGGAAAAGATTCCCGGGCTCGCGGACACGAACACCAGCCGGGACAGCGTTTGCCAGTTCGTGGCGCCTAACGCCAACGACCCGGCAATGAGATTGCGCGGCACGTTCGAAAGTGCTTCTTCGGAGATGCTGAAGATAATCGGGATGATGGCGAAACCCATCGTAAAGCCGACGACGAGGGCATTTCGCTGGTCGTAGCGAACACCGAAGACATCAGCCAGCCAGCCTTTGTAATTCGACCCGAAGAGCAGGGACTCGATCTGGCCGTTCAGGCTCAGGCACACGGCCACGGCGGCGATCAGCACCGGCACGAGCACGAGCGCTTCGACGCCGGCATGCAGATTGACGCGCATACTGCGGGGCACGAGCTGCCACAGCACGGCGGCGGCGATCACGGCGGCCGGTACGACGACCATCATGACGAGGACCGCAGGAAAGATGCGTTGGAGCAGGGGAGCCATCCACAGTCCCGCGAGAAATCCCAGCACAACGGTCGGGAGAGCGGCCATGATCTCAATGATCGGTTTAATCCAGGCGCGAAGATCGGGATGCATGAACATCGAGGTATAGACGGCGGCGAGCACGGCGAGCGGAACGGCCAGCAGCAGGGCATACATCGTACCCTTGAGCGTGCCAAATATCAGCGGCGTGAGCCCGAATTTCGGCTCGAAATCATCGCCGCCGCTCGATGATTGCCAGACCTGTTCCGGCTTGTCATAGCCTTCGTACCAGACCGGCTGAAAGAGCGTTGCGAAGGTGATCTCGGGGTGCGGGTTCTGGATCGAGTATGTCCGCACCTGACCTGATCGGTCGAGTACGATGGCGCCGTTCGCCTTGGGGGCAAACCATGCGGCCTGAATCGCGTCACCACCTGGGAATCGCAGCAACGTGCGCTCGGAGGTGGAATAATGCATGTACAGGTTCCCGCTCGAATCTCCGGTGAGGAACCCCTTGTCGCGTTGTGAGGGCGAAATGGCCGTGACCTCCGCCGGGTGCGACGCCAACCGATGAATAAGCCGCAGGTGTGTTCTATCGCTTTCGGCGCTGACGCGCACCGGCATCCACACCGATACTTCTCCAGCAGCGGTGCCCACGACCAGCGATCGGTCCCCAATGAGGTACGCCAGTGACGTGATCGCCACGCCGGCGGGCGCGATGCTTGAGGTTCCGGTTAGGACCGGCCGAGAAGCCTCCCGCACGTCAAAGTGGAAGAGACGCCCGTCGGCGGTTCCAACCGAAAGGGTTTCGTTGCGCGTGTCCAACACCAGGGCGGTGACCGTGCTCGATACATTAGCCGTCAGATCTACCGGAGACCCGCCCGAGTTCCGGACATACCAGACGCGTCCCGTTTCGGTCAGGGCAACGGCACCGGTGCCGGCGTCCGAGAATTGATAGACAAGCCGCCTGATAGCCTTGCCCGTCGGATCGATCTGAAATGGCGATCCAACAGAGGCGCTGGGGCTGATGACGCGCTGGCCGGACTCGTAGGCGCTGGTGAAATCAATTGCGAGAGGCACCACGCGGCCGTCTTCTGTGCCCAGGCCGAGGCGATCTTCTTTGCCGGATGACCGGGCAATGGCGGTCATGGTGGACGCGGGTGACACCGCGATCGGCTGCTCATGCACCACACGACCGGAAGGCAGACTGAAGAACGCGATGCGAGTCGGGGAGACTGTGTAGCCGATCTCCTGCTGCTCCTCCAAGCCAACCACGGCGGCTTGGTGAGAGGCATCTAACGGGAAAGCGGTAAACTGTCCAGTCTGCTTCCCCGTCGCCAAAAAAACAGCGGCGCGACTTCCTTGACGAGAAACAACAAGATGGCCAGGATGCTGAGAATGATGCCGATGCCGCCGAGACTGATAAAGAACGCGGCGAGGGAGTCGACCAGTGTTCGGGCACGCCGGCGGGCAGCCGGGGCTGCGATGGACGGCGGGGTCGGCGTGATCGCCGGCCCCGGGTCGTTGGGAACTGCGACGAGAGTGTCATTACTCAAACTTCTTGAGTTCCTTTTCAATGGTCGCGGCGGACAGCGGGAAGAATCCGTCCTTGATCACGACTTGCTGGCCTTCGCGGCTGTAAACGAATTTGATGAATTCCTTCACGAGAGGATCCAGTTGGGAAGGGGCGCGTCCCGGCGCGCCTGGGGCGGGCGGGTGAGACATGTTGGGCGCCTTGTTCACATAGACGTAGAGGTTTCTCCACAATGGATACGACCCGTCCATCGCATTCTCTTGCGTGGCTTCTTTGAACGGCATGCCGTCCTTTTCAGCGAGCGGGAGTGCCCGCACTCCGGACGTCATGTAACCGATGCCGCTGTAGCCGATCCCGGCGCGGTCTTCCGTGACGCCCTGCACCACCGAGGCTGAACCGGGCTGCTCCTTCACTTCATCTTTATAATCGCCGTTTTTAAGGGCGTGCTCTTTAAAAAAACCGTACGTGCCGGAGGCCGAGTTCCGTCCGTATAGGCTGATCGGGGCGTTGGCCCAATCGGCAGTCAATCCGAGTTGACCCCAGCGTTGGATATTTTCCTTGTATCCCCACCGCCGACTTTTGGAGAACGCCGCATCCACCTGCGGCATCGTCATGCCTTTGATCGGGTTGTCCTTGTTCACATAGACGGCGAGAGCATCGATCGCCACCGGGAACGCCGTCGGTTTATATTTGTATTTCCGTTCAAAGGCGTCCACCTCGGTGGATTTCATGGGCCGGGACATCGGCCCGATTTGCGCCGTGCCTTCGATCAGGGCCGGCGGGGCGGTGCTGGACCCTTTACCCTCGATTTGAATTTTGACGTTGGGATATTGCTTGCGGAAGCCTTCCGCCCACAGCGTCATCAGATTGTTCAGCGTATCCGAGCCGATACTGTTGAGGTTGCCAGAGACGCCGGTGACCTTGGAGTAAGTCTTGAGATTCGGGTCGAGCTTGATGGCGTCGTCGGCGCGTAGCGGCGTGGTGATGGCAAGAAGGAGCAGTACGAGGACCGTGACGGCATGGGTTTGCTGTACAGTCGTCATGAGATCTCCTTTTATAGACAAGGCTACCGTATGCGCCATTATCGGCGCGTTACAGGCGTGTTACGGCACGGTTAACTCGGGCGCAAGAGCGCCCGAGTTGGAATTCATGAACCCG
>VBOG01000153.1 GCA_005877815.1 Nitrospirota bacterium
GACGCCGCCCAGATCATGCCATCCGGCCAGGCGTCATTCGTGTCATGAAAGATGCTGCGGAGCGTCAGGGTGATGAGCACCGCGATGATCAGCCAGCTATAGTGGAGGCCGATCGAGATGCCGAAGATCCGGCCGAGGGTGAGTTGGGGCTGCATCAACCATTCTTTACCCCGTCCATCTCGGTGGGGCCAGCATACATTCGTAGGATAGGGGTCTCGATTATTTCGGCAACGGAATGCCCGGCCCTTTGGCGCCCTCCCCCTCGGACCCCGCTTGGCCTTCTCGTGGCAGGCGCCCGTCCTTTTCCTTGCCGCGTTTTTTGCTTTGCTCCGAACGGGACGACGGCGCCGTTTCAGGATTGATGGCCATATCCGGATCCGGATTTCTCGCGGGAGGAACAATGGCCCGGGGGTCCCGCGTGGGCCCGGGGTCCACCTGAATCCCCGGATCGATCCGGGACTCTGGCATCCTGGGCGGCTCCTGGCCGGGCATGCCGGGCTCTGCCCCGAGTCCTTCTCCGAGGCTGAGCCCCAGCACGGCGAGAGCCATCACGACAATGTGCTTCATTCTCTTAAATGCTATCCGCGACGTTTAAAAAACTGCACGGCTCGCTCATGCCGTTCAGCTTCTGTGAGCGTCTTGAAAGTCCCCAGATTGCGGCGTTTACCCGTCTTTGGGTTTTTCTTCCTGGAATACAGCCTGTATTCGCCCGATTCAAGTTTCCGAATCATCTCATCTCCCCTGATTCCCGAGGTTACGTCACGCGGCTTGGGAACGCCCCGGTTTGGAAATCTCTCGGACTGTCTCATGAACTTCTTCGGGCTGACTGAGCCTGACGGCCAAATCGCCTTGCGAGATGATGCCGATGCAGCGGCCGTTCTCGTCGACGACGGGAATGCGTCGGATTTGATGCGCTTTCATCCGCTCTTCGCAGTTCCGGATGTCCTCCTCGGGCTTGCAGGTCACGAGCTCCTTGCTCATGATATCGGACACGACGACTTTTTGCGGGGATTTGCTCGTGGCGACGACAGCCAGGCACAGGTCCCGGTCCGTGATGACTCCGACCAGCTTCTTCGACGTTTCATCTACCACCGGAATGACGCCCACGTTTTCTTCCCGCATCAGTTCCGCCGCCGCCTGGGCGCTGGCGACCGTTGTGCAGACCCTCGGGTTTGGTGTCATGACATCTTTGCAAGTCATTGCATTACCCCCTTCGTCCAATGTGAGACCTTATTCATGCTCATACTCTAAATCCATCGTGGGCACGAATCGTCCCCTCTTTAGATGCTGGTAAATCTGGGCATCCCATCACGACGCCCGTTTTAAAGATCTTCGAAGCAGCGTCGTCAGCGAGACGTCCTTCTTCGCGGCCTTCGCATCATCGCGCGGCACCGTCATGAGCCGTCGCTCGAGGAGCGCCAAAATGGCCGCTTCATCGATGCGCAAGCCGTCCTCGGGGTCCGTCATTTCGCGATCGAGGGGCTGCAATACCTCCTGCAACGCACCCTCAAGGTACGTGTCGATGACTGCCGGATGGATGTAGCACTTCCGGCAGACCGCTTTGGTGTTGCCCAACCGCTTGGCGACCGACTCAATCGCCCTCATGAGGTTTCGCTTGGCCTGATGCTTGGAACGGCTTGCATCGATCTCGCACAATGCCCGTGCTACCAGGACAGTCCCGGCCCAGGTGCGAAAATCTTTGGCCGTAAAATCGTGTCCGGCTATGCGTCGCAGGTAGTCGTTCACGTCCGCGGATCCGATGCTTCGGCATTCGCCCTGCTCGTCCACATACTGAAAGAGCTCCTGACCGGGCAGATCCTGGCTGCGCTTGACGATCTTCGCAAGCCTGCGGTCCTTGAGATCGATGTCATGCTTGATGCCGCTCTTGCCGCGAAACTGAAACCGCAGGGTCGAGCCGTTGATGTCCACATGATGGTCTCGCATCGTCGTGAGGCCGAACGAGTCGTTCTGGCGCGCGTATTCTTCATTCCCGACGCGGATCAGCGTGGACTCCAAAAGACGGACCACCGTCGCGAGAATTTTGTCGCGCGGCAGGCCCGGTTTGGATAAATCCCGTCCCGTCTGGCGACGGATACCGGGCAACGCCCCTCCGAACGCGATCATCCGGTCATACTTGGTCTCGTCCCGAATCCCCCGCCATCGTGAATGATACCGGTGCTGCTTTCGCCCCTTGGCGTCCCTGCCGGTAGCCTGAAGATGCCCGTGCGGCACTGGACAGATCCAGACATCGATCCATGCCGGAGGAATCGCAAGACCCCTGATGCGTGACAATATCTCAGGATCACGGACAACGCGTCCGTCCGTGCCGGCATATGTGAATCCTTTGCCGGAGCGTTTACGCCGAAAGCCGGGCATCGCGTCAGTGACGTATTGGAGACCGGCGGTCTTCGCCGACTCCATGGGATCGGTCGACACCGGGACTGAAGTGGCGGACTGCATCAATTACTTGTACCCCGGCTAGGAGGGTCCAAGCATACATTCGTAGGATAACGGCGCGCAGTTACGGCGGGGACGCGGCTCCAACGACGACGTAGCGAAAATGCAGGACTGTGCTCGAGCCGTTTATT
>VBOG01000154.1 GCA_005877815.1 Nitrospirota bacterium
ATGAGAAACATGACGCTTTTGTCGGCCGCATGGGGCGAGAAAAAGGCTGTCACATCATCATCGAAGAATGTCAACCCAGAGGCCCCAAAGCCCTGTGCATACGCTGCTAGATACATGCGACCGCCCAAGATCCCCGCTTCGAGCTGCGCCGCTCGATAACCACGATTGCCGAAGCGTTCCAGGATCGCGAACAGATCACAGAGACAAAAGATGGCGACGCTGGCCTCAGCGGCAAACTCCTGCCCGAGCGCGAGTGCGCCGACCTCCAGACGAAAGTCGCCAGTACGTAACAACTCGATGGCTTGCTCCTGCGGGTGGAAAACGTAGGCCCCCGGTGGTAAGTCAGCAACAGCATTGACAATGAGGTAGAGATCGTTGATGCGGCTCCCTGGTGCCGCCAGGCAATCAGCTGGGATCGGTTGCATTGCCTGCACTAACACGTTGGACAGCTGCGTGAGAGAGAGCGGCTGATGGACAAACTGTCGTGTCGAGCCGCGACGACGGATGACGTCTTCCAGGGCCGCAGGCGGTAGACTCTCCGCCGCATCCGGACAGAGGGGAAACATCTCTCCAGTTAGAGGGGGCATGGGCGCCTCCGGAACTGCACCGCGCCATTCCGCAGCCTCTTCAGGGCTCTCCAGAGATGAAGCGGCATGCATAATGTGGATAGCGGGATAGTCATGCTCCTCCGCGGAGAGCGGCGCGACTTCAATAGGCAAGGGCGTCACAGGCGGGACAGCGGTGCGAAGAGGTGCTCCAGACCCCAACCCCACCAGGAAGAGCGCGACTTCGCGATTGGTGTCTACGTCCAGCAAGGCATTCACTGGGTCGTCAGCAAAACCGAGAGTCAGGTGGGCTGCCAGTGTGCGCGCGTTGGCGGCAGCTAGAAGATTCGCGAGTATCGTTCCGGCGTCCCAAAAGCTGTGGCGATAGGCACGTGCACGGTACTTCCAGGAGTTGCGCCAGAACGTGTCACTGCCAATCACCAGTACTGGCACTTCTTGGAGCGCTGGATCGTTGCCACTCGCTTCAACCAGCACGCGGCGATAGTCTCCCTGACGTAACTGGCGGAGGGCGAAATCGTGCGGGTCAAAGTGATACAGCCCGGCCTGTAAACCAGGCACATCACACACAGTCAGGTAGAGATCAATATGGTAGAGAGCCCCAGTGCAGGCCGCGGCGCGAAACAACATCTCGCCATGTCCAGGATAGACACGACGCTTGGTCACGCCAGCCGCATAAAAGAGGACATAGGCGAGGTCGTGGAGCGTCGGCCATGGCGTCGTGACAGTCGGCTCGCCAGGAGAGGCCATGGCCAGGAGCGCCGGTATCTGCGTCACAGGCAGATCGGCCGGCAGGAGTATCGCCTCCAGGCCAGGATAGAGTTTAAACTGGCGGGGCTGGTTTGCCCAATCTAAAAAGTGTCGGCTACGATACACGCTGTCGTACGAATGTTTGGTTTCTTCGTGGTACGTCATGGCCAGTTCCGTGTTCCAATTGTGCATAGCGGCATTCCTCGTACTGACTCCTAGCACGGTTCGGGGATTACGACGAGAACCCATTGATTGCATTGAGAATAAAAATGGGCATTGACTCCTGAAGGCAAGCGTGCAGATTTGATCTTGCATCCATTTGAAGAAGGATCAAGTCATGCCCGTTGCCCTCAATCAGCCTAAACTCCATTTGCCTTCAAGTCCATCCCATTGTGCGGGTCGAAAGTGCAGTGACATCGAAAAGGCGTTGGTCCTACACTTACTTCATGAAGAGCCCCAGTGCCCCAGTCGGCTCCTGCTCGACAAGATAGCCCACAGTCATGCGCCTCTTGACATCAGTGTCCGCCATCTCAACCGCTTGCGACGTCAGTGGCAGCTGAATCGACCCAAGGGACGCCCTCGCCACACCCCTTGTCATCGGCCTGCGGCCCCCAGCGCCGACATCGTCCGCGTACAGCCCCGTCTGCCCTATGTGGGCGTGCATCTCTTTGCGCATTGGCTCGATCAACAAGGCGCCTTTGACCCGATTGTGGCTCAGCTCCAACAGGCGATCGCCGCCCATCGGGAGGCGCACCCCGATGACGACTTTGCCCTCTTGCATCACCGCGACGAGACTCTGCGGCGACGCTTTCAGGCCCTGTTTTTTGCCCCCCTCTTTGGCATCGACAGGCTCACCGAGTTCGATACCCACGAGCATCCGCTCGCCACCATGCTCGGTCGCAGCTATCAAAGCTCGACCCTGACGCCATTCCTTGGGCAACTCGAGCGTATCGGCGCCCATGAGGTCCTCGTACCGACGTTGGTACCGGCCCAAGCGGGTCACCTCATCTACATTGATGGGCACATGATGGCGTATTGGAGTCGGGTGGCAATGCACAAGGGCAAGATCACCATGCGCGGCCGCATCATGGCGGGCTCCCAAGCTGTCATTGCCCATAACGAAGCGGGCCAAGCTGTCTTTGTCGAGTATCATCCCCCCGATAGGCATCTGTCTCGGGTCATCGAGACCTACTGCGAACACGTGGTGGCGGCCACCGGCAGCACGGTGTTTGTCATCGACCGGGCCGTCAATTCCCTGGCCACGGCCTGTGCCTTTACCCATCGGGATTGGGGCTTACTCTGTATGCTCGATGACAACGAGCACCAGGGTCTCGAAAGCTTTGAGGTCTCGCTTGAGGGCACTCTGGACGAGGGTATCCAGGTCTATAGCGGCACGTGGAAAGCGCCCAAAAATGACGATGATCCCCGCCACTTTGTCATCGTCGAGCCCCAAGAGGGCAAGACCTTGGTGTACTGGGGCACCGCGGCGCTCAAGGCCGCTGTGGACGTCATGGAGTGGCCCCGGGTGTACCGCGAGCGAACCGAGCTTCAGGAAAACAGTTTCAAGCGCATGATCGCTCATGGCGCCCTTGATATCAACTATGGACGCAAGAAGATCGTCGGTCCCGACCGCCATCAGCAACGCACACGCGAGGCCCTCGAGGCGTCTGTGCAAACGGCTCAGCAGCGCGCCTCCCAGAAGGTCGAGGCACTTGACGAGCAACGGGCCAAGGTGGCGGAGTCTGCGTCCAAAGGGCATGGCAAACGTCTGGAGCAGCGTCAACACACCTTGGGACGGGTAGAACAAGAACTCAAGGACGCCCAGCACCACCAAGCTCATCTGGAGGCACAAGTCGAGGCCCTCGGGCCACCGAAGGAGCGGGCCGATCGTGACTTTCGCAAGCAGACGATTATGACCTATCGGACGTTGCTACTGGAAAATGCCTTGATGGCTTTCATGGCCGCGCTGTTGCTTCACCTGCCAAGCAAGGTGAGTGTAGAGGGTGTCTTAAACCTTCTGTTTGAGCGCAGCGGCGCTTGTCTGGAGACCACTGCCGAGATCGTCTATTGGGTGAACACCACCGGCTTATCGCGGCCTTATCGAGGTCTGCTGGAGGAGATGGTTGACGGGCTTTGTGCCATGGACTTCAGGCATCAAGGCAAACCGATTCGCGTGGCTCTCAAAGACATGCCACCCTGAGGGCA
>VBOG01000028.1 GCA_005877815.1 Nitrospirota bacterium
AAGCGCGCGCAAGGATTGATGTTCCGCGAGCACCTGCCCGACGATCGCGGGATGCTGTTCGTGTTCAATGAGCCGGGGCAGTGGACGTTCTGGATGAAGAATACCAAAGTGTCGCTCGACATCCTGTGGCTCGGCGCGGACAAGCGGATTGTGGATGCCGCGGAGAATGTGCCGGGATGCGCCCAGGACCCGTGCCTCCAGTACACCTCCAACAAAGATGCGCTCTACGTGCTCGAGATTCCGGGGGGCTCGATGAAGCGGCAGAAACTCGCCAAAGGCATGCGTCTGGAATTCGAGCTGCCGAAAAAATAAGGCCGGACGCAATGTGCGCGTTTCAGGACTGTCCGAACCGCCCTTCATACAGGAAGGCGCGTGTCTCCTGCGCGATGGCCGCAGGATCGCGCGGCGCCCGTGCCACACCACCCTCGATCGCGGCGCGCGCCACGGCCTCGGCGACGCGGGGCGGGACACGAAAATCAAACGCGTCGGGAATGATGTAGTCCGGACGGAGGTGCCGCTCGGGGATCACATCGGCCAGCGCGTGGGCCGCCGCCTGCTCCATCTCGAAGGTGATGCCGCTCGCCCGGACATCGAGCGCGCCGCGGAAGACACCCGGGAACACGAGACTATTGTTCACCTGATTCGGAACATCGGATCGGCCCGTCGCGACGATTCGGGCACCGGCATGCAGCGCCTCATCCGGCATGATCTCCGGCCGTGGGTTCGCCAGCGCGAACACGATCGGGTCCGGCGCCATCAGCTTCAGCATCTCGGGCTTGAGGACGCCCGCCACGGACACCCCGATGAACACATCCCGTTCACGAAGCGCGTCCTCCAATCCCCCTCTGACGAGCGCCCGGTTCGTGCGTTCCGCCAATCGTGCGAGCATCGGATTCATCCCCGCCTCGCGGCCTTCATAGACGATCCCCTGCACATCCGTCAGGATCATGTCCCGCACGCCGGCCCGCCGCAGCACATTGGCAATGGCGGTGCCGGCCGCCCCGGCGCCGCAGATAATGACCCTCGCGTCTTCCAATCGGCGTCGCAGCAGCCGCATACCGTTCAGCAGCCCAGCCAAGACCACGATGGCGGTGCCATGCTGATCGTCGTGGAACACGGGGATGTCGAGCTCCACGCGCAAGCGTTGCTCGATCTCGAAACAACGCGGCGAGGCGATGTCTTCCAGATTGATGCCGCCGAAGATCGGCGCGAGGTGCTTGACGGCCGCCACGATCTCATCCGTATCCTGCGTGGCGAGACAGATGGGGAACACTTCAATGCCGGCATAAAAATGAAACAGCACGGCCTTGCCCTCCATCACCGGCAACGCCGCCCGCGGCCCCAGATCGCCCAACCCGAGAACCGCCGATCCATCGGTCACCACCGCCACCAGGTTGCCTTTCGCCGTATAGTCGTACACCTTCATCGGATCGCGCGAAATCTCCGTGGCCGGCTCCAACAGCCCGGGAGAGACATAGAATTGCTGCAGGATCGTGAGATCCCTGATCGGAATCTTCGGCTTGATTTCGAGGATGCCACCGTACCGCGCATGAAGGTCCAGGGACTGCTGCCCCAGGCTTCGCGCGGGCCCGATCGGTGCGGGCGGCAACGGAAAGCGGCCTTCATAGACATAGTCGAGGGTGCGCTGCCGAACCGCCTCCGGCGCAACCTCCTTGCGTGCGAGGCCGGCCGCCATCGCCGCACGGGCCACCGCCGCCGCAATGGCCGGCGCCACCCTGAAATCCATGAGATCGGGGAGGATCCGATCGCGCCGGATGTCGGCGGCAGGGATCGCGCCCGCCAGAGCTTCCGCGGCCGCGATCTTCATCTCGTCGTTGACTCCGCTTGCCGCGACGTCGAGCAACCCTCGAAACACGCCCGGAATGACCATTGCCGTGTTCACGCCATTGGGAAGATCGGCCCTGCCGGTCGCCACGACGGCGGCTCCTGCTCGCTTGGCGCACTCCGGCCGAATTTCCGGTTCGGGAAGGGCCAACGCCAGGACGATCGGATCCCGCGCCATGGCGGCCACCATCGCTTCGCTCAAGACGCCGCCCTCTGAGAAGCCGACGAAGACATCGATCCCATTCAGCACGGCATCGAGGGGACCTTGCAAGCCCTGCTGGTTGGTCGAGAGCGCCATCTCGGCCTTGAGCCAGTTCATCCGCGTCGGCCGGTATTTATAAATCGCCCCGGCGCGATCGCAGACGATCACATCCTTGACGCCGTATTTCAGCAGGAGCCGCGCCGTGCCCATGCCCGCGGCGCCCGCGCCGTTGATCACGACCCGCATCTCCTTGACGTGCTTGCCGACGAGCGTGCCGGCATTCATCAGCGCCGCCAGGACCTGGATTCCCGCCGCGTGCTGATCGGCGTGAAACACCGGAATATCGAGCGCGCGAGTGAGCCGCTCTTCTACGGAGAAGCACCGGGGCGCCGAAATATCGTCGAGGCAGATGCCGCCGAAGGTCGGCGCAAGGAGCGACACGGTATGCACGATCTCGTCCACATCCTGCGTGTTCAGACAGATGGGGAAGGCATCCACTCCCGCGAAGGTCTTGAAGAGCACGGCGTTGCCTTCCATGATGGGCAGCGCCGCCTGGGGACCGCAATTGCCGAGATTCAGCACCTTCGAGCCGTCCGTGACGACGGCGATGGTGTTGCCTCGGCACGTGTACACGAACGATTCGCGCGGGTTCGCGTGAATGGCAAGGCAGGGCTCGGCGACGCCGGGCGTGTAAATGAGGCTGAGGACGGATCGGTCCCTGATGGGGACCTTGCTTTCGATGCCGATCACGCCGCGATGACGTCGTCTGGATTGGAGCGAATCGTTCGGCATCGTACGTGACATCTACATCTTCTGACGTTCTTTCAGCCGCGCCAGTCTCTGCTTGATGGCCACAATGCCATGGTCATCCGCCTGAGGTCCGGCGCCCACGGACTGCAACGAACGCTCATAGTGGCCCGCGGCCTCCTCGACACGGCCCAGGGACTCCAACGCAAGAGCCAGTCCGACATGCGCTTCGAACGCTTCGGGCGAGAGGGTCAGCGCCTCACGGTACTGCGCGACGGCCTCTTCGAGCTTGCCCTGTCCCGAGAGCGCCTGGGCCAGCGCGATATGGACTTCAGGCGTTTCCCATCCGAGCCTCAGCGCTTCACGGTAGGCATCCGCCGCCAGGACGATGCGGTCGATGGCGAACAGCACATTCCCGAGTTCAAAGTTGGCGCGCGCCGAGAGATTGTCCCGGTTCTCGGGGTTCAGCCTGATCGCCTCCACCAATTCGGACAGGGCAAATTCATACTCTTCTGCTTCGGCGTAGGCCATTCCCAACTCCAACCTCGCACGGGGGTCTGCGGGCGCCTTGCGAACGGCCTCAACGCGCTCTTCGATGGGTGCAAGGATCTCAGGAGCGCTGATCACGGCCCCCGGCATCGGATTTCCCATGGAGAGCAATCCGGTCAGGAGCGATTCGGCGATCATGTCGCAGACTCCTCACCCACCGTTGCAGCAGGCTCCAAACGTAACCGGCCGCTGGCCACCAAACTGATGACCGCGGTCAGGGCAATGGCGCACACGAACGCCGCCAGGACCACGAGAAGATACGGACCATTGCGATAGGACGTCGGCGAAAAGAGTCCGGGAACCGGCACGTGCGGGATGATGCTGCGATACTCGAGGATCGCCATGCCGGCAAAGAACAGTCCTGACAGAGTCGCGACGAGATAGGTCGCGCGGACCGAGAGCAGAAGGCCGGTTATGAGGATTGGACCGACATACAGCGCCATCAAAGGATTGGCCGCACCGCCCGAGAAATGCAGGAGCAACGTCAGGAGAAAGACATCGGTGGCGCATTGCAAGGCCACCGATCTGGATGCGGCATCAGATGACGCGATGCCGGTCTTCCGTCCGGCCGCGATGAGATGGGCGGTGTAGAGGCCGTTACTGAGGAGTATCGCGGCGGCGGTCGCATACAGAGGCAAGGGATCCAGCACTGCCCCCATGTTCTGCGTCAAGATAAATGCGCCAAAGAGCGTGCCGGCCGCACAGATATACCGGAGGTAGAGGAGCCGCCAAGCATGTCCCGGCAATTCAGCCCGGATCAACGATGGCAGGTCGGGAAGCGCCATGAATGGATTCTAGTCCATGGTGTATCTGGAATCAACGCAACGAAAGACGAGCCAACATGGACTAGCGGGATAGCTTTTTCAACAGCGCGTCCGCCGCCGGCCTGAATTCGGCGGCCCACCGCCGGTGATCAATGGGAGTGCGCATGGCTACGACCTTCCGTGCCTGGGCTTGAGCCTCTGCCGATCGTCCCTTCTCAACGTAAAATTGAGCCAGGCTCCATTGGATGTACGCGTAGTTCGGCCCTGCGGTGGCAGCCCTGGTCAGATAGTCTTCCACGTGTTCCTTTTTCCCGACGAGAAGCATCCGGAGCGCTCCCGGCGCGCGGTCAAGGAGCATCCCCATCATGTGCAGCGCCGGGGCATGGCGTGAATCCAAGGCCAGGGCCCGCGCCAGATGTTGTTCGAGCTCCGCAAGAATTCCCGGCGACACCTTCCAGAAGGGCTTGAGGTTCACGGCGTTCCCACGGTTCGCCGCGAGATAGAAGTGCGCGTCGGCGCTGTCTTCCTTGAGCGCGAGCGCGCGGTCGGCAGCCCGCTCACCGCGCTCGTACCACGCCAGCGCGTTGTCCACGTTTGCGTCTCCGAGCGCCAGACAGACGCGGGCGGCGCGAATCCACGGCCTGGGATCGCGAGGCCCCATGGCCGCGGCTTGTTCATACAGGGCCAGCGCCTGCCGAGAGGATTCAGGAAAGGCGTCATCGTTCTGCGCAAGATGATCCGCCCGCTCAAGTCCATCTTGAAGAGTTCCGCCTTCAGCGGGCGCACACACCATCGCGAGGGCGATCAGACAACTTAGACCGTTGATCAGGCCGCGCATTCAAGACCCGCTGGTTGAACTATGTTCTGCGATGAGGGCGTCGGTCCCGGACCTTCCTTGGAGGATGATGCTGCGCATCGAGACGCAGGAGCTCTTCATGAAGGAACGCCCGCGCCGCATTGACGATCCGATCGCGCAAGGCTCGATCCACCCCCGCATCAGCCAGCACCTTCTTCTTTTCGTGAGGAGAGCCACGCGCCATCAGCACCACTCGGACGATATCGGCGCGGAGGTTCAGTTGGGTCGCAATGTGCTTGGCGAGATCGCCTTTCATCGCATGCCGGTGGACCCGAACCCGCCCGCGCCGCGGGTGGACGGCGGCAGCGCGTTGGTCTCTTCCAGATCGGGCGTGGCGACAGACAGAATAAACAGCTGCGCGATTCGCGCGGCTGCATCCACGATAAAATCATGACTCGACAGATTCTTCAGCTCGACTTTGATTTCTCCCCGATAGTCGCGGTCAATCCAACCGGCGCCGACTTCGATATTCTTCGCCACCGACAGTCCCGACCGAGACCCGATGCGTCCCACGTGTCCCTCCGGAAGGCAGATGGCGATGCCCGTCGGGACGAGCGCATGGCCGATGTCCACGCGGCCGTCCCGGACGACCGAGGCCGGAATAATCGTCCGCTCGTTGGCAAACAGATCGAATCCCGCGGCGCCCTCCGAGCCCCTGACCGGCAGTTTGGCGGTGGCTGAAAGACGGGCGACCTTCACGGCTGCAGGCGAGGGCGTTCGAGCGTCACGACGCCCTGCCTCGTTCCGACGATCACCAGATCAGCGCGCCCCACGAAGAGCCCGGTGCAGACCACTCCCGGCGTTTTCTCAAGCTCGGTTTCCAGTTCGCCAGGAGCATCAATCCTGGGGAACCACAGGTCGATGATGTAATGGCCGGCCTCGGTCACGAACAATTGCCCGTCCTTCATGCGCGGCGCGACCCGGCAGCCACACGCCGCCACCCGTTTCATGACCGTCCGCCAGCCGAATGGGATCACTTCGACCGGCACCTGAAACGTTCCACCGAGAACGGGCACCCGCTTCGATTCATCCACGAGCACCACGAATCGCGAGGCGGCCGAGGCGACGATCTTTTCCTTTAACAGCGCCCCTCCCCCTCCCTTGATGAGGTTGAGTTGCGGGTCCACCTGGTCAGCTCCGTCCAGCGCGATGTCGATGGTCCACTCCGCATCGTCCGGCAAGAGGGGGATTCCTGCGTCGCGGGCGAGCCCTGCCGTCTCCAACGACGTCGCCACGCCCCGGATGCGCAATCCGCCCTTGATGCGCTCGGCAAGCTTCGCCATCACATGCCGGATCGTCGACCCCGTTCCCAGTCCGACGATCTGCCCATCGCGGATATATTCCACGGCCGCATCCGCCGCCATTTTTTTCAGCGCGTCCTGATCCATCGTATTTAGCGCCCGGCGAGGACCTGAATCTGCGCGGCCAGGTCGAAGTCTTTTTGTGTGATCCCTCCGGCATCGTGGGTGCTGAGATGGACGATCACCACGTTATAGATGTTGGACCACTCCGGATGGTGTCCCATCGTCTCGGCCACTAACGCCACGCGCGTCATGAAACCGAACGCCTCGATGAAATTTTTAAACTGGAATCGCGCATGCAGCTTGCCGGCTTCAAGCTTCCAACCCGGCAGGCTCCGGAGGGCATCATGGATGTCGGCGTCGGCAAGTTTTATGGGGGCGGCCATCACATTCCTTCCGATCCGTAGAATGCGCGCATCCTATATATTTTCCGCAGGCCTTGCAAGACGAAGGAGTTCATTGATAGTCGGAGTCGGGCATTGCTACAATGATGCACGTGCAGACCACTTCGGAGAAGACACATTGGAAATCCCTGCGGCGCTCATCAAGACCTTCAACACGGCGCTGAACGAGATGAGCGCCGATCTGTCGTTGATCGCGCTGAAGGAAGACGGTTTCGGCCTCTTTCAGGCTCACGCTTATCGCGGATTTTCTCCTCGCGAAACGCAAGCCATCCTCCGGGCGCTCTCCTATCCCGAAATCGGGCTTGATGCGCGGGCTCATGAAGAAAACGGCGCCCCGAAGGTCCGCATCCGCATGACGGCCCCCGCTCACCGTTCGCTCCTCGGCACACCGCTTCGCGTCAATCAACGCGTCTGCGGAGCGCTGGTCATTGGACGGAAGGATGTGGCGGCCTTCAGCGAACGAGATCGGCGGCAACTGGAGGAGACGAAAGAAGAGCTGGAAACGGCCATTGCAAAAGCCGATATCCTGCCGACTCTCCCCACCTCGGCGCCGGTCTCCGAAGGTCGACAACTCCTGCCGCACGCGGCGTTGACGGAGATGGACAACCCGGCGATTGAGTCCCTCATGGCCGATATTCGCAATCAAATTCCCTATGACCGGGCGCTCCTTACCCGGTACGACCCAGAGAGTCAGCTGTTGACCGGTTTTATGTCGTGCGCGCCCGGGCACATCGAATGGCGTCATGGACAGACCTATACCCTCGATGCGTCCGCCGCCGGGTGGGTGCTGAGGCATATGAAGCCCCGGCTGGATCGGGACCTGGCGTCCACCCAAGGACGATTCCTGGATTATAAGGAACTATACAAGGATAAGTTCAAAACAGCCCTGGTGCTGCCGCTCCGGAGGGGAGCGGACATCATCGGCACCATCGCATTGTCCTCACGCACGCCGAACTTATACAACATGGATATGCAGCGCGCCGCCGCCGGACGTCTCGAACAGCTCGCCAAAATGCTTCCTTCGATGGGCCCCCCATCGGGCGTGACGCCATCCGCCGCGCCTGCCACGATCGCGGATTCGACGGATGCGTTCGAAGCGCGTGAGATCATGTTGCGCCAGGAGCGGCAAGCGGCCATCCGGGAACTGACGGCGTTTCTCGAGCAGGACATCCAGCGGACGCTGACGAAAACACGGATGGAGCTTGAGGAGACACTCACCGACACCGCGTCGGGCGAAACATTGACCGTCGGAGGCATGGAACGCATCGAGCAGGCGTGCCGTGAGCTGACCGGTATTGAGGCCATCCTCAATGAAATTCTCGATCATGCCAAACCCCTTGAACTCCACCCCCGCGTGGTTCGCATTCCAGACGTCATCGACAGCGCTCTCGCGGTGATCGCCAATGACATCGAGCCTCGACGCATCAAAGTCACGCGGCAGTTCCCGGAGGACCTGCCGGCGATCAGGGCGGATGAAGGCAAGCTGCAGCAAGTTTTTCTCAGCATTCTGAAAAACGCCCTTGAGGCCATGTCGCCGGAGGGACACATTCATATTGAAGCGCTTCCCCATAAGGGCGCGCGCGGCCGGCATGAAGTGGCGCTGACGATCCAGAACGACGGCGCCCCGATCCCGACCGAACATATCGGAAAGATCTTCGAACCGGGCTTTACGACGAAGGCCGCCGGCACGGGGCTCGGGCTCTCCTCGGTGAAAAAAATCATCGAAGAACACCGGGGGCAGATTTCAATTGCCAGCGGTCCAGGTCAAGGGACCGCCGTGATCATTCGCCTGCCGGCACATGCAGCCGCCCGCCACCCCGGACGAGGACGGCGGCGCCCACGAAGACGCTAGGAACAGTGAAAACAGGCGCCCGAACGGCTTGACAGCGGTGTCTTAATGAGGTATCGTCTGGTCCGTTTTCGAGTCCCCAGGAATTCAGTATTTGAAAGCATTAGATCCTCTTTCATTAGGAGGTTTCATATGAAACGTGCCATGTTTGTTTTTGCATTAGTTTCAGGTTTTTTGTTTATGTCGGCTGCTGCCTTCGCCAATCCGGCCCTGCTGAAAAAGCATGACGGCTACCCGGATGAGACGAAGAAGGCAACCACGTCGGTTGGTGACGCAGCCGGCTTGAAAGGCGCGGAGGATGCCCCCAAGGTCCTGAAGGAACAACTCAAGTCTGCCGATTACGGCGACCGTGCCGGCAATGCCTTCAGCGACGATCCTCGGCAGCGCAAGCACCCGGGCTATCCGGAAGGCGGTGTGACCGAAAGCCACATCAAGAACGCCACCAAAGTCAACGCCGCTCCGAAGAAGTAAACGCAGCGGCGAGTGATCAAAGGGGGGAAGGTCCGATAGGGCCTTCCCCCCTTTTTTTTGACGGCATCGACCACGGGAGCAGGCCGCCGCATGGGTCTCATTCTTCGCGCCTTCACGACATGGCGGATGGCCGTCATCCTGTTACTGGGATTTTCTTCCGGGATCCCGCTCGCACTGACAGGCACAACGCTCCAGGCCTGGATGAAATCGGAAGGCGCCGATCTCACGGTCATCGGACTGTTCTCGCTGGTGGGGCTGCCGTACGTTTTGAAGTTCCTCTGGGCGCCGTTGATGGATCGCTATATCCCGCCGTTTCTGGGACGCCGGCTCGGATGGATTCTGCTCTCGCAGGTGGCGCTGGTCGTCGCCATTATCGCAATGGCTTTCACCAGCCCTGTGGCACTGCCGGTCGCCGCGGCCGTCATCGCCGTCTTGATCTCGTTTTTCAGCGCGAGCCAGGACATCGTCGTGGACGCCTATCGGACGGACCTGGCGGAAACAGATGAGGTCGGTCCCGCCGCCTCGCTGTATATCGCGGGATATCGGATCGCGTTGTTGGTGTCGGGAGCGTTGGCGCTGATCCTCGCCGATCACCTGCCGTGGCGCACCGTGTATCTCTTGATGGCGGCGACGATGACCATCGGCATCCTCGCCACATTGTTCGCGCCCGAACCGAAAACGCCCGGCACCCCTCCGCAAAGCATCGCTGAAGCCGTGATGCTGCCGTTCATGGAATATTTCCACCGGAAAGGCGCGCTGGAAATCCTGGCCTTCATCGTCCTGTACAAGATTGATGTCGTGATTGCGATGGCGATGACAACTCCATTCCTGCTGGAGATCGGCTTCAGTAAAACGGATATCGGCGCCGTCACAAAGGGCTTTGGGTTGATCGCCACTCTGCTTGGCACGCTCACGGGCGGCGCACTGATGGTCAGGCTCGGGATGAAGCGCTCGCTGTGGGTCTTCGGCTTGAGTCAGGGGATTTCCGGTCTCTCGTTCACGGCGCTGGCGCATGTCGGCCATCACTATCCCATGTTGGTCGCGGCCATCGCCGCCGAAAATTTCTGTAGCGGCATGGGCACCGCGGCGTTCACCGCCTTTCTCATGACGCTCTGCGACAAACGGTTCTCCGCCACCCAATACGCGCTGCTCACCAGCATGATGGGGCTCAGCCGGGTGGTCGGCGGCGCGCCGACCGGCTATCTCGCCAAAGCGGTGGGCTGGGAACTCTATTTCTTCATCAGCGTTCTGGCCATGATCCCCGGCCTATTGTTGCTCAGCCGCTATTCCAAATGGTCGCTCCCCGAGCCAGTCAAATAGCGCATCGTTCAAACGCGGGGGAAAACAGACCGCAGTTACACGAAAGAGTTTCCTGTCCTCAGGGATGAGAAGATGCGACGCGAGGTGAATCCAGCGAGTCGTGTTATACTCATGCGAACCACGGAGGTCACTATGGCGCGTTTTACGATTACCGAAGTCAGCGAAGGCAATGGCCAACCCCACCCCACCTTTACTCACAGCGCCACATACCCCGTGTTGAAAGTCCTCTGGCAGGGGGTCGGCAACTTGCCGGGATTTCTCGTCGCCGACGATCAAGGCCGCTTTCATTTGATCAGGATGGATCACTGCCGGCTGGGCAAGATCGAAGCTCCGTAATCCAATGCCACAACTGCCCCCCGAAGAAGCGGGCCAAGAACTGTCCGATTTGGCCTTCGGCATCGTCGAACAGCATTGGCTGGAACAACACATCGGCAAGGTCATCGATCTCAAGACCCTTGAGAACCAGGACGCAGCCGAGTGGGAATTGACGTACCTCATTCTCTTCGCCATCACGCACGGCTGCGGGAGCTTCTCCACCCTGGACCCGCACCGGACCACCGCCATCCTGAAGTCCTTCCATTCGGTTCTCCTGCGTTCCATCGCCGACCAGGCCGGCCAGGAAATCGCGGAGGTGCATCAGAAAAACCTGCCGCCGCGGTACCGCCTGTACGGAGAGGCGGTCGCGGGGGAGGAGCAGAAGAGTTCCTATAAATTGCTTGGGGAAGCGGCCGCGATTCAGATCCTCGGCAAACCCCTTGAAGATCCTCAGACGGCCGATAATTTTCGCGAAACGATCAAAGTGATTTTTACCGAGGTTCGAGAAGCGGCGATCAAAACAATGGGTTGACATTCCGTCGCCCGCCCACCGATCATGACTTCTTCCAGTTTTTTGGTAAAGACGAGAAAGGACAGGCCATGCATTTTGACATCGGCGGGAACCAGTATCGGAACGCCTCCAACTCGATCGAGATCGACGGGATGGGGCACTTGTTGTTCGAGCACAACCGGCGCTACAACGACATGACGCTCAGGGGCATGCTCTTCGACCGAAACGGAAATCTCGTGGCTCGGATCTCGGAGAGCAGTCTGGCGTTGAACCTGCAGGGCGAATTCGACATCGACGTGGAAGCCTCGGTCGTACGCGTCGTCAGGCGCGAGAGCCGCGACATTTTGCTTGAAATCAAATTTCTCGACAAGGAACACGTGCAGATCCACAAGGCGAAGCTCTACACCGGCAAAGGCCATCTCCTGGAGATCACGCCGACCTCATGGACGCTGGGGCACGACTCGCACAGCGGCGAGATCAAAGACTGTGTCGGCGAACCCGTGAGGCTATCGTGACCCTATTGAGCAGATTGCGCGCAGCGGAAGCCGATAAAGGCGTTGCGCGTGTCCGGCGGGACTTTCGTCGTACGGCTCGCCGAGAGCAGGTAGACCGGCATATCGGACCATGACCCTCCGCGAGTCATCTTGTACTGCCCGCGCGCCGGCCCGGGAGGATTTCGCGGAGGGCTGTCGGCATAGTACGAGCCGTCATACCAGTCCTGCACCCACTCGGCCACATTGCCAGCAAGATTGAAAGCACCGTACGGGCCCTGTCCCGTCGGATAGCTTTCCACCGACTTCAGCAAATCATACGAGAACCGCGTCATCTGCCCGAACAAGGCGAGCGACGGCTGCGGCCGTGTGTCGCCCCATGGAAATTTCTGTTCATTGCTATCCCGCGCGGCTTTTTCCCACTCAGCCTCCGTCGGCAATCGGCGCCCCGAGATTCGGCAATATGCATCGGCATCGCTCCAACTCACTCCGATGACCGGGCGATCGGCATGCTCGGGAAATTTGACGACATCCCAATTGACCGGCTTCTCCCAGCCCGTGGCGCCTAAGAACTTCGCGTAGCGGGCCGTCGTCACTTCGTATTTATCAATGTAAAAGGCATTGAGAAAGACCTGGTGGCGAGGCTGTTCATCGTCCAGCCCCTCGCCCTCCGGCAACCCCATCCAAAAATCCCCCGCGGGCACAAGCACCATCGGGGCACCGTCCTTCCCTGTGATTTCTTTTGGGAGTGCGGGGCCGTCGGCGCCAAGACCGTCGGGGACCCGCACCGAGAGCAGCAAGAATCCGAGAATAACGAGTAGCGGCATCACCATTCGCCAACAGAAAGCCAAAGTCTAGCATACCGGTCCCTTGACTTCATTCTCGCTCCCTCCCTATAGTGCCTTCACCTGCGCATGCGTTTCTGATATTCATCGTCGATGATCTTCCGACTCCGTCCAGCACCCTCCACACGCCATTCGCCCGCGATCGCATTCTGCGCGCTCTTGCTGATATGCGCAGGCGCGATCAACGCGTCGGCAGTGCCCGCTCCGCCCAAGATGGAGGACCAGGGCCGGGCTCAGAAAGCGCAGATTGATCTCGCGAAACGGCTGCTGGATGCGGGCGACCGCGAGGGATCGATTCAAACACTTCAAAAGCTGATTTCCGATTCCCCTGAAGGGTCGCATGTCCCTGAAGCGTACAGCCTGCTCGGTCGGCTCTTGACTGAAATGGGAAATACCGAAGAGGCGGCCGGCTATTACCGGCTCCTGCTGGAAGAATACCCGGCGTCGGAATTCGCGCCGGCCGCCCGTGTGGCGTTGGGTTTGGCTCTCTTGAGAGCGGGCCAGGTGGATGCCGCCCTTCCGTTACTCCAGGAAGCCAAGGGCCAAACGCCGGATGCCGCGTCCAGGCTGGCGGTCCTCGCCGGACTGGAGGAGGCCTATCTCGCCAAGGGTGATCATGCAAAAGCCATCGAAGCTGCCGCCGAAGCACGTGCCCTCTCTTCTGAAGAAAATGGACAACGGATCGAGGACCGCATCCGACAGATGTTGAGAAAGGCTGGCGAGCCGGACCTCCGCCGGATCGCCGAGCGCTATCTTCACGATTTCCCGGGCGATGCGGCACTGCTCCGCTTGCTGGAGCTGCATGTCGCGGCGGGCGATGACTTTAAGGTCACACGGGACACGCGGCAGTTCCTGCAACGCTTTCCAAAACATCCGCTGGCCGGCATCGCCACGGATGCGTTGATCGCCCAGCGCAAGAAACTGAAAGGGAAGGATGTCATCATTGGTGCGTTGCTTCCCTTCACCGGCTCGCTGCAGTCCTACAGCCAGGACGTGCTCAACGGCGCCAGGGTCGCGCTGGACGAGGCCTTGGAAACATCGTCTCGCTTCTCGCTCGGCCTGGTCACCAAGGACACCGAAGGCGACGACAAGATGCTCGCGATCGAACTCGACGACTTGCTGGAGGGCTACCGGCCTGTCGCCGTCATCGGTCCTCTGTTGACGCGCAATGTCAAAGCAATCGCGCCTGCCGCCGACCTGCACCAGGTGCCGTTCCTGACCCCCACCGCCACCCTGTCCGAGGTGCAGCGGCTCAGCCCGTACCTCTTCAACACCGGCGTGAACAATCGCGCCTTGGTCAGGGATCTCGCGGCCTACGCCATCGACGCGCTGGGTTGCAAGCGCGTGACGATCCTGGCGCCACAGGACGCCTATGGCGCGGAAATGGCGCAGACATTTACCGAAGAGATGCGCAGGCTGGGCGCGGAGATCATCGTCTCGGAAACCTATGCCCTGGACGTGACCGATTTCGGACAGCCGATTAAGCGGATCAAAGACGTCGACCTCAAGCGATACGGCAAACTCGAGACCTCCCCCACCGTGATGAAGAAAGGCAAACCGGTGAAAATGTACGTGCCCGGTTTCGACGCGATTTTTTTGCCGGGCGACGCCGCCAAGGTGGGGCTGATTGCGGGCCAGTTGCAATTCCATGGAATGAAAGTGGTCCTGCTGGGCACCAACGGCATGAACTCCCCGGACCTGATCCGCATTGGCTCTCGCGCCGTCGAGGGCGCAGTCTTTGCCGATAGCTTTTTCGTGGACAGCCCCGAACCGGCCGTGCGAAACTTCGTCGAGCGCTACGTGAGGCGATTCAAGGAACCGCCGTCCCCGTTCGCCGCGCAAGCGTATGAGGCGATGCAACTGGCCCTGAGTGCTGTGCGCGGCGGCGCCCTGACCGGCAGGGCCGTGCGCGACCGTATTGCCAGTACCAGGAACGTCCCGGGTCTCGCAGGCCCGGTCAGCATGAACCCGACGGGCTATCTCGAGCGGCGGTACAGCATCATACAAGTCAAGGGCGGCAAGTTCGTGCCCGCTCCACCCGCCGCGTTCATCGGCCCGCAACTACCATGATGGCTGTGATGGAAACGATCTGATGTCCACACGCGTATTGAGCGGTATGCAGCCGAGCGGTCGGATGCACCTCGGCAATCTGCTCGGGGCGCTCGAGAACTTCAAGCGGCTGCAGGCCGAGTACGAATGCTTTTACTTCATCGCGGACTGGCACGCGCTGTCCACCAATTACGAGGACACATCCCACATCCGTGAATGGGTGCGTGACATGCTGATGGACTGGCTGGCCAGCGGCATTGACCCGGCGCGTGCGACGCTGTTCGTACAATCGCGGGTGCCGGAACATGCCGTGCTGCACCTCCTGCTGTCCATGATCACCCCGGTGCCGTGGCTAGAGCGGAATCCGACCTATAAGGAGAAGCAGGAAAACATCGACGGCCGGGACCTTTCAAGTTACGGATTCCTCGGCTACCCGATCCTCCAGGCCGCCGACATTTTGCTCTATAAGGGCAATCTCGTGCCGGTCGGGGTCGACCAACTTCCTCATCTCGAGTTGACCCGTGAGATCACCCGGCGATTCAACAGTCTCTATAAGCCCATCTTCCCGGAGCCGCAGGCTTTGCTGACTGCGATCCCCAAGGTCCCCGGCACGGACGGCCGCAAGATGAGCAAGAGCTACAACAATACGATCAACCTCTCTGATACTGAAGCGCAGGTCCGCGCCAAGCTGAAGACCATGGTGACGGACCCGGCTCGCGTCCGGCGGACGGACAAGGGCAATCCGGACGTCTGCCCGGTCTTTACCATCCACAAATCCGTCTCTGCGCCGGCGGTGATTGAACAGGTGAACAAGGAATGCCGGACCGCAGCCATCGGGTGCATTGACTGCAAAAAACTTTCAGCCGATGCGATCGTCGCCAAGCTAACGCCGATCTGGGAAAAGCGACGCGAACTGGAGCGCATGCCGAAGCGGGTGGACAAAGTGATCGCGGAGGGCACCACACGAGCCGGTTCGGTCGCCCGTCAAACGATCGCCGAAGTGAGCGAGGTCATGCATATCTAACCCTCGCGTTTCGAGCCTCCCGGCTCAACGCGCGCTGTGAATTGAACGCTTAAGGTGAGTCGTCACTAGACTTTTGAGGAGATTGACTCCGTGCTCGTTTTCGCATAGGATTCGTCCCCAATTAATTCTCTTTAACCGTAGGTCCACGATGCCTGTACGTATCGGAATAAACGGCTTCGGCCGGATCGGGCGCAATGTCCTCCGGGCCTCCCTCGGCGATCCCCAATTGGAGTTCGTGGCGGTCAACGATTTGACCGATGCCCGGACGCTGGCCCATCTGCTGAAGTACGATTCTGTGCACGGCAAGCTTGCGGTGTCGGTCGAAGCCAAAGAAGATCACCTCTTGGTCGGCGGCAAGCCGATCAAGATCCTGGCGCAGAAAGACCCCAAGGACCTCCCCTGGCGAGACCTGGGGGTCGAGTATGTGATCGAATCCACCGGGCGTTTCACCGAGCGGGAGGGCGCGGGTCGCCATCTCTCGGCGGGCGCAAAGAAGGTGATCATCTCCGCCCCCTCGAAAGACGCGGATGTGACCCTGGTGCTCGGCGTCAACGAAAAAGCCTACGATCCGAAATCCCATCAAATCGTCTCCAATGCGTCCTGTACGACGAACTGCCTCGCCCCGGTGGCCAAAGTCCTTCATGACCGCTACGGCATCAAACATGGGTTGATGACGACGATCCATTCGTACACGAATGACCAACAGCTTCTGGACCTGCCCCACAAGGATTTGCGCCGGGCGCGTGCCGCCGCCGTGTCCATGATTCCCACGAGCACCGGGGCCGCGCAGGCGTTGCATCTCGTGATCCCGCAACTCAAGGGCAAAATGCACGGCATGGCCGTCCGCGTACCCACGCCGGACGTGTCGCTGATTGACTTGACCGTGGAACTCGAGCGCGACGCGTCCCCCGACGTTGTGAACGCCGCCTTCAAAGCCGAGGCGGAAGGCGCCTTGAAGGGCATCCTCGAATACACGGAAGAGCCGCTCGTGTCGATCGACCTCAGCGGCAATGCCAACTCGGCGATCTTCGATGCCACGCTCACCGTCGGACTCGACAAACGCATGATCAAAGTGATCGCCTGGTACGACAACGAGTGGGGCTACTCCTGCCGGGTCCGGGACCTCGTGAAGTTCATGGCGCAGCGTTAAGCCGCCGTCCATATGAACCTCAACAAAATGAACCTCAACAAAGTCAGCATCGAGGACCTGAACCTCCAAGGGAAGCGGGTCATCATACGGGCGGATTTCAACGTCCCCCTCGATGAAACCGGCCACATTACGGACGATACCCGCATCCGCGGGACGCTCCCCACGATCAACTATGCGGTGGACGAGGGCGCGCGCGTCATTCTGTGCTCGCACCTCGACCGGCCGGAAGGGCGCGACCCGCGCCTGAGCCTCGCCCCTGTCGCCCGCCGTCTGCAACGCCTTCTCGGCAAGGAAGTCGGCTTCGCCGAGGACTGTATCGGACCCCAGACCGAGAAGCTCGTCAGCAAGATGAAGCCGGGGGATGTGCTGCTGCTTGAGAACTTGCGGTACCATGCCGGCGAGGAGCAGAACGACGAGCAGTTCGCGAAGGCGCTCGCGTCTCTCGCCGATGTCTATGTCAACGACGCGTTCGGGGCGGCGCATCGCAACCACGCCTCCATTACCGGCATCACGAAGTTTCTGCCGGACGCCGGCGCCGGCTTTCTCATGCGGAAGGAAATCGAGTACCTGGAGGGCGCCGTTGCGAACCCCATGCGCCCCTTTGTCGCCATTTTGGGCGGCGCCAAAGTGTCCGGGAAGATCGGGGTCATCGAGAACCTGGGGAAAAAGGTCGACAAGGTCATCATCGGCGGCGGCATGGCGTTCACCTATCTCAAAGCGCAGGGCTATGAAGTGGGCAATTCGGTCGTCGAAGAACGCATGCTCAAGTTCGCCAAGGAGATTCAGGAGCATGCGATCAGCCGGGACGTGAAATTCTACCTTCCCGTGGACTGCGTCGTCGCAGCCAGCCTCAACCCCGGCGCCGAGAGCAAGATCGTCACGTCGCAGGAGATCCCGAAAGGCTGGTATGCGCTGGACATCGGTCCCGCTTCCGTCAAGCTCTTCACCGAGGCCCTCGGCAATGCCAAGACGATCCTCTGGAACGGCCCGATGGGCGTGTTCGAAAAGGACGCCTATTCACGAGGTACACTGGCGGTTGCGCACGCCGTCGCGGACGCCTACGCCTTGACCATCGTCGGTGGAGCGGATACAGCGCTGGCGGTGCACCGGGCCGGCGTCTCGGAAAGCATGTCCTTCATATCCACGGGCGGCGGCGCGGCCCTGGAGCTGCTCGAAGGCAAGGAACTGCCGGGCATCGCCGCTCTTCCCGATCGGCGCGCCTAACCCTTGCGCGGCACCTAACCCTGGCTCACATCATGCGACGGCATCGGCTGATCGTCGGGAACTGGAAAATGCACAAGACGATCCCGGAGGCCGTGGACTTCTTGGGTCAGCTCACCGAACTGCTTACGCGCGGCGAGTATGAGCCCTCCACGGGCGTCAAGGTCGTCATCGCGCCACCCTTCACCGCACTGTCTGCGGTGGCCGCGGCACTAGGGACTCTTCCCTTCCTGCTCGGCGCGCAAGACCTTCATTGGGAAGACCAGGGCGCGTTTACCGGCGAGATTTCCGGAGGGATGCTGGCCGACATCGGCTGCCGCTATGTCATCGTGGGCCATTCGGAACGGCGGCGGTACTTCGGGGACACCGATGGGATCGTGCAGAAGAAGGCCGCAGCGGCGCTCCGCCATGGATTGCATCCGATCGTATGCATCGGGGAATCGCTGGACCAGCGGCTGAGCGGGCAGACCGAGCACCTTCTTTCGACGCAACTCACCGAATCCTTGGCCGCGGTGTCGAAGGAACAGGCCCAGGATGTGGTGATCGCCTATGAGCCTGTCTGGGCCATTGGATCGGGGCATCCGGCAACGCCGGAGCAGGCGCATGACGCCCACCGACACATCAGAACTCTGTTGATCGCGCTCTGGGGGGAAGACGCCGGAGAGCGGGTGCCGATCCTCTACGGCGGAAGCGTCGTGCCGGAGAACACTCGGAACCTGCTCGTGACTCCGTACATTGACGGCGCACTCGTGGGCGGCGCTTGCCTGAATCCCGTTCTCTTTGCTAAGATACTCGCCGTTGCCGGATCGTTGAATTAGGAATCTCGCCCGTGTACACCGCATTGATCGTGCTTCATATTCTGGTGGCCTTCATCATGGTCGGGGTCATCCTGCTGCAATCCGGGAAGGGCGCCGAGATCGGAGCCGCCTTCGGAGGCTCGAGCCAGACCGTCTTCGGGTCCCGCGGCGCAGGCACGTTTTTGAGCAAGATGACCGCGGTAGCCGCCACGATCTTCATGTTGACGTCCCTCTCCCTGGCGATCATGTCCAAACGGGTGAATTACTCCTCGACCATCGGGCTCGACACGCCCGCCCCCACTGCGACGACTCCTCCAACTCCCGCGGAACCCGCCAAGGACCACGACACGCATGACGCGAACCCCGCATCTCCCGCACCAACCAAGCCGTAGCTCCGCCGGTCCTACTGCAGATCAGGAAAAATGCCAGTGAGCCCGAAGTATAAACGTGGGCGTAGAAGACGAGGGGGGTTTGGGCGAGGGTTAGCGTTCAGCTCGCGGCCGGATAAATCCCTGCATGATACATTCCTTCAAAAGCTGGGCGGTATTGGAAACCCGAAGCTTCTTCATAATGTTCGCCCGATGAGCTTCAACGGTCTTCCGGCTGATCTTGAGCTGAGTGCCAACCTCGCGACTTTTCAAGCCGTTCCAGATCAGATGGATGATCTCTTGCTCCCGGTCTGTTAACCATAATTTGCGTCGTTCGGCGATCGCCATAATGCCTCCTCAGTTTTCAAGAACACGCCTTCACCGAACAATATTGGCAATTAGGATGCCAAGGGCTAAGTCGCTGATATCGTTTTGTTCCCTCCCCATTGCACCATGCTCAATGTAAAATTTTCTGGCAGTTGTTCGTTGAACAATTGATGCTCTAAGTAATCTCACCTGCGTGAGCGGCGGTTCCCTAAGACTTTATAAAATTTCAGCCTTCTCGTCCAAGGCCAACCACTAACAGAAAATTTCACTAATATGTTCAACCTGAAGGTTTTCGGCACTAAGAGAAGAATCAAAAAGTTAGAAAAACAGTCACCCTACGGACGGGGGAAAGAAGGAACATCAGTAAACAGTAAGTGTAGACACGGATGAATTTCGATGAATGGCGACGAACAAATCGGCGGAGACTACAACGGCGAAATCCAGGAAGCGTGCTGATGGTCTTTGCCCCGGACAATGTCGAAAAACGCAGCCTGCAGGTCCTTGGTGATCGGTCCTGGTTTTCCTGAGCCGACCTGGCGGTCGTCCACTTCCCGAATCGGAGTCAGCTCAGCCGCCGTGCCGGTCATGAAGACTTCTTCCGCGATATAGAGTTCATCCCGGGTGAAGCGCTCCTCCACGACGGCAATTCCCCGTTCGCGGGCCAGCTCCATCATGGAGTTGCGCGTGATGCCTTCAAGGATTGAGGTCAACGGCGTGGTTTTCAGGACTCCACGGCGCACCATGAAGATGTTCTCCCCTGTTCCTTCGGACACGTATCCCTCGGGGTCGAGCAAGATTGCCTCGTCATAGCCGCACGCTTTGACCTCACGCTTCGCCATGATGGAGTTGACATAATAGCCGGAGACCTTGGCGCGCGTCATACTCACATTGACGTGATGCCGCGTGAAAGACGAGATCCTGGCCCGGATACCGTTCTTGAGTCCGTCTTCTCCAAGGTAGGCGCCCCACGGCCACGCGGCGATGGCAACACGAATGGGGTTGTCCGGGGTGTACAGGCCCATGTCGCCGTCGCCGACAAACACGATTGGCCGGATGTAGCACTCTTCAAGTTTGTTCGAGCGAACCGTCTCGCAGATCGCGTCGGCGATTTGTTTTTTCGAAAAAGGGATTTTCATGAGCATGATGTGAGCCGACGAGAACAACCGATCCACATGCTCGTCCAGCCGAAAGATAGCGGACCCCCGCTCGCCCTTGTAGCACCGGATCCCTTCGAACGCGGCCAACCCGTAGTGAAGGCTGTGCGTCATCACATGGATCTGCGCATCCTTCCAGGGAACCAGCCTGCCGTCCAACCAGATTTTTTCCGATTGCTTAATCACGGGGCATCCTGCCTTTTCGCGATAATATCAGTGGGTTCGGGAGGTGTCAACGCAGTGTGAGACGCCTTGCATACAATCCGTCGAGTCCGTACACTTGGTTTTCGACATCATCGATGACCGGAGAATGGAGGCGTCTCATGGCGACACACAAGAAGGCAGCCCGGAAGCCGGGCAAGGTGCGGGCCGCTAAAAAACCTGCTGGACATTCGAGGAAATCCGGCGGCACTGCAGAATTGAAGGAACTTAGGACTCGAGTGGCCGCCCTTGAACATATGCTCGTCAAGAAGGAGATCTGCGATCACGATGAGTTGATACGCACCCGCGACACCGCTGGCATGCCGCGCGGCGGCTTCTCCTGGAACGATCAGGAATAAACGACCAGAGGACACAGACACCATGGAAGACGCGAACAAGATCATCGCAAATTTTATGAAAGCCAGCACCGCTCTTGAAACCTATCTCCATAAAGGCGGTGCGCTGACTGCGCTTCAAGAGCAAAGCGTGAACACGACCATCATCTCCCTCCGAACGCTGTTCGACTTATGGAAAATGCATCCGACCTGACCCGCGCCCGGATACCGGCATGTGATTGACTTCCAGCCAAGGGCTGTGTTAAAAATCTCACTCCCCATACATTTGAAGACGGAGATCAGGGCGATGTACGCGATTGTCGAAACAGGCGGAAAACAGTATCGGGCCGCGCAAGGCGATATCCTTGAAGTCGAGAAGCTCGACGGTGAAGTCGGCAGCACGATTACGCTGAACAAGGTCTTGATGATCTCGGGCGAGGGCGTGGAGCCGAAGATCGGCAGTCCCGCGATCGCCAATGCTACCGTCACCGGCGAAGTGCTCGAGCAAGGGCGCCACAAGACGGTTATTGTGTTTAAGAAGAAGCGCAGGAAGAACTACCGCCGGACCAAGGGGCACCGGCAGTCGTTTACAAAACTGAAAATCACAGGCATCTCAGGAGTCTAGTCATGGCGCACAAAAAAGGCCAAGGATCGATTCGGAACGGCCGGGACAGCAATCCCCAGTACCTCGGCGTCAAAGCCTACGGCGGCGAGCACGTCACGGGCGGCAGTATCATCGTCCGCCAGCGTGGCACGAAGATTCACCCCGGATTCAACGTCGGCCGAGGCAAGGACGATACATTGTTCGCGAAGATCACGGGGATCGTGAAGTTCGAAGGCCCGAAGGACCGCCGCCGCGCCAGCATAATTCCGACGCCCGCCGAAGCAGACACCGCTGCTGCCGCGACAAAGTAACTTCAGTTTCAATGTGTGAACGAAAAGCCGGCCTAAGCCGGCTTTCTTGTTCTCGCGAAGGCACCTCACCAAGACTTCAAAGGAGGGCGACGATCGTGCCGCAACGCACAGCACTCAGCATGGGCATTGTCCTGGCCCTTACTCTGGCCTCAACATCCTGCAGCACACCAGAACGGAGGAACGCCATGGCAGATCTCAAGGAACGGCCTTCAACGGAGCTCGCCGCCACGTTCGACGCGCATGTGAAGCATGAATTTGTGGACCAGGATGTTGACGCTACGATGCGGACGATGGTCGCTGAGCCCTACCTGCTCCATCTCCCGACCTTGACGGGCGGCGTCGGCGCGGCGGCAGTGCGGCGCTTCTACTCGCGCTATTTCATCGGGAAATGGCCGGCAGACACCAAGGTCGTGCCCGTCTCGCGCACGGTGGGACGCGACCAGGTCGTGGACGAGCTGATCGTGAGCTTCACGCACGACGTCCCGCTCGAGTTCGCGCTTCCCGGTATCAAGCCGACCGGCAAGCATGTGGAGCTTCCTCATGTCGTGGTGATGAAGTTCGAGAACGGCAAGATCGCCCACGAGCACATTTATTGGGACCAGGCGTCGCTTCTCGTGCAGGTCGGTCTCCTCGACCCCAAGATGCTTCCAGCCGTCGGGGTGGAGCAGGCACGAACCCTGCTCGATAAGTCGCAGCCCTTGAACACCCTGATGAAAACGGAACATTGAAACGCGAAGAAGTCCTGGAAGATTCATGTCTTGGCCTTCGGCTCATTGCTACTCCAACCGCCTGACATTTATACTGTCTGCTTGGTAAGTAGCAAAATACAAGGTGCAAAATCGTGTTCGTGGACCAGGTCAAAATATTCGTGAAAGCCGGAGGCGGCGGGAACGGCGTGCGGAGTTTTCGCCGCGAAAAGCATGTGCCCTACGGCGGGCCGGATGGCGGCGACGGCGGCAACGGCGGCGACGTGATCCTCAAAGCCTCGACGCGCCTGTCCACCCTGCTCGACCTGCAGTTCCAGCAGCACTATATCGCCAAGCCCGGCGGCAACGGCGCGGGCTCGAATTGCCATGGGCGGAATGCGTCGCCGGTCGTCATCCAGGTGCCGGTCGGCACAGTGGCCAAGGACACCGATACGGACGACCTCATCGCCGATCTCACCGAGGACGGCCAGGAGGCGATCGTCGCGCATGCGGGCCACGGCGGCCGCGGGAACGCGCGATTCGCCACATCTGTCAATCACGTCCCGACGAAATGCGAACCGGGCACACCGGGCGTAGAGCGCTGGCTCATGCTGGAACTCAAGCTGCTGGCGGATGTCGGGCTGGTTGGATTCCCGAATGCCGGCAAGTCCACCTTGATCAGCGTCATCTCGGCGGCACGCCCCAAAATCGCCGACTATCCATTTACGACGCTGGAGCCGAACCTTGGGGTGGTCGCCGTGGATCTCGACCATCACTTTGTGGTGGCCGATATTCCGGGACTGATCGAAGGGGCGCATGAAGGACGCGGGCTCGGCTTTCAATTCCTCCGGCATCTGGAGCGCACCTCGTACCTCCTGCACTTGATTGACATCTCCGAAGGTGCGGCCGAAGAACCCGTGAAGGCGTTGAAGACCTTGCGCGGCGAGTTGGAACAGTACAATCCGGTGCTCGCCGAGAAACCGTACGCGGTCGCAGCCACCAAGCTTGACGCCGCCGGCGAGCGTGGTGAAGCGTGGAAGAACCTCGAGGCCTACTGCCGCAAGCAGAGGCTCAACGTGTTCCCGATTTCCGCGGTGGCTCGGGAAGGCCTGCAGCCGTTGATCCGCCATCTTGGCGAGCAGGTCAAGAAGATGAAGGAAGCCGCACGGCATGAGCGCGAACATGCGGAGGCCGCCGAATAATGCGGCATCGGATTCTCAAAGAAGCGCGCCGCGTCGTGCTGAAAGTCGGCAGCAGCCTAGTTGCCTCCAAGGGGCTCGGTCTGCACACGGAGCGGCTCGAGCGCTTGGCGGCGGAGCTGGCCGAATTGAAAACGCAGAACAGGGACATCCTGATGGTGTCTTCGGGGGCGATCATCTCCGGCATCGAAAAGCTCGGCCTCAAGGAATATCCCAAGAGCCTGCCGATCAAGCAGGCCGCGGCCGCCGTGGGCCAAAGCCGGCTGATGTGGGCATATGAAAAAGCGTTCGAGAAGGAAGGCGTGAAGGTCGCGCAGGTGCTGCTGACGCGCGAGGACCTGACAAACCGCGCGCGGTTTCTCAACTCGCGGCACACGCTGACGGCCCTGCTGGGATTCGGCGTCGTGCCGATCATCAATGAGAATGACACGGTCGCCGTGGAAGAGATCCGCTTCGGCGATAATGACAGCCTCGCCGGGATGGTCGCGCATCTCGTGGATGCGGATCTGCTCGTGATCCTCTCGGATGTCGAAGGCCTGTACACCGAGGACCCGCGCAAGAATCCGAAGGCGACGCTCATCTCTGTGGTTGCCGAGGTGACCGACGAGATCGAGCGACGGGCCGGCGGGACCGCCAGCTTCGAGGGCACCGGCGGCATGCGGACGAAAGTGATGGCGGCGAAAACGGCGGCGAGCTATGGCGTCGCCACTGTGATCCTGAGCGGCGAGCGTACCGGTCAGTTGACGGCGTTGTTCGACGGCAAGGATGTCGGCACATTGTTCCTGCCGAAGGACCAGCAGCTCACGAGCCGCAAACACTGGATCGCCTACACGGTGAAGGCCAAAGGCCGGATCGCCTTGGATGCCGGCGCGGTGGACGCGCTCACGCGGCGCGGCAAGAGCCTGCTGCCTTCCGGCATTACAGCGGTGGACGGCGAATTCGAAGCCGGCGACAGTGTCGCCTGCACGGACGGTCAAGGGCGCGAGATCGCAAAGGGACTCGTAAACTATTCGTCGGCGGCGATCTCAAAGATCAAGGGGCTCAAGAGCGCAGACATTCAGCAGACCCTGGGGTATAAGGATTACGACGAGGTGATCCATCGCGACAATCTCGTGATCTTGTAGCCATGAATCTCACCGACTACGTCATCCAGAAGGCAAGCGAGGCGAAAACGGCCGCGCGCAAACTCGCCACCGTGCCGACGGCGGTAAAAAACGCGGCATTGTCGGCGATGGCCGATGCGCTCGAGCAGCGCGAAGCTGAACTGCTGGAAGCCAACACGCAAGATCTCGCCGCCGCCGACCGGCTCAGCGCCGCCGCCAAAGACCGGCTGACGCTGACTGCCAAGGGCATTCAAGAAATGGCGGCCGGGCTTCGCGACGTGGCCGCCCTTCCCGACCCGGTCGGCGAAGTCATCAAGAGCTGGAAACGCCCGAACGGCATGGAAGTCAAAAAGGTGCGCGTGCCGATCGGCGTCATCGGCATCATCTATGAATCACGCCCGAATGTGACCGCCGACGCCGCCTCACTGTGCCTGAAATCCGGAAATGCGGTGGTCCTCCGCGGCGGCTCCGAGGCCATCCAGTCGAACGCCGCCATCGTCCGCGTGTTGATAGAGGCCGGCGAGAAAGCCGGCATACCCGCGGGCGCCATCACATTCATTGACAATCCCGACCGCCGCGTTTCTTCGCTGCTGCTCAAGCAGGACCCGCTCATCGATGTGATCATTCCCCGAGGGGGCGAGGGCTTGATGCGCTTCGTCGCGAGCGAGTCCACCATTCCCGTCATCAAACACGATAAGGGTGTCTGCCACACCTATGTGGATGCGGATGCGGACTTGGCGATGGCGGCGGAGATCTGTTTCAACGCAAAGGTCCAGCGGCCGGGCACCTGCAACGCCATGGAGACATTGCTGGTGCATGAGAAGATCGCTGCCTCGTTCCTGCCGCCCCTGCTCGCACGCTATGGCAAGGCGGGGGTGGAAATCCGCGGTTGCCCGAAGACCGCCGCGCTTGCGCCGGGCGTCTCGCCTGCCGCCGAATCGGATTGGGGGACGGAATTTTTGGACCTGATCCTTGCCGTGAAGGTGGTGGCAAACCTTGATGAGGCGCTCGACCACATCGCCCGGTACGGCTCGCAACACTCCGAGGCGATCATCACGAAGAACGAGGCGCACGCCGCGCAGTTCCTCCAGGACGTAGACGCCGCCGCGGTCTTTGTGAATGCGTCTACGCGACTCCACGACGGGTACCAGTTCGGGCTCGGCACCGAAATCGGCATCAGCACCTCCCGCATCCACGCGCGCGGCGCCATGGGTTTGGAGGAACTGACCAGCACGAAGTATATCGTGCTGGGCACCGGACAGCTCCGGGAATGAAGGTCGGCTTCTATGGCGGCGCCTTCAATCCCATCCATCGTTGCCATCTTGTGGTTGCCGAAACCGTGCAGAGCCGGATCGGCCTCGATACGGTCTTGTTTATCCCTACCGGCGACCCTCCGCACAAACCGCCCGATGAATTCATCCCCGCCGCCCAACGCCTCGAGATGGTGCGGCTCGCAATCGCCGGCCATCCGTCGTTCGAGCTGTGCGACATCGAGACGCGACGAAGGAGCAAATCATACTCGATCGAGACGGTCCGCCAACTTCGCCGGAGCTATCCCGCCGGAACATCTCTGATCTTTATTATCGGGCTCGATGCCTTTCTGGATCTCCCGAGCTGGAAAGATCCCGAGGCGCTGCTCGCCGAATGCGACTTTGCGGTGGTCTCGCGACCCACCCATCGGTTCGCCTCCATCGCGTCGCTTTCCTTCCTCCATTCTGAGGACCTTCCGCTTTTACAACAGCTAGATGGACGGCAAAGAGACACAGAAAGTTTCCGGTTGCGCACCGGACGCACGCTCTGGGCGCTGTCCATTCCGCCTTGCGAGGTATCGTCACAAGACGTGCGAAAGCGGCTTAAGCATAAGGAAAGTATAGAAAATCTCTTGCCTCCATCAGTTGAATCTTATATAGTAAAAAATCATATTCTCGGAGGACGGTAACTATCATTCGTGAGGCGCGGGCAAAGGCGCGACGAGCCGCTCTGGCGGCTAGTGAAAAGAAAGCTTCCGACGTTGTCATCTTGGACGTGTCGCAGGTCTCTTGGATGAACGATTGCCTTGTGATGTGCACGGCTGAATCCGAACGGCAGGTGTTGGCCGTAAAGGATAGCGTGGAGAAGGCGATGGACGAAAAAGGCTATCACCTGCTCGGACTCGAAGGGGTACAGGTCGGCTCCTGGATTCTGATGGATTATGACGATGTGGTGGTGCATGTCTTCAAGACCGGCGTGCGGGAAGCGTATGGCTTGGACCGGCTGTGGAGCGACGCGAAGCGCGTGCTGCTCTCTCGCGCTCAATCCGCCGAGTCCGCCGCGCCCACACGGCCGCGTGTCACGAAGGAGCATTCACTCAAGCAGCGGGGATAGACGATGAAGTTCTTCTTCTGGTTGCTCACCGTCATTGTCGCCATCCTTGCGGGCATCTACTTCAGCGGGTTGAACCCCGATCCCATCAAGCTGCGGCTGTCACGCAATTACACGACCGAAATCATCCCGATCCATCTCCTGCTCGTGTGCATCGGCGCCGGCGCCATCGCCGTGCTCATGCTGCTGGGCGTACGCGAGGTCCGCGGAATCATTCTGAACTGGCGCAGCACCCGTCGGCGAAAGCGCGAGGAAAAGGTGCACGGCTACTATGTGGACGGCGCCCTGGCGTCACTGTCCCGCCGCACCGGGGAAGCCATCTCACTGCTCCAGAAGGTGCTGGCCCTCGAGCCGAACCATACCCGCGCGCTCATGTCGCTGGGGAATATCTTCCGCCGGGAGAAGCATTACACGGAGGCGATCCGGCTCCACCGCAAAGCCCGGCAATTGGAAGAAGGCAACCTCGAGGTCCTGCTGACGCTGGCGCGGGACTTGGAAGAGGCGAAACGGTTCGAGGAGGCGCTCCAGACGCTGGAGGAGGTCCTCCGCGTCGACGGCACGAATCCGACCGCCCTCTACCGCATCCGGGACATTCACATGCGCACCGAGAAATGGGCGGCCGCCCACGCGGTGCAGGAGAAGTTGCTGAAAGCCGGCCTGCCGGATCGTGAGCTGAGAATGGAGATTCAGAGGATGGCCGGCCTGAAATACGAGATCGGCCGCGAATACATGGAACGCGGGGAACGCGAGCATGCGCGGCGCTATTTCAAGGACGCGATCAAATTGGAGAAGACGTTCCTGCCGGCGAGAGTCGGATTTGGAGAGACACTGATCGGCGAAGGCAAGCTCCGCGAGGCCGCGGAGATGTGGGAGAAGTCATATCTCAAGACCGGCAATTCGATCTTTCTGTACCGTCTGGAAAACCTCTACCTCGAGATCGGCGAACCGGGCGAGATGATCCGCATCTACCAGCAGGCGCTGACCCGTCAGAGCCACGACGCACAGTTGAAGATGGCGCTGGGGAAGCTGTATTATCGGCTCGAGATGGTGGACGACGCCTTCGAATTGCTGTCGACTCTCGACAGCGTGCATGACCCGACCGGAGACGTCAGCAAGATCATGGCGAGTCTGTACATCCGGAAAGGGAACACGGAGGCGGCCCTCATGGAGGTCCTCGGCGACTCGCGGCCCGGTTTGCCGTTGCTGAATTGTGCAGCCTGCGATTATCACACCAGGGAGTGGAGCGGTCGTTGCCCGGCGTGCGGGCGTTGGAATACATTGGCGGTCATGGCTCCGCGGGCGGCCGGAGACCATTCACCGACAAAGGGCTCCGATCTGTCTCCGACCTCTTCGTACCCGGGTGTGCCCGCACCCTTCGAAATCGTCTAGCGGTTCCATCACTCTCGGTTCAGGATCAGCCCAACGTGGATTCTCAAACGCTTTCCAAGACCCGGACCAAACCGGTTGCGCTCATCATTCTTGATGGCTGGGGGGTCAACAACAACCCCAAAGCCAATGCGCTGGCGCTCGCCAAGCTTCCCTACTACACATCGCTGCTGAAGGACCACGCACACTGCCTGTTGTCGGCATCCGGGGAGGATACGGGCCTGCCCGACAATCAGATGGGCAATTCCGAGGTCGGGCACATGAACCTCGGAGCGGGCCGTATTGTCTATCAGGACCTGACCCGGATCAATCGTGCCATTCGCGATGGCTCATTCGCCGCCAACCCCGTGCTGAAAGATGTTATCCGGAAGACCCAGACCACGGGCGGACGACTGCATCTGCTCGGCTTGCTGTCGGACGGCGGCGTCCACAGCCACATTGCGCATCTCGAAGCCATTCTCGAAATGGTCAAGACGGAACAACGCCCGCCGGTCTTCGTTCACGCATTTCTCGATGGACGGGACACGCCGCCGCAGAGCGGCCTGGGGTACGTCAAGGCCGTCGAGGCGCGCATGCGCGCTCTTGGCGTGGGCACGTTCGCGACAATCATGGGCCGCTACTACGCGATGGACCGTGACAAGCGTTGGGATCGGGTCGCGAAAGCCTACGCCGCCATAGTGGACGGCGTCGGAGAACACCGGCGCTCCGCAGAAGAGGCCGTGATGAAAAGCTACGAGGCGAAGGTCACGGACGAATTCGTCCTACCGGCCGTCATTGTAGGACAGTACAGCAACCCAGTGGGGACCATCGAGGACGGCGACGGTGTCATTTTTTACAATTTCCGGGCGGACCGCGCCAGGGAACTCACTCGCGCCTTCACGGACGTGCAGTTCGATGCATTCGAGCGGAAATCCGTGCCGAAGCTGGCCGCCTTCGCCAGCATGACGTGTTACGATGACACCTTCTCACATCCGGTAGCCTTTGCGCCGATGCGCCTCACGCGCATTCTTCCGGAGCTCATCAGCGAGCTGGGGCTGAAACAGCTTCGTATCGCCGAGACGGAGAAATACGCTCATGTCACCTATTTCTTCAACGGCGGTGAGGAGCGCGAATATCCCGGCGAGGATCGGGTGCTGATCCCGTCCCCGCGGGACGTGGCCACCTACGACTTGAAGCCGCAAATGTCAGCAGCGGAAGTCGCCGATGAGGCCGCGCGCCGGATCGAATCCGGCCGGTACTCGTTGATCGTGCTGAACTTCGCAAACCCGGACATGGTCGGACACACCGGCATTTTACCGGCGGCGATCAAGGCCGCCGAGGTCATTGACGACTGCCTGAAGAAGGTGGTCACCGCGGTCCGGCGCATCGGCGGCGCGGTCGTGTTGACGGCCGACCACGGCAATCTGGAGCAGATGGTGGACTACGAGACCGGCGAGCCGCATACGGCCCATACGTTGAACCCTGTGCCGTGCATCATCGTGGACGATCGGCCGCATGCGCTCCGGACGTCAGGCGTCCTCGCAGACATTGCCCCCACGATTCTCAGCCTCATGGGACTTCCCAAGCCGCCGGAAATGACCGGCGTCTCTTTGATCAAGGAGTAACGCCAGCATGAACTACCGGACACTCAGTGAAAAATCGATCGCGGGCGAAGCGCTCTCCCGTCCCGAAGCTCGCGCGGTGCTGGCCACTCCCGACGAAGCGCTTCTCGCATTGCTGGATGCCGCATTTCAAGTGCGACGGAAGTTCTTCGGACGCAAGGTCCGGTTGCAGATGCTGCAAAACGCCAAGAGCGGCGCCTGCCAGGAAGATTGCGGCTACTGCTCCCAATCGGCGGTCTCCACGGCCGACATTTCTCAGTACGGGCTCCTGTCAAAAACCGAAATGGTCGCGGGCGCGAAGCAGGCCGCGGCATCCAAGGCCGTGCGCTACTGCATCGTGATCAGCGGGCGGGCACCCCTCGAACGCGAGATTACCGCCATCAGCGAGGCAGTGCGTGACATTAAGCACGACGTGCCCGTCCAGGTGTGCTGCTCGCTGGGGCTCTTGACGGAAGAACACGCCGCCCGACTGAAGCAAGCCGGCGTGGATCGCATCAACCACAACCTGAACAGCTCAGAACGCTTTCATCCTGACATCGTCAGCACGCATACCTATGAGGACCGGCTCTCCACGATCCGGAACGCGCGGGCCGTCGGCCTTGAAATCTGTTCGGGCGGCATCGCGGGCATGGGGGAAACGGATGAGGACGTGATCGACCTGGCATTTGCGTTGCGCGACGTACGGCCGGATTCGATCCCGATGAATTTTCTTCATCCGGTCGACGGCACGCCGATGCAGGGCCGGAAACATCTGACGCCGCACAAATGCCTGAAGATCCTTTGCCTGTTCCGGTTCCTTCACCCAAAAACAGAACTGCGTGTCGCCGGCGGCCGCGAGTTCAACCTGCGCTCGATGCAGGCTCTGGCGCTCTACCCTGCCGACTCGCTCTTCGTCGGCGGATACCTCACCACGCCGGGGATGCCGGCGGCGGAAGCCTGGAAGATGATCGAAGACCTGGGCTTCGAGGTGGATGCCATCGGCGCGCCGGTCACAACTTAACCTTACGCGAGGCATGCCGTCGAGTCACCGAGGGTACCCGTTGCTCTTTGCGCGGGTCCTGTCGGCGCATCACCCGAACGTGCTCAGGCCCTTTCGCCTTCGAGGCCCCGCAGATCAGGCTGTAGTGCCCTCCGCTCCGCTCGGGTCCCATGCGGCGCCACCCGCACGATTGCAACGGGTCGTGTCGTTACGCTATCGCGGCCGTCGAAGATCCGGCTCCACGACCCTGCGCTCCGCCCGGGTCCCACTCGACGTCACCCGCGCCATTTCAACATCTGCTGAGAGTCTGCGGCGCGCACAATGTCCAATCATTTGGGAACGGGTGGCGCGTAGCTGGGCTCATTGCACCCAACCACCCCTCGCCGGCCAAGACTGGCTTTTGTCCCGTGGCCATCGCCCGCCGCCGCATTCGCGAAGCGGCCTGGGATAGCACGGCGGGATGCTGAGCTGACAGGACCCGTTCCCAGGATGATGCGAAAACTTGATTTAAGGAGCGGCGGCGCCTTTTTTAAGAGAGGGCGCAAGCAGCGCGCGGAATGCCTCGGAATCCTTCCTCTCCACGTCCGGCAACGCGTCGGCCTCGCGGTACACCCGTTCAGGGTCTGCGGCAATCGTCTCACACAGGCGGTGAACGGCGAGCACGGCGCTGGTCAATCGGTTATTGACGGCGCGCTGCAGGATCGGCCGCAGGACCTGCACCAACATCGCCACATAGGGGTTCTCGAGCTTCGAGTAGATGATGATCCGCGTCTCCACCAGCTCCCGCCCGTCAGGCGCCGCTTTCGGATGGTAGTTCAGCATGACGACGGCAGCGCCCGCAATCATCGGGAAAAGAGACGACCGCTGACTTCCCTTGATGTGATACACCCGCCTCTGTCCGTCCTGATATAGCACCGTGACCAGCCCTTCGCCTCCCTGTCCATCGTCTCCCTGGTAGGCGTCTGCGCCGACCTGGCTGATGCGTGTCGCCGCGAGTGAGAGCTGCCTGACCAATGTGGCCGTCAAGACCGGATGGTCGAGCAGAAAGTCATAGATGCTCTTCGGAATCGGCACGCTAGCCGGCGGATCGATGCGGTGCGTGGTATAGCCATTGACGACGGCCGCCATGCGGCAGACCGCTTCAGGCGCCATCTTGTCGACGGGAAACAGGACATCCGGCTGTTCGACCCGGATGGGGCAGGGAACGTCGGCAGCGGCCAGGTCGAACACGCAGACGACGACCGCCACGCCCAGCACATAGGCGATCCCCTTCGATCCCGGCGGTGACGTCGTGGCGATCTTCACTCGATGTCGAGCTAATCGCCGATCATCTGGATGATGAGCTCGCGCTTGCGGGCGCACGTATCGAAATCCACGACCACGACCTGCTGCCAGGTGCCGAGCAGCAGCGCGCCATCCGCAAAAGGGATCGTGACAGAAGGGCCTTGGAGGTGTCCCCGAAGATGGCTGTGGCCGTTGGTCTCGCCGGCATTGCGCGTATTGTGCTGCCATTGAGGATCCGGCGGCACGAGCCGATCCCACATCACCTTCGTATCGGCGCGGATCCCCGGTTCATCCTCGATGATCATCACACTGGCAGTGGTGTGCCGAATGAAAATGGTAACGATGCCCGCATGCAGGCGAGCGCCGCCGACCATCTCCTGGACACGCTTCGTGATATTTTCGATCTGCGTGTCGCCTTTCATATCGAGCTGCAACCGCGCGGTTTTGACGCTCATGACGCCCTCATATGTGCCACATCAACGTGCCGCATTCCGGAGATACCGGATCTCCGCCCTGGACAAGGACCGGCCTCGCGCTTGTTCGAGAAGACGATCGAACGCGCCTTCAGCCACCAATTCGCGGACGGCGCGCACGACCTCGTCACTCAAAATGCCTTCCAGGCGTAATTTTTCCAGATAGCCGAATGCATCGGAGAACACCTCCTTGCTGCGGGTATAGTAGTCGCGCCCACGGGTCCGATTGCTATAGGCTTCGAACTGCTCGCAGGCGACCAACACCTCGGCCAATTCTTGCACCCACGCAGGCGAACCCTGTAGTTTCTCAGGATAGTAGTAATACAACATCACCCGCTCCATCCACGAGGCCCACCTCACGCCCATGCGAGCAAGTTTCGGTTTCACCGACCGAAGGACCCGCGAGAGACGACGGGCGTACCCCAGACGCATTTCAACTTGTTCGTGTGTCCACCGATCGAACGGCACCCCGAGTGTGGCGAGTTCGGGACCGTGCCACGCCAAAAAGGCCTCGGTTTCTCGCCCGTATGTCGTCTGGGGATGCACGGCCCGCCATTCCCGCGGCCGGGTCGGTATGCCTTGCGTCCGGGCCCATGACCAGATCTTGCCGAAGAGCTTCTGATCGAGCCCCGCTCGTCCGAGATCGTGCAGCAGGCATGCGATCTGATAGGTCTTCACGCGCTCGTGCGGATGTCCGAGCCGCAGAGCCACCGCCGCGCACATTTTTGCCGTGCGAACGGCATGCGGCCGATCGTAGCCGCGGATGATTCTGCCGGGTTTTCGAGGGTCCGGACAATCATATAAACGCATCAGCCCCGACGCGAGCGCGCGCGGAACGATCAACGGAGCGCGATCGGATGTTCGCTTCATCACGAGATTTTACACCATCATTTATTGCGCACGTAATAGAGTTCCAAGGCGTCGCGGTAGCCCGCGACGCGCCCCTCTTCCCAGGCGTGCTCCAGCCGGCGCTTGAGACGTTCCACATCATGGTCACGCTTAGAATCGGCGGCATTCTGTCTGAGCAGGTTGAAGAGCGCAACGTGGATGATCTTGCTTCGACGAACTTCCATGTCTTCGCTGATCCAGGAGGCAAATGCGTCAGGGGCATGGTCCATCACGATCTGGGGCTTCCAGGCGTCATACCCGAGTTTTTCCTTGATGATCTTTCGGACCGTCTCAATCTCTTCTCGTAGTTTCTTGATATCGTTCAGCAAGTACCCGCGAATGTCGTCGTGCCCGGCCTCATAGAGCTTCTCGAGCATCTGGGCGACATAGATCTCCGGGTTGACAGGCTTCTCCTTGAACCCATACGTACCGTGTGACCCGAACCGCAGCCGGTCATATTCTTCCTTCGCCCCCGCATCGCCGACGACTCCATACGCTTCGCTGGCTTCCTTGAAACGGGCCTCCGCCTTCTTGTCCCCCGGGTGATGATCCGGGTGATTCTCCTTGGCGAGCTTCCGGAAGGCGGCCTTGATTGCCGCCGCCGTTGCGTCCTTCTCGACCTCGAGAACCTTGTAATAATCCTTCATGGCGAGGGCGACTATAACATATCTCGATCGGAACGAGAGCGGGTGGCGCCGCATGGGACCGGGCGGAGCGGAAGAGCCTACAGCCGAGTGGACGGGGCTGCGACGGCGATTCGACCCGTCGCACGTCCGGGTCATGCGCCGACAGGACCCGCTCTGGCATTGCGAAATCAACTCCTAAGCTTGTACGATGACCTCATGAGTGAATATACGAATCGGCTGGTGCACGAAACCAGCCCCTACCTCCAACAGCACGCGCACAACCCGGTGGACTGGTATCCCTGGGGCGAGGAAGCGCTGTCACGGGCAAAGGCGGCAAACAAACCAATCCTGTTGTCCATCGGTTACTCCGCGTGCCATTGGTGCCATGTCATGGAGCGGGAATCGTTCGAGAATACGGACATCGCCAAGGTCATGAACGACCACTTCATCAACATCAAAGTGGATCGTGAAGAGCGCCCGGATCTTGACGACATCTATCAAAAATCGGCGCAGGCGTTCATGCGCCGCGGCGGTGGATGGCCGCTGACGGTGTTTTTGACGCCGGCGCAGGAGCCGTTCTGGGGAGGCACCTACTTTCCCCCTGTGCCGCGTCATGGCTTGCCTGGCTTTACGGAGGTGTTGCTTGGAGTGGCCGACGCCTATCACAAGGAACAGGGGCAAGTGCAGGAGAACATCCAGCGGGTGAAAGCGGGACTGCGGCAGATCAGCTCCCCACGGCCTTCCGACGTCCCGCTGGCGATGGACCTTCTAGACGATGCGGTCCGGGACCTCAGCTCATTTTACGAGCCGGTCAACGGCGGGTTCGGAGATGCGCCGAAGTTCCCCACTTGTCCGCCGTTCCAGGTCCTGCTGCGCCAGTACCATCGCACCAAGGACCAGAAGACCCTCGACATGGTCCTTCACTCGTTGTGGAAGATGGCGTCGGGCGGCATGTACGACCATATCGGCGGAGGTTTTCACCGGTACTCCACCGACAGCCAGTGGCTGGTCCCCCACTTTGAAAAGATGCTGTACGACAACGCGCAGCTCGTGCGCTTATATCTCGATGGCTGGCGGCTTTCTCGCGAGCTACGATTCAAACACGTCGTTGAGGAAACGGTGGAATACGTGCGACGCGAGATGATCCATCCCGATGGCGGCATCTATACCGCGCAGGACGCCGACAGCGAAGGGCACGAAGGCAAGCACTTCGTCTGGGACCCGTGGGAGGTCAAGGCAATTCTCGGCCAGAAAATTGGCGACGTCTTCTGCCGGGTCTACGACATCACCGAGCAGGGAAATTTCGAAGGCAAGAACATCCCCAATCTGATCCGCAGTAACGGGCGCATCGAAGCCGATGACCTTCCGGATGCCGGGCAGGCGATGGCTGCGGCGAGGCGCAAGCTGCTGGAAACACGGGAACGCCGGATCAAGCCGCTGCGGGATGACAAGATTCTGACAGGCTGGAACGGCCTGATGGTCTCCGGGCTCCTGGACGCATACCAGACATTCGGCGAGGCGGATTACCTGGCGATCGCCGAAAAAGCACTGGCCTTCCTGCTTGGGCGTGCGTATCGAAACGGGCGATTGTTCCGGACGGTGACGGAAGGACGAGGCCGCCTGAACGGCTACCTTGACGATTACGCATTTTTGTCGGCGGCCCTCCTCGACGCCTTCGAAACCACCTCGCGCCCGGCCTATCTTGAACGAGCCCGCGAGCTGACGGCCGTCATGCTGGAGCAGTTTTGGGATCCGCAGGACGGCGGTTGCTTCTTCACGGGAAAAGACCATGAGCCCCTGTTGCAGCGCATGAAGACGTGTGAAGATTCCGCAATTCCAAACGGCAATGCGGTGGCCGCCATGAATTTTCTCCGGCTCTTCTCATACACGGGCGAACAAATTTACGCGGACCGCGCGGAGCAGACGTTTCGCCTGTTCAGAACGCAGATGGACCAAAATCCATTCGGAACCTCGTCATTACTATGCGCCCTCGATTTCTATCTCTCAAAGCCGAAGGAACTGGTCCTGGTCGGCTCGCGCCAAAAGCCGGACATGAAAGAACTGCTGGCGAAGATCCACGGACGCTACCTGCCGAACAAGACCCTCATCGTTGCGCAGGAGGACAACGACGCCGCGTTGATTCCCGTGGCGCGCGGCAAAATCGCGCTCGGGGGCAAAGCCACAGCCTATGTCTGCCACAACTTCACCTGCTCGCAGCCAGTCACGAAGTGGTCTGATCTGGAAACATTGCTTGAGGCAATCACCTAAGGCTTTCATTGACTCCGTCTGCCCTCTAGTATATCTTTCACGACGATGAACGCTTTATCACACATCTCTGATCCACGGGCGCTCAACCGAGGTTGGAGCTCAGTCCTGCCATCGTGAACTTCGCCGTCCCGACGCTCTTCGCGCTGGGGCTGTTCGGCTCGCTTCTGTATCTCATCCGCCGCGATCTCAAAAAGCGTGACGCGGCGGACGGCGCGCTTCGAAAAAGCGCGCAGCGGTTTCTCGTCCAACAGTCGGCGCTGATCGGCCTCACGCGAAGCAATACGGTCCAGGCCTCGGATCCGGCCACCATCTTACGCCAGATCACCGAAACGGCTGCGAGTACACTGAGGGTGGAGCGCGTCAGCATCTGGCGGTATTCCGAAAGCCGCCAGAAAATCTTTTGCGTGGACCTGTACGAACTGAATGCGAATCGCCATTCTGCCGGCATGGAGCTACACGCCGCGAACTATCCCTCCTATTTTCAGGCGCTGTCTACGAGCGAGATCATCGCCGCCGCCGACGCTCGTCATGATCCGCGGACACGCGAATTCTCCAAGGATTATCTCCAGCCTCTTGGCATCACCTCCATGATGGATGTGCCGACGTTTCTGTTCGGAAAGCTCGACGGCGTACTCTGCCATGAACACGTGGGCCCGCTGCGGACATGGCTCGATGACGAGCGGATGTTCGCCATCGCTCTGTCGAACCTGATTTCACTGGCCTATGAGCAAGGGGAACGAAAACGCGGCGAGGAAGCGCTGCGACGGAGTGAGCAGCAGTTGCGCCAGGCTCAAAAAATGGAAGTCGTGGGAAAGCTTGCGGGCGGCATCGCGCATGACTTCAACAATCTGCTGACCGTCATCACGGGATATTCGGAGATCTTGCTGTCGAATATGAGCGAAGCCGATCCGATTCGCCGGGAACTGAATGCCATCAAGCAGGCCGGTGAAAAGGCCGGCGCACTGACCCGACAGCTTCTGGCGTTCAGCCGGCGTCAGATGCTGCAGCCGAAAGTGATCGACCTGAATGCCGTCGTGGACAATCTGGGACAAATGCTCAGACGTCTCGTCGGAGAGGATATCGATCTCGTCGCCGTCCTTGATAAGAAGCTGTGGCGGTTGAAGGCCGATCCCGGACAGATCGAGCAGGTCTTGATGAACCTCGTCGTCAATGCCCGCGACGCCATGCCGAAAGGGGGCAAGCTCACCATCGAGACGGCGAATGTGGAACTGGACGAAAACTACGCGCGCCAGCATGTCACGGTCAAGAGCGGGCAGTACGTCATGCTGGCCGTCAGCGACACGGGCTGCGGCATGGACGCCGAGACGCAAAGCCATCTTTTCGAACCGTTCTTCACCACCAAGGAACACGGCAAAGGCACCGGCCTTGGACTGTCCACTGTATACGGCATCATCAAACAGAGCGGCGGGACTGTCTGGGTGTACAGTGAACCCGGCCAGGGGGCGACGTTCAAGATCTACCTGCCACGCTTGGAAGAAGACGGCGAGATGATTGAATCCAGCGCCATCCTGACTCCGAAGCGTCGTGGATCCGAGACGGTCTTGCTGGTGGAGGATGAGGAGATCGTCCGCACCCTGGTCCGCACGATTCTCACGGACAATAGCTACATCGTGCTAGAGGCCCAGAACGGGCGGGAAGCGATACGGATTTGCGAGGAGTTTACGGGTCAGATTCACATTCTGATGACCGACATCGTCATGCCGGAGATGAGCGGGAGGGAACTCGCCGAACGGCTCGCGATTTCCCGACCTCATGTAAAGGTCCTGTATACGTCGGGATATACCGATGACGCCGTCGTGCGTCATGGCGTGCTCGCCGCCGACACCGCCTTCCTTCAAAAGCCGTTCACGCCGGACGTCCTGCTGAACAAGATGCGTGAAGTGCTGGAAGCCCCCCAGAGACTGTAGTTCCGAAAACGCGCTAGGCCGACCCATTGCCGCCGTGCCGGGCGAGCAGCGTCATGATGGTCGGCGAATGGCTCGTTTGCGGCGCTTCGTCCTGAATACGCTGGTAGATGATCCTCAGGCGATGCGCGTCATTCTTCAGACGGCTCGAGCGATTGACGATCTTCGGAATCGTCTTTTTCTTTGTCGCCGTCTTTCCCGCATCCTGCGCGATTTCGAGAAAGCGCACCACTTCTTCCCACGCGATATACCCCGTCTTGCGGCTGTCGGTCCGCTCCGAGTGCTTGAAGAACGGAGCGACATTCCAGACAATCTGCTGCAAAGGGCTCAGCCGGCCACGCGAGCGGGAGAGACTCAGCACCTGTTTCGACCGCGAGGAGAGACGCTCGGCCACAAAGTTTTGCAGGACGCGGCAGGTGTTCCGGGAAAGCAAAAACTGCTGGCACATTAATTTTAACCGCTTGAGCCGTCTCTGGTTGATCTCATACGCCGCATCGGCGATAGAGGACTTGGTGGTCGGCGGTATTAGGGTCGCCTGTGGAGGGCTCCCCGCGGCCAGTTCCCGTAACTGGGCCATCCGTTTTTCTGCGGGCAACCGGTCCATGGCTCTGAGAATCTTCTCAAGTTCCATGAACACATTTTCCCGGCGCGTCTCTTCAGTTTGTTTGGCCAGCATCGCATGCTCCTTAAAAGAGGAATGTATCCCCCCATGAATAATTATTTCAGCCCTAGCACATCTTGCATGTCGTACAGCCCTGGAGACTGCTTCACCACCCACGCGGCGGCGCGCAGCGCGCCGCGCGCGAAGGTATCGCGGCTGGTCGCGCGGTGCGTGACTTCAATGCGTTCTCCCATCCCGCCGAACAGAACCGTATGGTCGCCGACAATGTCGCCGGCGCGAATGACCTGCATCCCGATTTCTCCCTGTTTCCGCTCGCCGACGATCCCCTTGCGCCCGTAGGTCGCCACCGAGTCGAAGTCCTTTCCGGTGGCTTCCGCCAGCACCTTGGCGAGCTTCAGCGCCGTGCCGCTCGGCGCGTCTTTCTTCAGCCGGTGATGGGCCTCGGTGACTTCGATATCGTAATCATCTTTGAAGGTCCGGGCCATCTCCGCGACAACTTTGAGGAGCACATTGACGCCGACACTCATGTTCGGAGAAAAGACGCACGGAACGCTCCGGGCGATGGTGACCAGTTCGGCAAGTTGCGGCGTGGAGAGGCCGGTGGTGCCGATGACCATTGCCTTGCGATGCAGGGCCATGGCGTGCAGGTTCGCCAGCACCGCCTCCGGAGCGGTGAAATCTATGAGCACATCGGCCGCACCCGCGATGGCGGTCACATCATCGCTCAGCGAGATTCCGAGCCTCGCGCAGCCTGCCAGTTCTCCGACGTCCTGCCCAATAGCGTCATGCCCCTTCCTCTCGACGGCGCCTGTCAGCTGAAACGTTTTCGATTCATCGATGAGGCTGATCAGACGCGCGCCCATGCGGCCGGCAGCTCCGGCCACAATGACCTTGATCGCTTTAGACTCTTTATTTTGATGCCGTGCCACCAACGCCATCCACCTCTTCGCATCAATACCAACGCCCTGCACAACTCTCCTGCTTTGTCGCTGTTACAGATCGAAGTGAGAGGCGAGGTCGCCTAAATCAGCTTCAAATCCTTCATGGTCTGGGTGAGCTTGTCCAGATTCTCATTCGACATCGCACACAGCGGCAACCGAAGCTCCGGCGCGCACTTTCCCATTAAGGCCACGGCGTGCTTCACCGGAATGGGATTGGTCTCCAAAAACAGCGCGTTGAAGAGCGGGTACAGTTTGTAATGCAACGCCCGCGCCTTGGCCGTGTTGTCCGCCTCCCAGGCATGCACCATGGCCGACATGTCGGCCGGCGCCACGTTTGCGGTGACCGTGATGACCCCCTTCGCGCCGACCGCCAGCATCGGCAGGGTGAGCGCGTCGTCTCCCGACAAGACGGTAAAGTCCTCATCGCATAAGCGGACGATGTCGCACACCTGCTGGAGAGACCCGGCGCCCTCCTTGATGCCGACGATGTTCCGGATCTTCGCGAGTCGCGCCACCGTCTGAGGCATGACATTCACGGACGTGCGGCCGGGAATGTTATACAGGATCTGTGGAAGATCGACCGCCTCGGCAATCGCCTTGTGGTGCTGATAGAGGCCCTCCTGGGTCGGTTTGTTGTAATACGGAGAAATCAGCAGCGCCGCGTCGGCGCCCGCTTTTTGTGCATGCCGCGTCAGGGCAATCGCTTCTTCCGTGGAATTCGAGCCGGTGCCGGCGATGACCGGGATGCGCCGTTTGACGGTTTGTACCGTGAACTCGATGACCCGACTATGCTCCTCATAGGTCAGCGTGGCCGACTCGCCGCTGGTGCCGCACGGGACGATCCCATCCGTCCCATTCGCAATCTGCCACTCAATCAGGTCGCGGAGCGCAGGCTCGTCTACTTTACCGTTCCGAAACGGCGTGATGACCGCGACAATGGACCCTCTGAATCTCATCGTAACGAATACTCCCAGGCTTCCGGCCTCATCAGCCCCTCATAGACTGCGCGGGCTTCTCCGGTCAACGTCAGGTTTGTGAAACTGTCCTTCTTTCGCTCAAAGGTCACCGTGAGCGGCATGCGGCTCAGCGGAATGACCGTCACCGGCGATTCGACCTTGTGGACCAATGCGGCAAGGAGCGCAGCGGCCAGCGATCCGCTCCCGCAGGCCAAGGTTTCATCCTCGACGCCCCGTTCATAGGTCCGCACTTCAATGGTGTTGCGATCAATGACCTGCGCAAAGTTCACGTTGGTACCGGCCGGCTTGAACAATTCGTGGTAGCGCGTGGGGCGGCCGATGCCGATGACTTCTGCCGTCCCCGTATTCGGCACGAAATACACGAGATGCGGTACCCCCGTATGAATGACGTGTCCCTCCAAGACCATGCCATGCTCGCCGACCGTGGGTGCCGCCCCGGGAACATCCGTTTTTCGCCTCATCGTACTGGCGATCGGAACCCGCAGATGCAGCCCGATCGCAGTGGGGTCCGGCACCCGGACCGTGACCTGTTCCTGGTTGACTTCGGCCTCCATCACCCCGGACGATCCCTCGAAGCGCATGGACTTCGGCGCAATGCGCTTCAGCAGCGCAAAGCGCGCGGCGCACCGCGCTCCGTTGCCGCAAAAGCTCGCCTCGCCGCCGTCGTTGTTGTAGAAGCGCCAGCGGAAATCATACTTTCGCGACTTTTCGATGAAGATGATGCCGTCGGCGCCGACCGAAAGATGGCGGCGGCAGACGGCGCTGACGAACGTCATCATCCTTTTCGAGTCCACCACACGCTCGCGGTTGTCTACGACGATGAAGTCGTTGCCGGCCCCGGAGAATTTCATGAAGGCGATCTTTTTCATCGTCTCACTCAAGAAATGCCGGAATCGTTTCCCCGCGCACGAGATCGTCGTAGTTCTCGCGGGCCCGGACCACATGGAACTCCTTCTCACTGACCAGGACTTCCGGGACGCGGGGCCGTGAATTATAGTTGGAAGCCATGCTGAAACCATAGGCCCCGGCGCTCATGACAGCGAGCAACTCGCCTGGATCCACCAACGGCATCATCCGGTCCTTGGCCAGAAAATCGCCCGATTCACAGATCGGGCCTACGACATCCGCCAGGACGTGCTTTCTGAATTTGTCCCGCATCTCCCGCACCGGCTTGATCTCATGATACGCCCCATAGAGGGACGGCCTGATCAGGTCGTTCATGGCGGCATCCACGATGATGAAGGTCTTGTCGGGATTGGCCTTGTGATAGAGCACCTTGGTCATTAACACCCCCGCATTGCCGACGATGGAGCGTCCAGGCTCAAATAGCAGGGTACATTTCAGATCTTTGACCAGCGGGGCGAGGGCCTGAGACAGGTCCTCTGGTTGCGGAGGCGTCTCGTCCTGATAGGTGATGCCAAGGCCGCCACCCACATTGAGATAGCGGATTTCGACCCTGATCTCCTTGAGCTGTTCGATCAATTCGAGCATTTTCCGCAGGGCTTCCACGTATGGACTCAGCTGTGTCAATTGGGAGCCGATGTGTTTGTGGACGCCCACAATCTCGATATGACGCAGCGTGGACGCGAGCTTGAACTCTTCGAGCGCGCGCTCAGCGCTGATGCCGAACTTGCTCTTCTTGAGACCCGTCGAGATGTAGGGATGGGTCTTCGGATCAATGTCCGGGTTGATGCGCAGCGCCACGCGGGCTTTCGTTTTGAGGTCACCAGCGACACGATCGATCGCGCGAAGCTCCGCCGACGACTCCACGTTGAACATGAGGATTCCGGTCTGCAGCGCGTAGCGAATCTCATCATCCGTCTTGCCGACTCCCGCAAACACGATCCGTTGCGGTTCGATGCCGGCCTTCAGCGCTCGGTACAGTTCCCCGCCAGAGACGATGTCGCCGCCGGCGCCTTCCTTGGCCAGGACCCGCAGAATGGCGAGATTGGAGTTCGCCTTGATTGCATAGGCCATGATATGGGGGACATCTTTGAACGCCGAGTCGAAGGCTCGGTACTGCCGAATGACACGGGCGCGGCTGTACACATAGCAGGGCGTACCGACCGCTTCGGCGATCTTCCGAAACGGCACGTCCTCGCAGTAGAATTCGCCGTCCTGGTAGCGGAAATCAGGCATTCTGCAGTTCCTCTTCCACAAGGTCCGCGTGAAAGTTCTGCCCGCTCAAGGTATTGCCGAACGTTTCGCTCAGTTTCTGATACCGCACGCGCACCGACGGCGCCGCCTTCTTAAAGAACTCCCCGTCAAGCAACGTATGCAGCGCCTGCGGGGTCGCATGGCGCAGGTGCTCGAAGTTCAGGATGATGTCCACTTTGGCTTGGTTCGCAGCAGCGGCAATACGGGTCTTCAGCTCCGCGGCATTCAAGTGATCGAGCGCGCCTTCAAGCTCGACCATGAGCGCCGTGAGCTTCTCGTGCTTGCGCGTCTTAATGCTGAGGAACTGGTCCACCTGTCCGGACATCTTCTTGAGCGTCAGGAGTGCGTTCGGAACCGGGTTTTCCATCCGGACCGACGGCAGCTTGGCCTGCAGCGTTTTAATCACCGAGGCGACTGGAGTCAGCTCGCCTTTCGGACAGGCCCGGCGGATCACCCGCCGAAACTCCCAATTCATCACGAACCGTGGCACCAACCGCTGGCTGGTATGGGCCAGCCGCCGGTAAATGTTCGGCAAGGAATAGAAGTGATGCTGCGCCCAGTAGAACCCGTTCTGAAGCTGATCGGCCGTCATGCGGGTCGGCGTGAACGTGACGTGTTTCCCGTCGTAATGGGACCAGTCGCGGTCGAAAATCCGCCCCCCCGCTTCGTACCGGGCGTGCAGCGGAGTGCCGGGAAGCGGCGTCAGCACGTTGAAGTAGGCAAGCTCGCAGTGATTGCGAATGAGGAACTCGACCGTCCGCTCGAACACCGATTCGTCGTCGTTGTCGAATCCGAACACGATGCCGGGATTCACCATGATCCCATATTTGTGAAACATCTGGATCTCTTCTTCGAACTTCTTCACCTTGTTGAAGGGCTTGTGCGTTTCGCCGAGGCTTTCCTCGAAAATGGACTCCATGCCGACGAAGACCGACACGCAGCCGCTCTCGGCCGCCAACTTGACCATCTCCTCGTCGTCGCCCAGGAACAACGTGCTCTGGCAGCCCCACTTGATGTTGAGCGGCTTGAGCGCGGCCCAGAGTTCACGGCAGTAGGCGCGATTGCTGTTGTGCAGGTCATCCACGAATGCGAAGATCCCGCCATCCTCCACACCAAACCTGATTTTGGCCGCAATCTTGACCGCTTCAAGCATCGAACCGCGCCCGATCCGCCCCACCAGTTCGTCGCAGACGAAACCTTTGACGCGTTTGATCTCGGCTATCACCTCTGAAACCGGGCGACGCCGCGTGCTTTTGCCGTTGAAGGGAGAGACGCTGCAGAACTCGCAATCGAAGTGGCACCCGCGGGTCGTGAAGGTACATTCGCGGGTCATATACGCGTCGTTGGCCAACAAGTCCACCCTCGGGTTCTTGAAATTCTCAAGCGACGGGAAACTCTCCATCTTGTAATGACGCTGCATCTGGCCCTTTTCAAAGTCTGCGATCACCCGAGGCCAGGAGTCTTCAGCTTCCCCCGTCACGATCGCATCCGCGTGCTGCAACGCCTCGTCAGCGCAGTACGTCGGATGCACGCCGCCCAGGACAACCTTCACGCCACGCTTGCGAAATTCCGCGGCCAGCTCATAGGCCCGCGGGGCGTAACAGATCATGATCGAAATACCGACAAGATCGGCGGGATAATCCAGATCGATGTCTCGGACCGCCTCGTCCTGGATTTCGATGTCCCAGTTTTCCGGGGTGTACGCGGCAATCACCGGAAGACTCAGCTTGGGGAACCAGATCGCTTTCCGCTCGCTCGAGCTCAGATGATACGGGTTGTTCCGCGGATAGGGATCCAGCAGCAATAATTTTCTTCGCTTCTGCTGCGAGAGTCGCACAAGCTGCATGTCGTCACCTCACCCTGTCATTAGAAATGCGGTTCACTGTGTACGCATCCGGCGTCGAACGCTCATTTTTTATCCGACTGCGCGGGCGCATTTTCGGGAGGCACCGGATTTCCTTTCTTTCCGCAACCCAGAGGACCGACGAGAAAGATTCCCACCGTAAGACATCCGACCAGTGCTGTCATCATCAAGCGATCGCCCTTCAGATGTCTGTTCATGCTTCGGCCCGCAATTCTCTTTCCAATACCTTGAGTCGCGCCACAACGCGCGTTCGCGCAGTCCCTCCAATTTGGGATTTTCGCTCGAGCGCGCCTTCCACCGTCAACATATCCAGCGCATCCTTTTCAAAAGCCTTGGAGAACGTGCGTAATTCCTCCAGCGTGATGCCCATCAGGTCTTCGCCTTGATCCAATCGTGCGCGCACGAGCCGTCCCACGATCGCGTGGGCCGTACGGAAGGCGACGCCTTTCAACACTAGATAATCGGCCAGTTCTGTGGCCAGCATGAATCCCGACGCCGCGGCTCGGGCTAGCTCCTCTCGGCGAACGGTCATCTCAGCCACGATCACTGCAAGCAGTTCCAGGGAGTCAGATGCCGTATCAATCGCGTCGAAAAGCGGCTCCTTATCTTCCTGCAAATCGCGATTGTAACTCAAGGGCAACCCCTTGAGAAGAGTGAGCACGGCCATCAAATGACCGTAGACGCGCCCCGTCTTTCCCCTGATCAACTCAGGGACGTCGGGATTCTTCTTCTGCGGCATCATACTGCTGCCGGTACAGACCGAATCCGGAAGGTCCACGAAACCGAACTCCTGGGACGACCACAGGACCAGTTCCTCGGCAAACCGCGAGGCGTGCATCATGACCAGCGACAACGCCGATAGTGTCTCCACGACGAAATCGCGGTCGGACACCGTATCGAGACTATTGGCGCTGACCATCGGGAAGTTCAGTAAGCGCGCCGTATATTCGCGGTCTACGGGATAGTTCGTGCCTGCCAAAGCCCCTGCGCCAAGCGGCAGGACATTGATGCGTCGCAGCGCGTCACGGAGCCGTCCTTTGTCGCGCTCGGCCATCTCGACATACGCGAGCAGGTGGTGCGCAAAAAGGACCGGCTGGGCCCGCTGCAGATGCGTATACCCTGGCATCACCGTTCCGGCTTCGCGGCGGGCCAGGCTGACGAGGCTCAGTTCCCACTGCCGCAGAAGCCCAAGCAGTTCGACGACCGCTTCGCGCAGGTACAACCTGAGATCGAGAACGACCTGATCGTTGCGGCTCCGCCCGGTGTGCAGCTTCCCGCCGACCTCTCCGACCAGTTCTGTTAAGCGCGCTTCAATTGCCATGTGAATGTCTTCATATTCTGGCCGGAACTTGAATCGTCCGCCACGGATTTCCGCCTCCACCTGCTGAAGCCCTGTGATCAGCTTCGAGGTCTCTTTCGCGCTCAAGACGCCGGCGCGCTGGAGTGCCCGGCAATGGGCCATACTACCGGCGATGTCATGCCGATACAGCCGGCGGTCGATCGCGACCGAAGAGGTAAAGGCCTCCACGCGGGGATCCGTCCCGGCCTTAAAGCGGCCGGCCCATGGCTTTTTGGGAACGATCTTGCGCACCGTCATCCCCGCCCTATGCCCTTGGTCTTCGTGCGGGCCGCCCTGATCGCCAGGCGCAGTCCATTGAGACGGATAAAGCCTTCCGCGTCCTTCTGCCGATAGACGTCATCCTCCTCGAAGGTCGCCATATCGAGACGGTACAGCGACCGCGGCGACCGGCGGCCGACAACACTGCAGGAGCCCTTGTAGAGCTTGAGGCGCGCCGTACCGGTGACGTCCCGTTGCGCCTCGTCCATCGCAGCCTGAAGCATTTCGCGCTCCGGGGCGTTCCAATATCCGTAGTAAATCATCTCGGCGTACCGCGGGATGAGAGACTCGCGCAGGTGCAGAACCTCCCGGTCGAGCGTGAGCGATTCCACCGCCCGGTGCGCGACATGCAGTATCGTCCCGCCGGGCGTCTCGTACACCCCGCGTGATTTCATGCCCACATAGCGATTTTCGACCAGATCCACCCGTCCCACTCCGTGGGCTCCGCCCACATCATTGAGATGCGACAGCAAGGCAGCCGGCGACAACAGCTTGCCGTTGACCGCTACTGGATCGCCCTGTTCGTAATCAATTTCGAGGTAGACAGGTTTTGCCGGAGCCTTGTCGGGGGAGACGGTCATTTGAAAAATTTCCTCCGGCGCCTCCTCCCATGGGTCCTCCAGAATGCCCCCCTCATAGCTCACATGGAAGTGATTGCGGTCCGTGCTGTAAGGCTTGTCCTTCGTCGCCGTCACGGGGATGCCATGGCGCTTGGCATATTCGATGAGATCGCGCCGGGAACGAAAGGTCCATTCCCGCCACGGGGCAATGATCTTGATCGAAGGATTCAGGGCCAGATACGTCAACTCGAACCGCATCTGATCGTTGCCCTTGCCCGTGGCTCCGTGTGCGACGGCGTCGGTCCCTTCCCGTTCGGCGATTTCAATCTGGCGACGGGCGATCAGCGGCCGAGCGATGGAAGTGCCGAGCAGATACGTACCTTCGTAGACGACATTGGCGCGAAGCATCGGGAAAATATAGTCGCGGACGAAGGTTTCGCGAAGGTCCTCGATGTACACCTTACTGGCGCCCATTTTCATCGCCTTGGCCTTCACGGCCCTCATGTCCTCACCTTGACCGAGGTCGGCACAGAACGCGATCACCTGGTAGCCGAGGGTCTCGCGCATCCACTTTAGGATGACGGAGGTGTCGAGGCCGCCGGAATACGCCAGCACAACTTTTTTGACGGGAGCGTCTCCGTGGGACATGGGGTCAGCGATCCTTCAGAAGCCGGATAAGAATGGCCTTCTGCACATGCAGCCGATTTTCAGCCTGATCGAGGATCACGGAGTGAGGGCCATCCAGGACAGCGGTCGTGATTTCCTGCCCACGATGGGCCGGCAAGCAATGCATGACGATGGCATCGGGTTTGGCGGAGGCCAATAGCCGCTCATTCAACTGATAGGGATTCAACACCTTGACTCGTCGTGCCTGTTCTTTCTCCTGCCCCATGCTGGTCCAGACATCTGTATACAAGACGTCGGCACCTTTTACCGCCACAAACGGGTCGCGGAGAATCTCAATCGCGGCGCCGGTCCGATGCGCGCGTTCACGCGCCCAGTCCACAATTGAGGCATCCGGTTCATAGCCCGAGGGACAGGCGACGCTGATGGCCATCCCCATGATCGCCGCGCCCTCGAGAAGCGAATTCGCCACGTTGTTGCCGTCCCCCACGTAGGCGATCTTGACGCCTTTCAGCCACCGCTTTTTCTCACGCACCGTGAACAGATCCGCCAGGACCTGACAGGGATGGTGAAGATCGGTCAGTCCATTAATCACAGGGATCGTCGCGTTTCGGGCCCATTCTTCAACGGTATGATGCTCGTAGGAGCGTATGACCAATCCGTCGAGGTAGCGGGACAGCACCTTCGCCGTATCCGAAATGCTTTCCCCGCGGCGCATTTGAATGTCGCTGACTGAAAGAAACAACGATTGACCGCCGAGTTGGTTCATCCCCGTTTCGAACGACACACGGGTACGCGTCGATGGCTTTTCGAAGAACAGACCAAGCGTTTTCCCGCTCAGTCTCTGCGTCGGGAGGGCGCGCCGGCGCATGGCCTTCAACTGGGCCGCTTCCCGAAAGATCGACTGCATCACCTCGCGCGAAAGATCGTGGACCGTCAATAGATGGGTCTGGTGCGGGGTCATCGGCTCGCCTGAATCACGTCACCGAGCGTAGCGACGACCCGATCTATCTCAGACTGGCTCACGATAAGCGGGGGGACAAAACGCAGGACACGATCACTTGTCGCATTCGCCAGCACACCGCGCTTACGAAGACCCTCCACCAATTCCCGTGCATCGCAGGAAACCTCGATGCCGATCAACAGTCCCATCCCGCGAATCTCCTTGATGGTCGGACATCCGCCTTGAAGATCTTCAAGCGATTTTCGGAAGTGCTCACCCATCCGGGCGCAGTGTCCAAGGATATCCTGGTCCTCCAGGATGACCTCCAGCACCGCCACTGCCGCCGCGCAGGCTAACGGGTTGCCTCCGAACGTGGATGCATGGCTGCCCGGCACAAATACTTTCGCCACAGCATCGGTAGCAAGACAGGCGCCGATCGCGACCCCGCCGCCCAATCCTTTGGCTAGCGTCATGACGTCGGGCGCGAGGCCGAAGTGCTCATAGGCGAAGAGCCGGCCCGTACGGCCAATGCCGGTCTGGACTTCATCGAACATGAGCAGCGCGCCGCGTTCCGAACAAATGTCCCGACAGGCCTTGAGATAACCCTGCGTCGCAACCCATACCCCGCCCTCACCTTGGACGGGTTCTAGAAGCACCGCCGCTGTTTTCGTCGTCACGGCCTGACTGAGTGCCTCCACATCATTGAACGGAACGTACCGGAACCCCTCCGGCAATGGTTCATACCCTTTTTGCACCTTGTCCTGACCGGTCGCCGTCAGCGTGGCAAGCGTCCGGCCGTGAAAAGAATTCACCATGGAGACAATTTCAAACCGTCCCGCTCCATCACGCTCATGCGCCCAACGACGCGCGAGCTTGATCGCCGCCTCGTTAGCTTCGGCGCCGCTATTGCAAAAGAACACTTTGTCGGCAAACGAATGGTCAACGAGCACACGAGCCAGGCTTATTTGTGGCTCTGTGTAGAACAAATTCGACGCATGCAACAAGCTCTGCGCCTGCTTCTGGATCGCGAGAGTCACTTTGGGATGGCAATGCCCAAGCGCGTTAACAGCGATACCCGCGAGAAAATCGAGGTATTCCCGGCCTTCCATGTCATAGACGCGAGTGCCGTGCCCACGGGAAATTCCGACAGGGTACCGGGTATAGGTGTTCATCAAGTACTGGCGGGCGCCTTGTACCAGTTCTTCGGTCAGCATGGTTGTGCCTGGAGTTAAGGTCTAGAGGTTAGCATAAAAACCGTCCCCAACGCAACATAAGACCAAGAAAAATAAAGCCTTTGACCCGTCACGTCGAAAATGAAAGGGGCTCACGGCCATACAGTCGTGAGCCCCTGAAATCGTTTGTGAGAGACGATTACGGCTACTTGAATGCTTCCTTGAGCAGGGGCTCAATCTCTCCCTTTTTCTCCATCGGATCAAGGATGTCCGTATCGCCATAGAACTTTCCATTGATGAACACCTTCGGTAACGTGGGCCAGTTGGTCATTTTGGTCAGGGCTTCTCGTTTGGCCGGGTTCGGAAGGGCGTCGATCAATTCATAGGGATAGCCATATTTGTCGAAGAACTGCATCGTTTCCCTGGTGAATCCGCACATAGGCGCTGCTTTGGTCCCCTTACCATAAATTAAAATTTTATGGGTTTTAATTTCTCGCTCGATCTCCTCAATGATCGGATCTGCCGCCATGACAACCTCCCTCTAGCTATACGCCGTCTGTTGTTTCTGCTTTGATTTCAAGCGCGTGAATGCGGCCGTCTTTCATTGGTTCGGCCAACGCGCTATAGACGAGTCGGTGCCGGTCAAGCAGGTTTTTCCCTTTGAATGCGTCCGACACCACTCGAATGTTGAAGTGGTCCATTGTCCCTGTCCGGTCCGTGACCGAGACCGACGCGTCAGGCATAGCCTGTTGGATATATTTTGTGAGCGTTTCCGTGGTGATCATGGAATCTCAGTTTAAGAGAAGTATCCCCTCGGCCCCGATATCAAGCGGCCAGCACCGCTCGCAAGCTTTGGTGGAGGGTAGGGGATTTGAACCCCCGACCCCGACGTTGCGAACGTCGTGCTCTCCCAGCTGAGCTAACCCCCCATCCCCGCCGATTTCGAATATGGAGTATACAACAGTCGTAGAGACGGCACCAAGAGCGTCGTTTAACGAATTCGTACGCGTCGTCCCTCGACCAGGAGACGGTTTTCCGCATACAATTGAATAGCCTCCGGATAGAGCCGGTGCTCTTCCAGGAGGATGCGGGCAGATAAGGATTCTTCCGTATCGTCCTCATATACAGGCACAGTCGCTTGGCGAATGATCGGCCCCGCGTCCACTCCCTCCGTGACGAAGTGCACGGTGCAGCCGGCCATTTTCACCCCCCACTCAAGGGCCTGGCGCTGCGCCGCCAACCCAGGAAATGAGGGGAGCAAGGAAGGATGAATATTCATCATCCGATTAGAATAGGCGTCAAGGAGTATCGGCGTTACGATCTTCATGTAACCGGCTAACACAACCAGTTCCACATCATGCTTTCGCAAGCACTCCAAGATGGCGCCATCGTAAGCTTCCCGGCCGGAGGTGGCTTTGGGATCGAGAAATATCGCCGGCGTGCCACAGCGCCTGGCTCTTTCGAGGGCTGGCGCGTCAGCTTTATTGCTGATGACTACTGCCAGAACGGCATTGAGCCGCCTCTGGTCAATCGCATCAATGATGGCTTGAAGATTGGACCCTCGTCCTGAGGCCAGGACGCCGAGCCGGAGATTAGACATACCGGACAGCGCGTTCACCCTTTTCAATCTCGCCGATTCTGTAGGCCGTATCCCCTGAGTCATGCGCAAGCCGGATGACATCGGAGGCGGCTTGCGGGGGAACAATGAGGACTAAGCCAATGCCAAGGTTAAACACACGAGCCATTTCCTCCGGCTCGACTTTTCCCCGCCCCTGGATGAGGTCGAAGATTGCCGGCCGTGGCCATGCGGCCCTGGTAATGGTCGCCGAGCAGCCCTCTGGAAGAACACGAGGCACATTCTCCGTCAAGCCGCCGCCCGTGATATGGGCCATGCCATGAATTTCAAAAGATCGCACAAGGGCAAGAATCGTTCTAACATAAATCCTTGTCGGCTGGAGTAGGACATCTCCCAGCGCGTCACCCAGCCCCTGGGGCTGCTCATCGAGGGCCATCCCGCCTTCGTCCAGCAATACGCGGCGGGCAAGCGAGTACCCATTGCTGTGCAATCCACTGGATGCAAGGCCGATGACAATATCGCCGTGCTCCACGCGGCTACCATCGATCATGCGATCCCGTTCAACGACCCCGACCGCGAAGCCGGCCAGGTCATATTCTCCTGCGGCATAGAACCCCGGCATCTCGGCAGTCTCCCCCCCGATGAGTGCGCAGCCCGCCTGGCGACAGCCGTCGGCAATGCCGGAAATGATGGTCTCCGCTTGACCGACCACCAATTTTCCGACCGCCAGGTAGTCCAAAAAAAACAATGGCTCGGCTCCGCACACAGCCACATCGTTCGCACACATGGCAACAAGGTCGATTCCCACGGTTCCATGTCGTCCGGTGAGAAAGGCAATTTTTAGCTTTGTGCCGACACCGTCGGTTCCCGACACTAAAACCGGATCACGATAGGCTTTGGAATCAAAGCGGAACAATCCCCCGAAGCCTCCGATATCAGTGAGGACTTCACGCCGGAAGGTCGAGCGGACGATAGGTCGAATCCGCCGGACCACCTCATTGCCGGCTTCGATATCAACCCCTGATTTTTTATAATCCATCGAATCAATGACACTCTTTGGCGAATCGGACGGCATCTTATCGGAAGAGTCCGGAACAGGTCAAACGCGGGAATTGAGTACCATGCTTCATGGATTTCCACCCAAGATGAGAAGTTCCCTGCCACCTTTTCTTCTCTGCTACCAACTTACGACATCGCTAAGAATATTCAACACATGGAAGAGTACTGCGATGTCTTAGGGAATATCTGTACTTCCAGGGTCTGTTTCTAGTCGAATGAAAAATCTAAGTATTTGTATATGGCATCTGCCTTGCTCACTTTTACCATCGTCACCAGCGTTTTCTACACACAATATGGAGGGCAGGCAATGTTAATGGAAAAACAGGAAGAGCTGAAGAATCAACTCTTGACCGTGAAAGAGGTCGCCACCTACCTGGTCGTGACCGAAAGGACCGTTTATCGGTTAGTGAAGGACCGCCGCTTTCCTGCATTCAAGGTCGGAGGACAGTGGCGTTTCAAAGTTGATCTGATCGAGGCATGGATGCGCAGGGATCGGTCGTTCGAGTACGAAGAGGCCAATGCCTAAATTAGACACGGCCGGTCAACTCGACAAGTGTTTCGACGTGCATGGTTTGCGGGAACATGTCGAACCCTTGAATCCGACTTACGTGGTATCCGGCCGTTCGCATTCCCCGGACATCTCGGGCCACCGTCGGCGGATCGCATGAGAGATAGAGGATCCACCGCGGCCGTAAGCGGAGAAGCTCCGCCAGACCTTCTTTACTAAGACCGCTTCGCGGTGGATCGAGTACGATTACATCGTACTCTTCTGGTTTGCTGATTCGCATGATCGCTTCCGCAGAGTCCGAGCGAAATCGGCAATTCCTAATGCGGTTGAGTTTGGCCGTCTCGCGCGCATTCGTCAGCGCCGTGCGGTGCCCCTCGACCAGAGTGACCAGGGCTCCTTCCCGAGCAATCGGCAGTCCGAAATTGCCGACTCCCGCGTAGAGCTCCAGAACACGAAGGGGCTCAGAACCGCGCATCGCCGTTACCCAATCCATGACCGTCCGGACCAACGTCTCGTTCAGTTTAAAATTTGCCTGCGTAAAAGAGCGCTCGCCGAACAAGAATGTCACTCCGGCCACGGCCTCGGCCAGAGTCAAATTCCCATCCGTCCATCGGCGTGAATGCTCCCCTCGCCCGACGATCAAGCTTTGCCCTTTGAGGTTTGGGATATTGCTCCGAACAGCCGCGAACCACGCCTCGGCTTGACGGCGAGTGGCGTGTTCTCCCAGGTATTGGACCACGAGTTCACCAGACGTAAAGGACATGCCAAGGCGAACTTCACGCAAGTTACTCGCAATAGCGCCTCCCACCGCCAATAGATCGTTAATGGCGCGCACGGCATCATTCAGTGCCGGTGGGAGCAGGAGGCACGTCTCGATGCGTACAGGCCGATGACTTTTTTCTTCGTAATAAGCCAACTCTGGCGGCTGACCGGCCACCGCAGCCACCGCGAATCTCGCACGATTTCGATAACCAAAGACCTCGGGAGAAGGCACGAGTGGCGGCACGATGAGGTCCGTGAGCCCCCCGACCCTCGCCAAGGTCTCTGCAAGAACGTTCCGTTTGAGCGTCAGCTGCGCTGCCGCAGTCGCATGCTGGAGCTGGCACCCTCCGCACTGTCCATATACAGGGCAGGGCGCTTCGACACGATCGGAAGAAGGTGAAACGACATCCAGCAACCGTCCTTCGGCAAAGCCTTTGCGTTGGCGTTCAAGATGAACGCTCACTGACTCCCCTGGGAGCACACCGGGAACAAAGACCGCTAATGATCCATCATGCGCGAGGCCCGCACCGCCATGGATGAGTTTCTCAATCTGGACGAGTACGGTTTTGTCGGCTACCGGGGCAGGCATGGCAAGAGCAGTGTAACATGAACATAGCCGTCAGGACCCCTGAGCGGAAATCCGAAAAGGGCGCAATGGGTGTTAGCTTTCCGGGCGGACTTCGATACCGAGCAATTTAATCTTTCGGTGCAGGTGGCTACGCTCGATCTTCAGGTCATCGGCCGTCTTGGAAACGTTCCACGCCCGCTCCCTCAATTTGCGTCCGATGTATTCACGCTCAAAGGCCGCACGCGCCTCACGAAGAGAGGCGTAATCGAATGCGGAAGGCACCTGCGGGACATGGAACACGACCTGGCGGACAAGCGGTTCCACGTCGGCAGCCTCGATGTCCGGCCCGCGCGCCATGATCATCACCCGCTCCACGAGATTCCGCAGCTCCCGCACATTGCCCGGCCAATCGTGCCTCGACAGGACATCGAGAGCCTCCTGCGTAATCGCACGCGGGCGCAGTCCCTGCTCCTCCACGTTCACCTGAATGAAATGCCGCACGAGCGCGGGAATATCCTCGCGACGATCACGAAGCGCCGGCACGTCAAGCGGGAGGACAGCCAGCCTGAAATAAAGATCCTCCCGGAAGGCACCTTTACGGATCTCATCGACCAGGGTCTTGTTCGAGGCGGCAATCACCCGGACATCGACTTTGATCAACTTGGTGCCCCCAAGACGCTGAAAACGCTGTTCCTGCAGGACCCGGAGCACCTTCGCCTGGGTTGCGACACTCATGTCCCCCACTTCGTCCAAGAAGAGTGTGCCGCCATCGGCCAGTTCGAACTGTCCGCGGCGGGTACTGGTGGCCCCTGTGAAGGCCCCTCGTTCGTGGCCGAACAGTTCGCTTTCGATCAATGTTTCGGGAATGGCTGCGCAGTTGACTTCGATGAAAGGGCGATCGGCGCGAGGACTTTGAAGATGGATGGCGCGGGCGACGAGTTCTTTCCCCGTTCCATTTTCGCCGGAGATCAACACGCGGCTGGGCGCTGGACCTGCGGTCGCAATCTGGCGGCGCAGCTCGACCATGACCACGCTGTCTCCCACCATCTTGACTCGTCGGGTCGTCTGTTCTTTGAGCGCCTGATTCTCCTGTTCAAGCTTCAACTCATGCAGCGCATGGTGAACGAGCAGGGTGACTTTTTCGAGTGACAGGGGCTTCTCGATGTAATCGTACGCACCCATCTTGATCGCTTTGACGGCCGATTCGATCGACCCATGGCCCGACATCATCACGACGAGCAGGCGCGGGTTGATCTCCAAGGCGCGCCGTAGCGTTTCGATACCGTCGAGTTCAGGCATCCAAATGTCGAGAAGGACGAGGTCCGGCGGATCGGATTTGAGAAGTTTCAACGCGTCCTGGCCGCTTTTGGCGACCGCGATATCGTACCCCTCATCTTCCAGGATGCCGGTGAGGGCATTCAGGATGGCCGGTTCGTCGTCAACGAGCAGAATCCGCGTGTTCATCGGCTCGGATCCATCATGCCGGCAACTCGATGGTGAAAATCGCGCCCTCGGGGGGGTGGTTCGCAGCTCGGATACGGCCGTCATGGTCGGAGATGATGCGATGCACAATCGCCAGCCCGAGGCCCGTGCCCGTCTTCTTCTTCGAAAAATAGGGCAGGAAAAGATTGTCCTGGTCACCGGGTTGGATCCCGACGCCTTCATCGGCGATCTCGATGATGACCTTTCGATCCCGGGCTTCATGTCGGGTCGTGACCCAAAGCCGCCCGCTTCCATTCATGGCCTGGATAGCATTGTCGAACACATTGACGAAGACACGCTTGAGCTGCTCGCGGTCGATCATGATCGCGGGCACCTGTTCATCCAACTGCGTGACGAATTGAATGTCGCGATGTGCGCTCTTATACAAGAGGATCACGTCCCGCAAGACCGGATGCAAGGATTGCCGTTCCATCACGCAGGCGGGCATACGTGCGAAGTTTGAGAACTCGTCCACCATACGCTTCAGGCTGTTGACTTCGTTCACGATCGTCAGGGTGGATTGGTCGAAAATGTCATTGAAGTCGGCGGCTTTCTCGAAAAACTTCTTCCGCAGACGCTGCGCGGAGAGTTGAATCGGCGTGAGGGGATTCTTGATTTCGTGCGCGATGCGCTGCGCGACCTCCTGCCAGGCCGCGGCCTTTTGGGCTTTGATCAATGCCGAGAGGTCTTCGAACACGATCACGACGCCAAGGTCCCGCCCCTGCTCGTTCCGCAGTCTCGAGGCGTTCAGACCCAGCACCAGCAGGCTTCCTCGCAGTTCCGCCTGCCCTTCCCATGCCACCGTTTCGCGCGTCCCGGCGCGCAGTCGTTCGACAAGGTCCGTGAACATCTCCAACCCCAGCGGCTTGAACACGTCGCTCAGCGAGACGCCGCGGATGTCCTCAGCCTTCAGACTCAGGATCCGTTCGGCGGAGCGATTGACCGTCGTCAGGCGGCTTTCCGAATCCACCGAAATGACGCCGCTGCCGATATTGTCGAGCACCGTCTCGATGTAGGCCCGGCGACGCTCCAGTTCAAGGTTGGAGTTCTGCAGGGAAAGGTTGACATGCTCCAACTGCGCTTTGCTGACTTGCAGGTCCTGAGTCATGCGATTGAACGATTCGACCAGAACCCCGATTTCATCGTTCGCTCTCGCGGTAATCCGAAAACTGAGATCGCCGGCGGCGACCGCCTTGGTACCTTCCGCAAGCTTCTTGATCGGTACGGTGATGCCCTTGGCGATCTGAAACCCAAACCAGGTGCCGGAGAGGATGATGACCAGCGCGATGCCGATGACCAGGGCAATGTACTGTGCTTTGATCGGATTCTTGTAGGATTTGGCCTCTTTGAAGTTTCTGTAGGTTTTCAGCACACGATCCATCTTCGCCACGAGGGCTTCCGACAAATACGTGTCCACCACCACCACGCCCGCCGCTTCGCCGGGCGCTTTGACCGATGGAATCGTCACTGCTGAGCGGATCAGATCGCCGTTCTCCGTGAATTGGAAGGAGTTGATCTCTCCGCTGGCCAAGGCCTTTTCGACGATGCGATTTTCAGGATCGTACAGGATGTTCAACGGGATTCGGCGATCCACGGAGCGGGTCAGCAGCTCCTGACTGGCGGAATATACTTCGACGCCTCCCACCCCATACTCCATGCGCTTACGTTGCATAGTCAGGACCAGCGTCTCTTGGTGCTCGGTCGCCAGCAACCCATCGGCATAGATTTCCCGACTGATGGCACGCGCGGAGTTCAACGCCACCGTTTCGTGCCCTCGACGGTGAGCCAGCGCGACATCTTCCGAATCCTTGAGCGCGTGTTCCACTTCCTGGCCGAACCAGTTATCGATGCTTTTCGAAAGCAGACCGCCGGCAAGACCAACCAGCAGCACAGAAGGGATCAGCGTGAAGCCGACGAAGGCGGCGATCAATTTATTGCGGAAGCCGGATCCCAGCAGCCGCTGCCGGCGCTCGAAATAGGCCTTGACCAGGTTGCGTGACAGAAGAAGCAGCAACACCACGAGAAGGATGATGTCGACGTTTAGGAGCGCCAGGACCAGGATATTACTGGGGACGAACGGAGTCGGTTGCGTCTGGTCGGAGAAGTAGACGGTCAGAATGACCATGGGGAGGAGGAAAGACAGGACAATCAAAACCGGACGCAGGTAATGACTCGGACGCTCGGCGTCCGGCTTGGCATGGGTGACCATTGGGCCGTGCTTCACAGGCGCATTCTAACCGGGGCACCTGCCGACGTCAATGAAATCGACGTCGATGAGACATCGTAACTTAAGTATAAAAACGTAGAGAAAAAAGAATTGGGGGACGCGGCTCAGGGCTTCGAAGCCTTCTCGACATATTTGATCCGGAGGGTATAGAGCATTTCTTCGAGAATCGTTTCTTCGTCTTTGTTGAGGTTGCCTTTGGTTTTGCCTTCCAACATCGTGAGGATGTCGATGATCTCCTGCGCGTGGCCGAGGTTAGGAGCGGTCGCGGAGGCGCCCGCATTCGGATTCTCGCCTAACAGCATGAGCGCAGAGGTCCCCAGCGAGTAGACGAAGGTCAGAAAATTCATGGGCGGAACTGCCTTCCCGTGCGGGTCTGGTGCCGTCTCACTTTTAAGAGTGGATGCCGGCTCCGCCGATTCGGTTGGTTTGGTTTCGGACTCCGCCCCTCGGCCGCGCCGGTCTCGAATGACAAAGCCTCGTTCCTCTTCCGCCATGGTCACCTCCTGTGGGACGCATAAAAATACCATAGCGCCGGAATGGTACTCAAGCCGCCTCAGGGCCCTCCCAAATCAGTCCTTGTTCTCTTATAATAGCGAATTTGGAGGGGCGACGATGTCGGCACAGTTCGACGAAGTTGTGAAGATCATGGCGACCCTTCGGGACGAAGGCGGATGCCCCTGGGACCGCAAACAGACGCCCCAGTCGTTAGCCCCCTATCTCATCGAAGAGGCCTATGAGGTCCTGGAGACCATTGACGCACAAGACGATTCCAAGCTGAAGGAAGAATTGGGCGATGTCCTTTTGCAGGTTCTTTTCCATGCGCAGATCGGCCGGGAGCGCCAAACCTTCACCATCGAGGATGTCTTACGAACCTTGGCCGACAAGCTGGTCCGGCGCCATCCGCACGTCTTTGGAGAGACGACGGTCAAGGATGCCGCGGAGGTGGTGCACCGCTGGGAGGAAATCAAGCGACAGGAAAAGGCGGACAATGGGGATGAAGAATCGGCCCTAGACGGAGTGCCGAAAGCTCTCCCCGCGCTTCTGAGAGCCTATCAGCTCCAGGTGCGGGCGGCACGAGTTGGATTCGATTGGCGGCAGGACGAAAGCGGCTATGCGCAAGTCGTGGCAAAAGTGCAGGAGGAATTGCGGGAGCTGGACGCGGCGCGCAGCGGCGCCGCGCGTCAGGCCGGCGATGCCGGACGGCAACGGCTCGAGGAGGAAGTCGGGGACGTTCTTTTTTCACTCGTCAATCTGGCCCGAACATTGAAGATCAATCCCGAAGAGGCGTTGCGCAAGGCGGACAATCGGTTTGCCGCGCGGTTTCAGCATATGGAGCGAATGGCCAAGACCGATGGCCGCACCCTCGCTGAAATGACCCTCCCAGAAAAGGACCTCCTTTGGGAACAAGCCAAGGCGGCCGAGCGCGAAGGATTGTGATCATGGCGGATGATCAGGCACAAGGTGGTCCTGCATCGTATCGGGCTCCCGGAGGTCCGGCGCCGGATGAGCCTACCCGGGGGCACCCCGTCAAAGCCATGTTGGGAGGCATTCTTGTTCTGTGGCTGTTCCTGTGGATCATCATTCCGAATCCCAAGGATCAGCCGATAGATCCGACCACAGGTGCGACGAAAACGACGCCGGGCATGACGACCGGCACCCCGAATGTCCCGCACGTCACCTCGCGTACGGTCGCAGAACTCCAGGACTTCAATGTCGTTGCGGTCCTCGTACCGCCGGACACGACGGACGAGCAGGTAGGGCATCTGCTGAGCCGCCTCAAAACGGCCCGCATCGACGGTACGTTGGGGCAGTATATTCCGGCGACCAGCAGGGGCAACAAGCTCGGCCCTCATGCCATTGCCGACATTTATGTATTTTCTGACGGCAAATGGGCCACAGCCACCGCCCTACGAGCCGTCGTCGAAGGCCGTCATAACGCCGCGGACGCAAAGATAGGCGGCATGACGTTCGATGAAGTGGCCCCGCATGTCCGGGGACATTACATGATCAACTTGCACGAGCCCGATCACCGCGACCGCGCTTCCGTCGGCTATGCCGACGAGGAAGCCGGCTACCACGGCCCGGGCTATCGGGAACTATTTTGACTTAAATCGGCCCTCCTCAAAAGTTACCACGCTGCCCCCCTAAAGATTCTTCTCTTTGAAACTGAATTGTGTATCGTTAGAGGGTGTTTTTACGGGCAACCGCACCAGGAACAAGCGATATGGCAACATTTGCCAAAAAAATCGCGACAGCCAAACACATCTTTGACAGTGATGGTTTCGGAGGCTTGGCCGCGACGCTGCGGCACAAACTGACGGAACCTATCTTGAACTATTGGGGACAGGACCATTGGTGGGCGGGAAGGCTCGTCGAATTGACCGGCAATAGGGTCCATATTGACGGCTGTCGGTTTAGCGTCAACAGTTTCGCCATCAAGACGGAAATCAAAAGTCGCTTTCTGCTGGGAACCTACGAAGAAGCGGAACGGAATGCGATCAGGCGCTTCCTCGATCCCAGCTTGCCGGTGGTCGAGTTTGGTGCCAGCGTCGGGGTCATCGCATGTCTGACCAATCACATGCTCAAAGATCCCAGGCGACATGTCGTGGTGGAAGCCAACCCCGCGCTCTTACCTTTGCTGAAGGCGAATTGCGAGCGCAACGATTGTCGGTTCACCGTTCTACATAGCGCTGTGGCGTATGGCAGTGATGAGGTGCTCTTTTATCAGAATGAAGAAGATTATTTGGCGAGCAGCGTTCAGCTGCCCTCCCACAAACCCGTGTGCATCCCGACCATCAATTTGAAGCAGGTGCTGGATCGATTTGCATTCGAACACTGCACGCTGGTCTGCGATATCGAGGGAGGAGAGCGGGATGTCATTTTCCGGGAAACGGCGGTCCTGCGTGATCGCGTTGCGATGATTATCGTGGAAGTCCATGAAAAAGTGCTCGGAGCCGAGGTCGTCCATGCCCTGTTTTCCACGCTCCAAGAGATTGGATTTCACGCTCTCTATGCCGAGCGTGAGACCTACGTCTTTCAAAAGGCCTGAACTCTCCTACACCTGGAACTGGGCGTCGTAGAGCGTGCGATAGATGCCGCCGCGGGCGAGCAAGACCTCGTGCGTGCCCTCTTCCACCAGACGGCCGCCGTCCACGACGAAGATCCGGTCCACGTGGCGCAACGTGGACAGCCGATGAGCAATGATGAAGGTCGTGCGGTTGCGGGTCAGCTCTTCGAGAGCCTCCCTGATCTTCACCTCGGTCTCGGTATCGATGTTGGAGGTCGCTTCATCGAAGATGATGATCGGAGGGTCCTTCAAGAGCACCCGTGCAATCGAGATGCGCTGCTTCTGCCCGACGGAGAGCTTGACGCCCCGCTCCCCGATCCATGTGTCGTACTTCTCCGGAAGTTCGTCCACGAATTCGTGGGCGCGGGCCGCGCGCGCGACTTCCTCGATGCGGGAAGATGACGACGAGAGGTCGCCGTATGCGATATTTTCCAGCACGGTTCCATTGAAGAGAAACGGCTCTTGCTGGACGAGCCCGATCTGCTCTCGAACGTAGGCCAGCGGCAGGTCACGGAGATCGTAACCGTCCAGCAGGATGGCCCCCTCCGTGACGTCGTAGAAGCGCATCACGAGTTTGATCAGCGTGCTCTTGCCGGCGCCTGATGGTCCCACCAGTGCCACCCGCTCCCCCGCCTTCACCTCAAAATTGACGTCCTTGAGCACAGGAATATCCGGCCGGTAATGAAAGGACACGTGGCGCGCGGCGACGTCGCCCCGTAGTCTGCCGGCGGGACGGACGACTCCGGGCCGATCCGTCACTTCCGGTGGAGTGTCCAGAACTTCGAAGACACGCTCTCCGGCCGCCAAGGCGTGCTGGAGCATATGGTTCACTGAATGGATCTGATTGATCGGCACATAGAACAGCGCCAGATAGCTCAGAAAGGCGACCAGTTCGCCCACGGTCAGCGCCCCCTTCATGACCTCGCCGGTTCCATACCAGAGGATGATCACGCTGCCGAGACTGCCGACGAAGATCATGCTGGGGGAATACATGGACCACAGCGTCATCACGCGGAGGTTGCTGTCGGAATAGGCGCGGCTGCGCTCGTTAAACCGTTGTTGCTCGTGCGTCTCCCGGTTGAAGCCCATGATTTCGCGAATCCCAGACAGCGCATCCTGAAGATAGGCGTTCAGTTCGGCGGTGCTCTCGCGGACGCCGCGGTAGAAGCCGTGGACCTTGCCGGTGAAATAGGACGCGGAGTAGACGAGCACCGGAATCGGCAGCAAGGACAGGACCGCGAGCTTCCAATTGAGGGAGAACAGGATGATCGAGATGCCGATCAGCGTCAGCGACGACATGAGCAGCGATTCCAGACCGTCGATGAAGATGCGTTCCACGTGCTCCACATCGTTATTGATGCGGCTCATGATCTCGCCGGTGGAACGATTTTCGTAGTAACTGACGGACAGGCGCTGGAGGGCGGCATAGACTTCCGATCGCAGGTCATAGACCACCTGCTGCTCCAGCGTGTTGTTGAAGCGGATGCGGAGCGACGCCGCGACATTTTTCCCGGCGTGCGCCAGCAGCAGCGCGCCGATGATCAGCGGCAGGAGAGCGGGGCGATGGTCTCCGATCACATCATCAATGATGATCTTGACCAGCCAGGGAGGAAGGAGTTCCACGGCGGCGGCGACCGCCGCAGCGCCGAACGTGAGCGCGGCGAGCCGCCAGTACGGCCGGATGTACCTGAGAACGCGAAGCAGGGATTTCAGATGACTTCCACCGAGTCGGTCCGCCAATACTGGTCGAACTCTTCGATTTGGGTGAGGGTGGACAAATCTGTCATCCGATCCAGGAAGAGCTTCCCTTGGAGGTGATCGATCTCATGTTGAACGCAGATGGCGTAGAGGCCGGAGGCGTCAAGTTCCACGGGTTTGCCGTCTCGATCCAGAAATTTCACGCGCACTCCCACCGCGCGTTTGACCTTCCCGCGCAGGCCGTCCACGCTCAGACACCCCTCCCATCCTTCCGCCGTCACGGGAGACAACCCGACAATCGTCGGGTTGATCATGATGGTCTGGGGAAACCCATGCTCCTCACCCTTGCACTCCATCACTAACACCTGCTCGGAATGAGAGACCTGAGGCGCGGCGAGACCGATGCCATCGGCCGCCACCATCGTCTCAAGCATGTCGTCCAGGAATTGCTGGAAGGCTCGCGTGCCGATCGTGTCGGGTGGCACGGATTCGGCAATCTGCCGAAGAACCGGGGCACCTAATTTGACGATTTTCAGGACGGCCATTTCGACGCGTCTACAATCCTCTTGGGTGTAGAACTATGGTAACACGGGGACTTCAATGACGACAAGGGCCGGCGCGATTCCTACTTGTCGGCCCCGCCGCCTTGAATCGCAGGTTGGTCCGGGACCGGTGGCATGGGAAAGCCTCCAGGCGGCATGTTGGGTTCGGGGGGGCGGCTGACGCGATCGGGAGCGAATTGGTAACTCTCCCGAACCCCGCTCCACCACTGCGCCCACTCCTTCGACCATGCGACGCGTTCCTCCTTGGTCGATTGAACGAAATCCTGCCGCTCCACCAGCCGCCCGGTGAATCCCCACAGCGTGCGAAGGGCGCCGTCAGCCACGCTCTTGGAGTCATCCGCCAACAGGCCAATCAAGAGATCAATGACCGCCTTGTCCTTGACGTTGCGCGCTTCATACGCCACCGCATTGCGAATCGCCTCATTCGGATCACGCGCCATCGCCTGCAGCGCCGGCACGGCATTCACGGGATCCAGCCGGATCGCGGTTCGAAGCGCTTTCTCCCGTACGGCGGGAATTTCCTCAATGTTCGAGGCGAGGGCGTTGAGGAACGGCACCGCCGACTTGTCCTTGGTCAAGTACAGCGATTCGATGGCATTCATGCGCACGCGCCGGCTTGGATGTTTCAGGGCCTCCGCCAGAACCGGCACGGCCGGCGGTCCCATATGCACAAACTCGCTGATCGCCCAAAATTCCTGCTTGCCTTCCAAGAGGGGGATCAGCGCTTCGGCGCGTTTGGTCTCCTCCTCGGTGAGTGCGAAAGAGGTCTCGCCTCCCCCCATCATCAGGCCCAGACCGAGTACGACCACAGCTAATCGCAGCATTGAGACCCCGCTATTTTTTGATGATCGTGGATTCCGTGCCGCCCAGCGGCGTGCTGCCCGTGCCGCCGTCCATGGAACTGTAGCGGACGTCATCGAAATGAGTCGCGGCCGGCCCGCGCGCCCACAACCCCACCTTGCCCTGTTTGTAGCGTCCGAACTCCCACGCGCCTTCGTGAGCCGCGATGATCTGCCGGTTATCGAAAAGCGCCTCCATTTCCGAGCCGCGGATCGTCAGGCGCAAAGAATGCCACTTGCCGGTTTCCATGGACTCCACGCTCAGGTCTCCAAGCGTCTTCGCTTCTCCGTTGACGACTTTATCGATGCGGACGAGCTTTTCCTGAGGGCTGAGCCACACCACGTAGTAATTGCGCTCGTCGTCCGCGCGGAACACGACGCCGCCGCCCTGGCCGTCTCCTCCGGCCGCCGCCTTGATGCGCACCGTCAGGTCCAGATTCATCGCTTCGACGCCATCGAGAAAGATCACCTGGGACGCGGAACTGGTCTTGCCGGAAGGGATTCGATCGAGTACGTTCGGACGAGAGACCGCCTTGGCATCCGAGGCGACTTCCCACCGTCCCGCCTCACCGTCCGTCTTGCCGATGACGAACCCGGTCGGCGGATTTCCCGGCGCATCTTTGTCGAAGGACCATTCCAGAATTGTGAAATCGGCCCATGCCGGACTTCCGCAAACCAGCGCCACCAACGCAACTATACATATTCGTCGTAACACCGATGTCTCCTATAGATTCTGTATGCGGAAGCCTCAGTATACCGTAGCGCGTTTCAGCAAATCGAGAGAGGTTATTTGACTTTGAGCTCGGTCCAGGCCCGATCGTAGGCTTTAATGGTCTCGCCCACATCCTTGATCCACTCCAGCCTGGCGACGGTGTCCTGAGACGGATAGATGGCGGGGTTCTGGGCAATCTCTTTCGGCAGCAACACACGCGCCGCCTCATTGGCACTGGCATATTTCACTTTGGTCGTGATCTGGGCCGCCATCTGCGGCTCGAGGAGAAAGTTCACGAATGCCATGGCTTCATGCTTGTGAGCCGAGGTCTTCAGGATGCAGAGATTATCCTGCCAGATGGTGCCGCCCTCCTGGGGAATCACATATTTGATGGACGGTTTCTCGGCCGCCGCGCGCACGATCGTCCCGCTCCACCCATGCGCGAGCGCCACCTCGCCAGAGATCAGGAGCTGATCGTAATTCTCGCTGGTATACGCTTTGACTAGCGGTTTTTGCGCCATCAGACGCACCTTGGCCGCCTCAAGCTTCACCAGATCCACGGTATTCAGCGACTCGCCCGCCGAGCGAAGCGCCATGCTAAAGACTTCGCGCTCGTCATTCAGGAGACTAATCTTGCCCTTGTACCGTTCGTCCCAGAGCGCCTGCCAGCTTTGCGGCGGTGACGACACCATCTCTGCATTGTACCCGATGCCCGTCGTGCCCCAGAGATACGGAATCGAATAGGTATTCTGCGGATCGTAGTAGAGGCCTTTGAGATGCGCGTACACCTGCGCAAGGTTCGGGACCTTCGACCGATCCAGTTCGGCCAGCAACCCCTGCTTGATCATGATGGAGACCATGTAATCGGACGGCACGACCACGTCGTAGCCTGAAGCGCCTCCCTGCAGCTTCGCGAGCAATTCCTCATTCGACCCGAACGTATCCGTCATGACATGGATGCCGAACCGCCGCTCGAACTCCTTGACGACTGTCTCCTCCGTATAGTCCGACCACGTAAACAGATGAAGCGTGACCTTCTTGGCATTGCCGTTATCCGACGATGGCGAACAGGCGGCAAGAATTAGCAGGAATGCAAAGGCGATGACGAGAACTGGCGAGCAGAGGAGGACCTTTTCTTGCGGGTGAGTCGGGAACGGGTGGCGCGTAGCGGGCGCCCTGAGCCCGGCGTGAGTAAGTCCGCGCGAGGCTTTGCGACGAACGACCGGATTGACCCGTTGCAGTCGCGCGGGTGGTGCCGCATGGGACCCAGGCGGAGCGGAGTAGCGTACAGCCGAGTCTGCGGGGCTTCGACGGCGAAACGCCGCGAGCACGTCTGGGTGATGCGGCGACACGACCCGCGCAAAGAGCAATGGGTTCCCCGGCTGAGCGACAGGACCCGTTCCCGTGTGCGCCGACAGGCCCTGCTCCTTGATTGCAGCTTGATTCATTTCCTCTGCACCCACGTCGCCACCGCCACCAGCCCCATCGAGATCACCACCAGCACCGCCGATAACGCATTCACCTCCGGCGTCACCGCCGTCTTCAGCATGCCATACACCTTGATCGGCAAAGTGGTCGAACCGACCCCGGCCAGAAAGAAGCTGATGATGAAGTCGTCCAGCGACAGCGTGAACGCCATGAGCAGCGCGCCGATGATGCCGGGCATGAGCAGCGGCAGCGTGACCCGTCGGAATGCGGTCCACGGCGTCGCGCCCAGGTCCAACGCGGCCTCTTCAAGCTGCGGGTCCAGCTTTCGCAGGCGCGCACGCACGATCAGCGCCACGACCGGAAAGTTAAACATCGTGTGGGCAATGATGATCGTCACCAGCGAAAGCTTGACGCCGATCATGACGAAGAACAGCAGCATCGCCACGCCCATCATGATCTCGGGGATAATGATCGGCAGCAGCAGCACGCCTTCACATGCATGAAGACCAGGGAATGCCTGGCGCTCCAAGGCCACGGCCGTCAGCACGCCGAGCATGCCGGCGAGAATCGTCGACACCACGGCGACGATGAGGCTGTTCCAGGTTGACGATAACAACGCCTCATGGGTGAACAGCTTCGCATACCACTGGAGCGAGAACCCCTGCCAGCGCGCGGAAAACTTTGACGCGTTGAATGAGAACACGATGAGGATCGCGATCGGGAGGTACAGGAACAGCAGGTCCGTGATGCTTGCCGCGACGATCCAATGACGGGTTTTCATGGTGTCTGGTTTACGCGAGATTTTTGGGGCCGCCTGCACGCAGATATGACATCACGGCCAGCAGCACGCCGACCATCAGGATGAAGGAGAGCGCCGACCCGAAGGGCCAGTCGCGGACCACCAGGTACTGATGTTGGATCAGATTCCCGATCATGAGCGTTCTCGCCCCCCCCAGGAGATCCGGAGTGACATACGCCCCGAGCGATGGAATGAAGACCAGGAGACAGCCCGCGATGATGCCCGGCTTGCTCAAAGGCAGAATGATGCGCGTGAAAATTCTGACCGGGCTCGCGTAGAGATCCCACGCCGCCTCGATCAATGCAGGGTCGAGACGCTCGAGGGCCGCATACAGCGGCAAGACCATGAACGGCAGATAGCCATAGACCAGCCCGAGCAGGACCGCACCGTCGGTGTAGAGCAGGTTCAGCGGTTGGTCAATGAGACCGGCGGAGATCAGCGCCGTATTCAGCAACCCTTCGGTCCGCAGAATGAACATCCAGGCGTAGGTCCGCACCAGAAAGTTCGTCCAGAAGGGGATGATGACCAGCAGCAGCAGCGCGCCCTGCCAGCGTTTCGGGGCGCCCGCAATCGCATAGGCGAGCGGAAACCCGATCACAAGACAGATGGCGGAGCTGGCGACGGCGATCCAGAGCGACCGCCAGAAAATGCGCAGGTAGAGCGGATCGAGGATGCTCGTATAGTTCGAGACGGTCAGCGTCCATTCAATGCCGCCGTAGGTGCCGCGGGACGCGAAGCTGACGGCGAGGACCACGAGGAGCGGCATCAGGAAGAAGACCAGAAGGGCAGCGGCGGGCGGGACGATCAGCCAGGGAACGGTCAGTCGGCCTCGCGCGTTGAGAACGGAGTCAGCGGTCTTCACTCCGTCAGGACCACGGCGTCCGCCGGGGACCAGGTCAGGGAGGCGGGTTCGCCGGCGCTAAACCGTTTGCCGGGACTCTCGCTGTTCTGCACCGCCGCTTTCCACACCTGGTTGTTCGGCAAGGTCAGCAGATAATGCGTGTCGCTTCCCGAATAGATCGCCTTGGCCACGCGCACGATCAGATGGTTGCGACGATCGTTGGGATCCTCATGGCCGGTGTCATGGGCAAGCCGCAAACGTTCCGGCCTGATCGTCATCACGACGGATCGTCCGACGTCCAAGCCGGGAGGAGCGATCGACCGGACGACGCCGATTCCGTCCACCGCGATCGAGACGGTCTCACCGTACAATTCCTGGACTCGCCCGGACAGGCTGTTTGAGACGCCGATGAAGTTCGCCACAAAGCCCGAGACGGGACCGGAATAGATCTCTTCCGGCGTCCCGACCTGGAGTAAGCGGCCATGGTGAAGCACGGCCAGGCGGTCGGACATCGTGAGCGCCTCTTCCTGATCGTGCGTCACGCACACGAAGGTGATCCCCACCCGCTCCTGGAGCACCTTCAGTTCGACTTCCATTTCCTGTCGCAACTGCCTGTCGAGCGCGCCGAGCGGTTCGTCCAACAGCAGGACCGCCGGACGATTGACGAGTGCGCGCGCCAACGCGACGCGCTGCTGTTCGCCGCCGGAAAGCTGCGACGGCAGGCGATCCTGCTTGCCGGCCAACCGCACCATGTCCAGCGCGTCCACGACCCGCGGGCCGACCTCGGCGGGCAGCAGGCCCTTCATCTCAAGACCGAACGCCACGTTCTCCGAGACTGTCATATGTGGAAACAGCGCATAGTTCTGAAACACGAGATTGACCGGGCGACGATTGGGAGGGACGCCCTGCATGGGAGCGC
>VBOG01000155.1 GCA_005877815.1 Nitrospirota bacterium
GTCGCCGATCTTCACGATATGCATGTCCTTGCCCTTCGTCAGAAAGGCGTCCTCCCGGCCCTGTCGGCTGAGATACCCCAGATACCTGAATTGCCCCAGTTCCATTAACGCCGCTTGCTCGGCCATTATCCTCGCTTGCGTCGCCAATTCCTCAGGCGTGGGAGGCGGAGGCACCGTCGGCACGACGACAGGTGGCGGCGCCGGCACAGGGGGCGCCTTGACCAATGGGACAGAGGTCTTCTTTGCGGGAGGCGCTTTCTGGATCTGCAGAGGCGCAAAGATATTCTTCGGCCGGATCAACTCCTCCTCGGCCCGAAGACGGCCTGCAGCGAGCAACGCCACATTCACCTTCAATGCGGCGGTTGGCTGCGAGCGACCGCCTTCCACGTGCAGGCGTGTCCCGCTCACATACGTGAGTGGGACATGCGCGCGATCGGGCTCGGCAAAGAGGCGGATCAACAAGATGGAACAGACCACGCCAAGCCCGAGCAAGACCATCCATTGCGCGCGCCGGTTCATGGGTGCCTCGGCTCCAACGGCACGCGACTCTGGTCCTCACGAACATAGGTGCCGATGTTCATCGTGAACGTGAGGGCTTCGAGTTTCTCGGCCTTCTTCCCGACGACGCGCGCCACGCGTAAATCCTCGATGAACAGGAATCGTTCGGCGGACTCCAAATGGTGGATGAACCGACGGAGGTCCTCATATTTTCCGATGACGGGACCTTTGAGCACGGCCTTGGTGACACCCCTCTCCGTCTTGTCCACCGCATAGGAGAGATCGGGAACCGTCACGCGATCGCGCTTTGCCACTTCCGAAATGGCGAGCGGCAATTTGGCGAAATCACGGGAGCCGGGCAGCGAATTGAGGACGTCCTTCACCTCCTGCGCCGCGCGATCGGCTTGCCGAAGCTGGGCGAGACGCTGAGTCCCCGCGGCGTCCTCAGCCTGCAACCGACTCACCTCATCCTGCCGGGGCATCACCACCAACATTCGCACGGACGCGCACGTCAGGCCCAGCACGACGGCAAGCAGGATCAGTGGGAACACCCGGTCGTACGGCTTCTTCAACAACCGCGTCGGCAACGACAGCCAGGTCTTCATCCTTGCCTCCTGCCGGCCGGCGCAGGGGTGCCAGAGAGGTACCGCACCTTCAAGCCAAACTCGACCGCGTCGCTTTCGAGCACTCGATGCCGGACCAGCACCGCGCCCATAAAGGCGGGATGGTCCTCCAAGCTGATGATGAAGGCCGTCAGATCTCTCAAGCTCATCGCCGACCCATCCAAGGCAATTTCCGACTCCCGAGTATCCACGCTGATGCTTTCGATGGAGATGCGAAGAGGCACGGATTCTTCCAAATCGGTCAGCAGCCGCGTCCATGAGAACGCCCGCTTGGCGATCAGTTGGTTTGCAAACTGCACCTCGCCGGCGACCCTCGCCAACGCGGCGTCCGACAGGTTCCGCCCCTCGGCCTGGGCTTGACGCTGAAACTGCCGCTCTCGATCCTGTGTGCGCGCGATCGCCTGCGTGATCTCCCCGGCTTGGGCACTCAGGTCCCGCGCGTCATGAAGGTCCCAGATGATCAAGGACATGAGCGCCAGCGAAACGACAACCAGCGCGGCGCGTAGGGCATTGACGTGATGATGCGCGTGACTGCTGAGATTGATGGAAGGAGCCAGGGCAGCAATCTTGCGACGCGTTGACACACCATCCGGCAAGGCCGCCTGGGACACCTCCAGCCCGAGTTCGGATGAGGCCGCGGCGAACTCTTTGTTCGGTTCGTCGCTGAAGAGCGTGAGCCGCTGAAGAGGCATCTCGGGATGCGATTGCGCAAAAAACCTGAGCGATGCGGCCAGATCGTCCATGGCATGGTCCGTGAGGAGCTTGGTCCGCACAAACACGGGCCGCCCGCCATGATACATCCAGAGCGAGAACCCTCCGTCCTGCAGACTGAGCGATCCCACCGCGCCGTCCGAAGAGGCATGATCCAGCAGAGACGCGATGTCAAGGCTGACCGTCCGGATTGAGACCGGCAGCGCGCCCGCTGCTTCGCATACCATCTCGTATTGATCGAGCACCTTTCCCGCAACCATGATCGCCAGCACCCGCCCGGGCCCGAGCACTTCAGAGAAGACCTTGGCGCCGGCCGCCGGGAACGCCCCTTCCTTTTCCAGACGCCATCGAATCAGCGCATCACGCTCCGCAGGACGAGGAGGTACGGCATCGAGGGTGAGTAACGTGGTCCGCACCGAGAGATCCGGCAAGACCATGATGGCCGGACGCGGATGGTGCTTGGAGTTTCCGATAAGATCCTGAAGCAACATGATCAGGGCATCGGGGTCGGTCACATTAAGATCCACCGGGGAGGGCTTGAGCAGCCCATCAGGAAGCTCGATGCGCCGCGAGATCGGCGCGTGTCCCCTTCGGCCTCCCTCTGTCCACACGGCAGAGCGGGCGCCGAGTTTGAGCGTGCAACGTGGGGTGCCCATTAGCGACATCTCAGGCCTGTTCGATAAATGTGACGCGATTGATCTCAGCCAACGTCGTGACACCCCGCCGCAACTTTTCCAGGGCCGCCTGCCGAAGACTGGTCATGCCTTCGCTCACCGCATATTTTCGGATCTCGGACGGAGGTTTTCGGTCGAGGATCATCTCTTTGATCCCGTCGGTCAGGTCGAGAAATTCGGTGATGCATTGCCGGCCGCGATACCCGGTCCCATGGCACTCGGTGCAGCCGCGGCCCTGGAAGACCGGCACATTCCGGTACGATTCATATTTCAGCCCGGACTCCTCCGCCTGTTCCCGCGTGAGGCGCACCTCCTCATGGCAGCCCGCGCAGATCGTACGGACCAGCCGCTGCGCCAGGATGCAGTTGAGCGAGGAGACGAAATTGTACGGCTCGATCCCCATGTTGACGAACCGGCCGATGACGTCGAAGGCGTTGTTGGCATGCACCGTAGTGAAGACGAGGTGGCCGGTCAAGGCCGATTGAATCGCGATCTGTGCCGTCTCGGAGTCCCGGATCTCCCCCACCATGATCTTGTCCGGATCATGCCGAAGGATGGAACGCAGTCCGCGCGCGAACGTCAGCCCTTTCTTCTCATTCACCGGAATCTGCACCACGCCGGCCAGTTGGTACTCGACGGGATCCTCGATCGTGATCACCTTGATGTCTTCCGTATTGATCTCGCTGATGGCGGCATAGAGCGTGGTCGTCTTGCCGCTGCCGGTCGGACCGGTGACGAGCACCATGCCGTACGGCTCGGTGATAGACCGCCGGAATCTCGTGAGGTCGCCGGGGTTGAAACCCAAGCGATCGAGGCGGAGTTCCGCCACGCCGGCCGCGATATATTCCTTGTCCAGAATCCTGATCACGACGTCTTCGCCAAAGGCGCTCGGCAGGATGGACACGCGAAAGTCCACGGTCTTGCGGTCGAGGCGGATACGGAAGCGGCCGTCCTGAGGCACACGGCGTTCGGCGATATCCAACTCGGACATGACCTTGATGCGGGAGATCAGCGGGGCATGGAGCTTGAGGTCCAGCGGCTCGAGCGCCGCAGAGAGGATGCCGTCAATTCTGAACTTGACCTGGACCGACCGGTCATTCGCCACGATATGGATGTCGCTCGCCCGTCGTTGCAACGCGTTCAAGATGATCGTATCCACGAGCTTGACGACCGGGCTCTGGTCCTTTGCGATCTTTTCGATGGACAGGACCTCGTCGCCCCGCTCATCCTCCTTGAGCAACAGCGGACGGTAATCCGCCTCGAGATCTTTCAGCGCCTGGCTGGTTTCCTCGCTCCGGCTCAATGCGGCCGCAATCGCCTCGCGCGGGCTGACCACCCATTGCAGGGGGCGCTTCAGTAGCCGCTCCAGTTCGTCCAGTCCAAACAGGTTTTGTGGATCCGGAATCGCAACGAACAGCAGGCCGTCTCGCTCGGCCACCGGCACGAACGGATGGCGGTGCATCAACTCCGCCGGAATGGTCCGATAAAACGTCTGGTCGACCCGGAAGTCCGTGAGCGGCTCGTAGGGCAACCCGAACTGCTCGGCGACCGCTCGACTCAATTGCTCTGCCGAGATGACCCCCTCCGCAACCAGCGCCGGCCCGAGCGATTGCTGCTGCGTGTCCTCCCGCCGGAGCACGGATTCCATTCCGGAGGGCGTCAGCACGCCCTGACCGATCAGCACGTCAACGAGCGACTTTCGCTTTTTCATCAATCTGGCGGCTTCAGCCATCGTGTACAGTCCCCATAGGAATGCTTAGAGGATTGTTACCAGATTAGCAGAATTTGTTCATTTCTTCAAAAGAGGGACACCTAGGCTTTTGGACTAGGTGAAGCTCCTAGTGGCTCGGGGTCAGAGTCGACTTTTCAGAGGCTTTCTTGGACGGCCACGCGGCAAGGGTCGAAGAGGCCGCTGAGCCTGAGCTTCTGCCGCGTGTCTTAGATCTTCACTTCCGAGCACCCTACCTATATTTGTCGGCCACCCAGTACGCGAAAGAGTAATTGACTCTGACCCGAATTTCTTTCATTGACTACTACGGAAAATCTCTAGGCTCGTTGATTGGAAGCGCGTTATGAACCGCAAATTTCATCCAGCAGTACTTCTGACTTATGTTCGCGTCTTCGCCCGCCTCCTATTCACGACTCTGAGCTACTGGCTGGTAGTCACCCTACCTGAGGAGAATCACTGGAGAAAGGGTGACGCGTGGGTTCGCATCGGCGCCTATC
>VBOG01000156.1 GCA_005877815.1 Nitrospirota bacterium
CTGGAGCAGGGTGGGGATGGGACTTCTCAAAAGACGGCGGTCGGCAACCATACTTTTAGTGATCGCAGCGGAACTTGTCGTCTGCTCCTATTTCTTCCTTGATGAACTCGCGTACCATGGCATGCCTCCCATCCAAAATGTGCTCCAGCAGACTCATCGCTAGTCGCTAAGTCCAAGACTCGCCGCAACCCGACTTCTGATCTGAGACTATCTTGCCGCGTGACTCCTTATTGTTGTCAGTGGCTTCAAATCTTCCCATGTTGTAGCTCACGAAGCTTGTTTACGCCCGTATCCTTCTTTAGGGTTATATGCTTCCTCCTTTATCAAGTCTACTCTTCTCCACATGGCGAAGGCCGTCACCGCTGTGTTCAAAGACAGAGCCTACGAGCTGTTCACGCCGTCCCCGGCTCGTCCATGCGGCCATCACCATTCTCTATGTGCTCCTAGTTGCGCTGCTTTCAAACCATCGCTGACTCTCACAATTATCCGACACTGTTTCTTCCTATCTGCATGTTGATTGTCTTCGATCGACATGGCATCCTTTGCGTTCATGAGGCCAGCGAGACCCCTGCTCCCGATCGTCACGGTCCTGTTGCTCAACGCAGGATGCACCGGTTACAACCATCAAGTGTCGCTCAATGAGACGGAGAGGAGCGCCACTCCTCAGGAGGGCACCGCCTCCGTAGACGGCTCTGTGTCAGTAAAAATGGAGAAGGGCGATGTGGCCAATGGAGCCGAGGACTTCATCTACCTCATTCCAGTCACGCCCTATTCCACGGAATGGTTCGAGCATGTGATCGTGCGGGGCCACACACTCAGGGGCCAAGATCCGCGCGGGTTTCGAGCAGTCCGGCGCACCGTGGTGGGAAACGACGGAAGGTTTCAATTCACCAACATCGCGGCCGGAGACTATTTTCTTTCCTGCACGGTCAGCCGGGGACGCCCGCCCGTCGGCATCGGTCGACTCGCCATCTCGCGGCCATCTGTGGAGCGAGTCGACGCCTACGCGCTTGCCGCGGTGAAAAGCGGTGAGGCGGCTCATGTGGTCGTGACCAGGCCGTAGCATACAGTGAAACCGGAAGGACATTTGCTCACGGCCGCCGCCGCTTCTGCCGGCGCCTACCTGGCCACCGGTTCGTGGGAGTTCGCCGCGGGTGCCTTTACGGGTGGATTCTGGATCGACCTGGACCATTATGTGGATTACGTGCTCGTTGAACGCCAGTGGAGCCTCAATCCATTCCGATTCCTCGCCTATTACCTTGGGAATCGCGCGCGCCGCCTGGTCCTTGTCCTGCACTCCTATGAACTGATGGCCGCGCTGATTGTCCTGGCGCTCTTTCTGAAGAACCAGGCGCTCGTCGGATATATTCTCGGCGCCGCGATGCACATGTGCCTGGACATCGTCTATAACCATGACTTGAGGCATCCGGTAAGGTTCTACTCCTTCGCCTATCGGATTGCCCATGCGTTCGAAGCGACGCATTTGCTCAGGACCTAACGCTCATGAAGCAGTCTCTCGGCCTTCTCCTCGTGCTGCTGTTCTTTGGTTGCGGAACCGCCCCGACAACGCCGCCGACGCATCACGATGCGCTGATCGAAAAATGGATCGGCAAGAAAAAGCAGGAGTTGATCAAAGCGCTCGGCCCACCGACACGAGAAGCCCGCCTTCCGAGCGGGGAGAGCACTCTGGTCTGGGAAAAACCAAACTGCTACATCTCCTTCGATACCGACAAGCAGGGAGTTGTCTCTACCGGCGCGAACAACTGCGCCGGGCGGGAGAACAATTAGCTCCTTATTCCGCCGTGCAGAGTGTTTGCGATTGCTCGGGATCAAGGTTGCATAGTATAGTGACAGGATGCAGAGGGATAAATACCTAGGTATGAACATGATGCGCATCACACAGTCGGCATTTGCTTGTCTATTTCTAACCCTCGGAGGCTGCTCATACTTTCATGCCGCTCCGGCGCTCCGCCCCGCGCTGCCCACCAATGGCTGCAAGCCCACTGCTGTCGTGGACTCCAACAAAGCCGGCATCGCGCGGTACAACGAGCGCCGCATGGAAGCGGCCAAGGAGAAATTCTTAGCCGCCGTGGAGCAGGGGCCGAAGTGCGCCGAAGCCCATTACAATTTGGGCCTGGTCTTGAATTACATGGGGGCGAAGGACGAAGCACGGGAGCATTTCATCGAAGCCGCAAACCTGGCCCCTGGGAACCAGGTCATTTGGGATTCTCCGGCGCTTCATCCGTACGGTGAGCCGCAGAAGGAAAAGAAGGCGTCCTCGAAGCCGGCTACCGAGCAGGCGCCGGGCGCCTTTGGCAATCGAAGCCGCATGGGTGGCGGGTATTGAACCGAGGGAAGGTCGCTACAACTTCACCTGTTCGTGAATCTCGCGGCGGACTTGCTCTTTCACTTCTCCCATCCACGCCTCAAGCATCGGGAAGAGATACGCGTCGTTTCCCGTAAACTCCTTCACGAGCACTTCAGAGGCCGTTTCAATGCGGCCTTCCTCCAATGCGATGAGAATCTTTTGGTCCGCGATTTTTCTGCTGAGCATCTGCGTCAGCTTGAGTTGCTGTCCCGGCGAGCCCCCGGACACTCCGAGAATCTTGTGCTTGAAGTGCTCGAGTTCGGCTTTGACATCCACGAAGACCCGCATGACCCTTGGCATCAGCCAGCCTTTCCGATTCACGAAGAAATCGTACGACAAGACGTCCATTCCCGGCTCACGAAATGGACCGGTCGATAATGACACCTCGTATTTATGCGGTGCCGGGGGTGTTTTTTCTACCATGGTGCTGAACTCCTACCGCTCGCTCGCGGCTTCGACGCGCGTCGGCGCTTACTATACGGACGGGTTCGCGGTTTTGTCAAAATGCGTCAACACGCGTTCGGCGGCGCGCGCGCCATCGTGAATGCAGTCAGGAATGCCGACCCCTCGGTAACCCGCGCCGGCCACATATATCCCGGGCGTCTGCTGCAACAGGCCCTCGATTCGATCAAGCCGCTGAAGGTGGCCGACGTGGTATTGAGGCATGGATCGGGGCCAGCGGTAGACTTTGACGAGCAGCGGTTCCCGGTCAATCCCCAAAATGCCACGCAGTTCAGACCGCATCAGCTCCGCCAATTCGCTGTCTGTTCGGTCCATCACGCTTTTGTCATGTGCGCCGCCCAGGTAGACCCTCAGCAGCACGCTATCGTCCGGCGCGCGATGGCTCCATTTGGAGGACGTCCAGGTGGACGCCAGCAGCGATCGGCCTTCGACACGCGGCACCACAAATCCATAGCCGTTCAGAGCATGGCCGACATCCCGTTTGCGAAAACCGAGCGAGACCGTCGCGGTCGACATATAGGGAATGCTCCGAAGCTCGTCTGCCAGCGGGCCATGCAAGGATGCGAGCAGGGACGCCGCGTCATAGGCGGGAGCCGTGATCACGACCGCATCGGCCGGCAGCGCCGATCCATCGGCCAGCATGACCTGATACCCGAGTCCGTCCGCTTGCAACCGGAACTCGCGCACTCGCCGTCCGGTCAGGATATTCACCGTTTTGAGTCTTGCGGATAAGCGTTCGACCATTTCGCCGAGACCGCCTTGAAGCGCCATGAACGGCGTGGCTCGCCGGTCTTCTGCGGCGGGAGCCGAGCGCGTGCTCAACATGGAGCGGACCAGACTCCCATGCTCGCGCTCCATCTCGCGGAATCGAGGGAATGTGGCCTCGATGCTCAACTGTTCGGCATCCCCCGCATAGATGCCGCCGAGCAGCGGCTCGATCATCCGCTCGAACGCTTCGTCGCCCAAGCGGCGGCGAAAAAACGACGCGAGTGACTCGTCGACGGACTGACGAGCGCGTGGCAGCAGGAGCTCGGCCGCGATTCGACATTTCCCGGCCCAGGATAGAAGATCGCTTTTAAGAAAGGGGGCCAGCTTGGTGGGAAGCCCCATCACCAGGCCCTCGGGAAGGTCTCGCAGCCGGCCTCTTGAGAGGACGAAGGTATGGCGCCGCTCTGGATTCGTGCCGATCAACCTCTCCGAGAGTCCGAGTTGCCGGCACAATTCCATGGCCCAGGGTTTCTGGGAAAGAAACGACTCTGGGCCGCCTTCGATGACAAAGCCACCGACGCGGTCGGTGAGGATTTTGCCTCCCAACCTGTCATCCGCCTCGATGAGCGTGCAGGTGATGGGTGGAACACGGCCCGAGGCGCGTTCCGTCAGTGCAAAGGCGGCAGCAAGCCCGGTGATGCCCCCTCCGATGATGACGACATGATGCGAAGCAGCCGGCATTTCCGCAATGACCCTACCGGTCCGTCTCCTTGAGATGAGCCGCGATGACATCCGCGAGCGTGTCGATCAAGGGGGGCGAGGCGTTGAACATGGCGATGCGCTCCAGCCGCATGCCTTTGTCGGCAGCCCTCTTCTTGAAATCAATGTCAATGTCGTACAGGATTTCGAGATGGTCGGAGACGAATCCAATGGGGGCAATGAGGACGTGCCGATGCCCTTCCCGATGCAGATCGTCAAGGGTGGCTTCCACGGTGGGGCCAAGCCACGGATCCGTGGTGCGTCCCTGGCTTTGGTATGCAAATCGCCAGGTCTGCAGATCGATGTGTTTCAGCACCGCATCTACCGTTCCCCGCACCTCGCCGGGATACGGGTCATTGTCCTTTAAGATTTTTTCGGGAAGGCTATGGGCGGTGAAAATGACCGGTACGCGGTCCCGTGTCGCAGCCGGAAACCGGTGAAGCGCCTCCTGAATGTTCGCCGCGATGCCTTCAATCAACATGGGATGCGTGTTCCAGCTCCGAACATAGGTCACCACGGCGTCATCTCCCGTCTCGGCCCGGGCCTCTTCCACTTTTTTGATATAGGCGCCAACGCTGAGCGATGAATTTTGTGGAGCCATGCAGACGCCGACGATGCGCCGGACGCCGTCCGTAACGATATTCAGGTATGTCTCGCGGATGTACGGGTGCCAATGCCGCATCCCGACATAGACGTTCGCCGAGGCCAGCCCCGTCGCGCGCAGTCGCTCCTGAAGGTATTGGGCAACTTCCTTCATGGTGGCAAGGACCGGCGATTTGCCGCCGGTCGCGCGATAGCGGTCCGTGATCTCCCGAACCAGTTCGGACGGCGTCGGCCTTCCGCCACGGATATCCTGAAGGTACGGTCCGACGGCTTCGAGGGAATCCGGCCCGCCCAGAGCCATCAGCAAAACACCGATCGGACTGTCCGACATGCCGCCTCGTGATTCGTTAATCATTACGTTAAAGGTGGGTTCCGACGAAGATCATGCTCTCAACGTTGAACGATGAACGTTTAACGCTGACTCAGTTTATGGACGAGATCAATCGCCGCCTGAACATGCTCGATCGGAGTTTTCGGCAGGATGCCATGTCCGAGATTAAAGATAAAACCCGGATCGTCGCCGGCCTCGCGAAGGATGGATTGGACCCGTCGCTCGATTTCATGCACGGGCGCGAACAGCACGACAGGATCCATATTACCTTGCAGGGCGACGTCACGGCCCAACCGCCGCCGCGCTTCACTCAGAGGGACTCGCCAATCCACACCCATCACCGTGCCTCCGGCGTCCTTCATGATCTCCAGCAACGTGGCAGTCCCCGTGCCGAAGTGGATCATCGGCACGTTGTGATGCTTGAGCCCGTCGAAAATCAGGCGCACGTGAGGTTGCACATATTCCCGGTAATCCTCGGGGCTCAGGCATCCCACCCAACTGTCGAACAACTGCACCGCCTGCGCGCCGGCTTGAATTTGGTGACGGAGATAGCCGCTGACGACCCGTGCCAGCTTATCCATCAGGCGATGCCAGACGGCAGGCTCCCCATACATCAGACGTTTGGTTTCAATATAGTTGCGGGATCCGCCGCCTTCGATCGCATAGCTCGCCAGCGTGAACGGCGCGCCGGCAAACCCGATCAATGGCACGCGGCCGGCGAGCGCCTTCCGCGCCAGCGCGATCGCATCCATCACAAAACGAAGTTCGTCCCCGTCAATCAAGCGAAGCGCTTCAACATCCGCCCGTGTCCGCACGGGATTGTGCAGCACCGGCCCCTCGCCCTCATCGAACGTGAGCGTGAGGCCCATCGGCTCGAGCGGCAAGAGAATGTCCGCAAAGATGATCGCGGCATCGAAGGGGAAGCGCTCAATGGGTTGAAGGGTGACCTCGGCAGCCAGCTCTGGCGTCTTGCAGACGTCCAGGATGGAATGTTTGAGCCGGATGCGCCGGTACTCTTCCATGTACCGACCTGCCTGGCGCATAAACCAGACCGGTGTGCAATCCGTCGGCTCTCGACGGCAGGCTTTCAGAAAACGATCGTTCATGTGTGCGGCCATTCTATTTGCGCAACTGTGAGAGTGTCAATTCACACCCCGCACGATCTGCCCCATTTCTTGACACGATGGCGCCGTTTGAGCAACTCTCCGGTATGGCTATTCGTGTCGGCATCAGCCAGTGTCTTCTCGGAGACCCTGTCCGGTACGACGGCGCCCAAAGCGTGCGTGCTCTGTGAAGGTGCCTATTACTTCAGCAGGCGAATGGCAAACGGATATTTGTAAGGCTTTCCCTTCGATGCCGAAATTGCGCCCAGAATGCAGAAGATAAAATTCATGATCAACAAGGCGGGAATCAGGACGATGCCGATCAGGAGGAACACCAGCAGCCAGCAAGCAATCAAGCCGATCGCCATGGTAATTTGAAAATTCAGCGCTTCTTTCGATTCTTCACCGACAAATGCCGAACTATCTTTTTTCATCAGCCACACCACCAACGCACCTAAGAATCCGGTGAAGATGCCCAAGAGGTGCGCCAGCATGGCCATGTTGCATTCGTCTTTGGTCGGACTGGTTGGCTCCATGATGTGGCTCCTTGGTTGAGGGTTCAGTCTTAGATTAAGGCAAATTCTATAAGCTTATTCACTAGATATTACAAGAAAAATGGGCGCGGCAAGCCCGACCGGATCAATCATCGAGTGCTATACTCACCATCGCGTCGTATATTCCTACCTGCATCCACGAGGCTTATAGAGGAGGAGGATATGTTCGGTCCGATCACACTTCCCTTCGGGGCCAAAATGCTGTTCAACACCGTGAAGCTCAAACCCGGCGTCACGTTCGACGATGTGGAGCTGGCGGTCGGGGAAATGTGCAGTGTCGTCAAGGAAACATACGGCGGCGCCAAAGGGGGATTCCTCGCCGGGCAGGTTTTCAAGTTCTCCGGCTTTATCTCAGACGAAGGATCTCTCAGTGCGTCCAAGACTGCGGACGACCATTATGCCATCGTGACCTATTGGTCCTCATTTGAGGACCATGAAAAATCCCACGCCGATGAAGTCTTTAACAGCAAGTTCTCAGCATTGGCCGCCATGTGCTCCGAGACCAAGGAGCTTGGCTACGATATGCTGTGGCAAGGCGCGGCGAAGGGTTGATGCGTTTAGCTTACGCGGATCCCTATCGCCGCATTCCTGATCATTATTCGGCTGTGGTCGGATCGATGATCTCTCGGACCTCGGATACCTTGTTTGCGGGAAAGCCGCCCTGCTTGGCGTGCTCGCGAACCATGGCTTCGTTGGGTGCGATGTATACACAATAGACCTTGTCATCGGTCACGTAGCTTTGGACCCATTGGATCGTGGGCCCAAGCTTCTGCAGGGCGCTGCAGGATTTTGCGGAAATCTTCCGAAGCTCCTCGGAGGACAGTTTCCCAGCACCTGCAATCTCGCGCTCGATCACATACTTTGGCATGATGATGCTCCTTTTCTCGGATTTCTCAAGCCAGCGGGTCCTGTCGCCGCATTTCCCCGGACGTGCTCGCGGTGTTGCGACGTCGCGACCGTGGAAGATCCGCGCCCCGCTACTCCGCTCCGCCTGGGTCCCATACGGCGCCACCCACCCATTATGAATCATGGAAGCATGTGACTAATCTTGAGCGCAGAAACACCATGATCGGCTGACATAACGACACAGTTTTTTGCGCCGCAATGAGGACAAATAAAGAATTTGTCATTGCCGAGAGTGTGTAATTGGGGGTGTCTTTCCCTGCGCTTGATAGCCCTGGCTCTAGATTTTTGACCGGCGCAATAGTTTTTTTGCATTTCAGACAATTCATGACTTCTCCAATCTAGACTTTTGTTTTCACTCCATTCCTATTGACATAGATCGTCGTATGACCTTTCTTAAGGTACTTGTTAAGCTCTCGTTGGAGGGCGGCAACTTTGTTCTTATGACATATTCGTGCACTCAAGTTTTGCAATCTCTTTCTGTAGCTTCGCATTCTGCATCTCCAAATTTCTCAAATACTCTCGGACTACCAGATCCGCAGACTTGAGTGCCAACTTAAAATGCATGCTCATTTTTTTGCACCTTTAGGCATTCGCTCTGCCAGCACTTGTTTCTGAGCTATATGCTTGCCGATGGCGTCAACTACAAGGTTGAGCGCCAAGTCTGGACTTTCGAAGCTGTGTGTTTTTTCGATTGTCTCAAAGTCGCCGAAAGTGTCGTAGCGGTATTCTTCAACCTTGAAGCACGTATTGTCGATGTTTGTTGAGATCGAATATGACTGCTGCGTTACAGATGAGTTACAGATGAATTGACGTGAACAGTGGCCATGTGCCCATGCTCGCTTGGATCAATATCGACGCCATCAACTTTTCCAATTTCGTTTTTCAGCGCGCGAAGAGACTCGATCAGGGGTCTCATCTTCTCGATTCGCTTGGCGCTATTAGCGTCACTCTTGTCATAGAAGTTGTGAAGATGCTTCTTTTCCCGGTCAATGGTCTCATCCAGAGCAACCCGGAGATGTTTGCGAACTCCATCCGTAGACATTGTCAGATCTCCCTATTAAGTCGGCCCAACTATTAAGTGCGCTGCCAGGGAAGGTCGTTTCGAAGATTGTCTTCCCCTTCTGAATAGGTGTCAATGAGCCGCGGGAAGGCATGAAGCCCTCCCCTACGAGTAGATCCTTCACTTCGTTCAGGATGACATTGGCGCGGGTGGCGCCGCATGGGACCCGAGCGGAGCGCAAGGCACTACAGCCTGATCTGCGGGGCCTCGAAGGCGAAAGGGCCTGAGCACGTTCGGGTGATGCGGCGACAGGACCCGCGATTCTGAATAAGGCAGTGCTTGTTACGCTTCGGTAGGAACCAATCGTTTGGCGATGGCGTTGATCTCCGCCGTGAGCGCGCGCTCTTCATCCTCACCAGCGATGTGAGCTGCTCCCTCCGCCAATTCGATCCGGTAATGATTCTGGCGGTCGGAGAACCATTCAAGATAAGGATGGGGCGTCAGATGCGGATGGGGGTCAAAGGACATCAAACTGACATCGCCGATCTGCGGGCTCTCGACTTCACCGAGAATCTGACCGGCGACATCCTCATCTTCGAAGGCGGGATTCTGAAAGGTGATCAGGCGGCCGTTGATCTCACCCTTGAAATCGCCGCGCAAGCAGAATTCCACGGGACCGATGGCGGCGAACGTGATGCGGCCGATGACGAACCCCGGCCGGCGATTATCGAGGAACCCTTCCTTGACCCAGCGGCCGTTTCCGAACTTTTGCGCCAAGTTAATCGGGAATCAGCTGCCACTCGTCCTTCTCGATCCAGACCCATCTGCCAGTTTCGAGTTTTTTGACGTCTTCCTTCTCAAATAGCTTCAAGTATCGTTGGATCCGGTCGGGATCGTCGATGCGCTCTTCCTGCATCATCCCATTCGGCAGCTTGAACTTCCTCAACAACAGCGGCATGCCTGACAACCTCCTGACACTAGGTTTTCTCCTAAGCCTTCAGCACAACCTCGCACACTACAAAACGGCCGAGCTTGGTGTCAAGCAAGCAGGCTGGATTTGCGGTTTCACAACCCCCTATAATGAGAAGTGTTCCGCCGAAGCCACCGAAGATCTCAGGAGATGTCACATGCCTATTTATGAATACCATTGCGAAGCCTGCGGCAAGGACTTCGAAGAGCAGCAATCCATGAATTTCATCGCCGCGGACACGATCTGTCCCTCATGCTCGGCGAGAAAAGCCGTGCGAACCATCTCTGCGGTATCGTCCTCCATCAAAGGTCCCAATAGAAAACCGCGCGGCAGCGATATCAAGGCCGAGCAGGCCATTAAGAAAATCGAGGAAACGACGAGAAAGCTGCCGCCGCCCTTCGGTGTCCGCGGTGACTACACGCCGACTCCCTAATGTTACGACGAGGCGTGGTTGACCTCATCTTTCAGGGTTTGTTACGATTCCAACATCAGGCACCCACCGAAAGGGGACGAACATGACGAAGGTCACTGCGATCCTTACCATGTGTGGTTTGGCGCTCTGCCTGGTTGCCCTTGCCGGCGCCGATGTGAACATTCCGGGGTTGGGTTCGGGCGCGTATGATGTTCCATCCGTAGGCGGTCCCGGAGATTCGGTGGATAAAGCCCCGGTCTGCGACAACCGCACCCGGCCGAAGATTACGAAAGTCACGCCGGACCCTGTCAAGCCGGGTGATAAGATCACCATTAAAGGCGAAAACTTCGGCACCAAGGAATGCTTCCATAATGTCTCCTTCGGCACGCGGGGATCGGACCGGGGCGACAAGACGTCGTTCAAATATATTGATGAATCCACCGTGGAAGCGACGGTGCCGGATCTGAAGCCTGGCCTCACGCCGATGAATGTGGTCACCGGCGGCGGCAGCTCCCAATCCATCCTGCTGATTCAAGCGAAGTAAACCCACGGGGCAGCCCAGTCTGCCCCTGTTTTTGCCTCTTCCCTCATCGCCGGCCCGTCCTCCTAGTCCTCGACTTACCGCTCAAACCTATGTTACCCTGGCCCGCATTTTACGCATGATTGCTTATGTTTAAGAAAATCCTAATCGCCAATCGCGGTGAGATCGCCATGCGGGTCATCCGGGCGTGCCGGGAACTCGGCATCCGGACCGTCGCGATCTATGCCGAGTGTGACGCCACGGCGATCTACGTGAAAAAAGCCGACGAGTCGCATCTCATCCCCGGGCCCGTGCAGGGCTTCCTGGACATGCGCGCCATCGTGAATCTGGCGACACGAGTCGGCGCCGATGGCATCCATCCAGGCTATGGGTTCCTCTCTGAAAACGCCGAATTCGCGACGATGTGCGAAGCCTCGGGCATCACCTTCATCGGCCCGTCTCCCGAGGCCATCCGCTTGATGGGCAACAAGGTCCAGGCGCGGGAGATCGCCAAAAACGCGGGCGTTCCCATCGTACCCGGCACCGAACGAGGCATCACCGATCCGTCCGAGGCCGTCAGTTTCGCGGCCCGCGTCGGGTATCCCATCATGGTCAAGGCATCCATGGGCGGCGGCGGGCGCGGCCTGCGGGTCGTCCAGAATGACAAGGAGCTCCTCACCCAGATGGATTCTGCCCGGCGGGAAGCGCTCTCCTCGTTCGGGGACAGTGAGATCTTCATCGAGAAATACATCGACCGGCCGCACCACATCGAATTTCAGATCCTGGCGGACAAGCACGGTCACATCATCCACCTCGGCGAACGTGACTGTTCCATCCAGCGCCGCCACCAGAAACTGATCGAAATCGCCCCGTCACTGATCCTCACAAAGAAGCTCCGGGCTCGCATGGGCGAAGCCGCAACCGCGATCGCCAAGGCCGTCAAATACGACAATGCCGGGACGATCGAGTTTCTGCTCGACCGGGATCTCAACTTCTACTTCATCGAGATGAACACGCGGATCCAGGTGGAGCACACGATCACGGAACAGATCACGGCGATTGATCTCGTGCGCTCCCAGATCACCATCGCCGCGGGACAACCGCTCGAAATTGAACAGGACGAAGTCACGCTTCAGGGGCATGCGATCCAATGCCGGATCAATGCCGAGGACCCGCGCAATCAGTTCCGCCCCTGCACCGGCAAGATCACCGCCTACTATTCCCCGGGCGGTATCGGCGTCCGGATTGACGGCGCCGTGTACAAGGACTACACGCTGCCGCCCTACTACGACGCGTTGCTGGCCAAGCTGGTCGTTCGCGGCCGCACGTGGGAGGAGACCGTGAGCCGCGCCCATCGGTCGCTGGAAGAATATGTACTGCGCGGCGTCAAGACGACGATCCCCTTCATGAAGCGCATCATGGAAGAGCCGGACTTTCAAGCCGGTCGATTCGACACCGGCTATCTCGCCGCGCATCCCGAATTGTTCGACTATGATGAGTTGATCGACCCGGAAGACCTCGTGGTCGCGATCTCTGCCGCCATCGTGGCGTACGAAGGACTCTAGCGTGAAGAAGCGACGGACCCCGAAAAACCGGCAACGGCCCAAGCGCGCGCAAGCGCACAGCGCGCAGCATGGACCGGTCGTGAAGACCTCCAAGACGAAACGGTTCGCCGAATGGGAGTTCGAGGCGGCGCCGCCCAAAAAGCTGCTGTTGACCGACGTCGCCCTTCGGGACGGCCATCAGTCGTTGCTTGCAACTCGAATGCGCACGGAAGATCTTCTGCCGGTCGCGGAGCGGCTCGATAAGGTCGGCTATTGGTCCTTAGAGGTCTGGGGCGGCGCGACCTTCGATACGTGCCTTCGTTTCCTCAAAGAAGATCCGTGGGAACGCCTGCGCGCGCTCAAGCGGGTGATGTCCCGCACGCGCCTGCAGATGCTGCTGCGCGGGCAGAATCTGGTCGGCTACCGGCACTATCCCGACGACGTGGTCAATGCGTTCGTTGAACGGGCCGCGGCGAACGGCGTGGATGTGTTCCGGATCTTTGACGCGCTGAACGACGTGCGGAACATGGAGCAGTCGATCGCGGCAGTGCGCCGCGCGGGCAAACACGTCGAGGCGACGATCTGCTACACGACCAGTCCGATCCATAGCGTCGAGCGGTTCATCGAGCTGGCCAAGCGGCTCGAGAATCTCGGCACGGATACATTGTGCATCAAAGACATGGCCGGCCTGCTGGCCCCTGCCGACGCGTACCGGCTCGTCCGTGGCATGAAAGCGGTGGTGCGGACGCCGATCCACCTCCACACCCACTATACCTCCGGCATGGCGTCGGGCAGTGCGCTCATGGCCGTGCTCGGCGGCCTCGACATGCTGGACACGGCGCTCTCGCCGCTCTCCGGCGGCACCTCCCATCCGCCGACCGAGAGCTTCGTCGCGATGCTTCGCAATACGCCCTACGATACCGGTCTCGACCTGAAAGCCTTCCCGCAGATCGCCGACGACTTGCGAATCGCGCGCAAGAAATACCACCAGTTCGAAAGCGACTTCGCCGGTATCGATGCGGAGATCCTGATCTCGCAGATTCCCGGGGGCATGCTGTCCAATCTGGCCGCGCAGCTCGCCGAGCAAAATGCCCTGCACAAGATCAAAGCCGTGCTCGAGGAAGTGCCGGCAGTCCGGAAAGACTTCGGCTATCCCCCCCTCGTCACGCCTTCGAGTCAGATCGTCGGCACGCAGGCCACCCTCAACGTGCTGACAGGCGAGCGGTACAAGGTGATCACGACCGAAACCCGTCATTACTTCAAAGGGCTCTATGGGCAGGCCCCTGGCCCGGTGAATGAAGCCATCCGCACGCGCGCGCTCGGCAACGAGCGGGTGATTGAGGAACGCCCGGCGAATCTGCTCGAGCCGGAGATGCCGAAAGCCAGGCACGACGCCGCCGGGAAAGCCCACTCTGAGGAAGATCTTCTGTCCTATGCCCTGTTCCCGCCCGTCGCCAATGATTTCTTCGAAGAGCGGGAGCGCGGCGATCTCAGACCGGAACCGCTGGCACCGTTACCCACCAGAGGGCCGGCTGTGGCCCACGAACTGAAGCTCGCTCCCCTCGAATTCAAGGTCACGGTCCACGGGGAAAGTTACCACATCAAAGTATCCGGCTCGGGCCGCAAGGCCGACGGCACGAAACCGTATTACATCAAGGTCAACGACCGTCTGGAAGAGGTGCACCTCGAGCCCATCGTCGAGGTCCTGACCGGCACGCCTGAGGCACCCGACGCCGGTGATGCGAAGACTCCCCGCAGGCCGCGTCCGAAACGTCCCGGTGATGTGGCGACGGCCATGCCCGGCAAGGTGGTGCGGGTGCTGGTCCAGGAAGGACAGAAGGTGAAAAAGGACACGCTCCTGCTGATCGTCGAAGCGATGAAAATGGAGAACCAGGTGTTGGCGCCGGTCGCCGGCTCCATCAAGACGCTCTATGTCGCAGACGGCGACGATGTCAAGCCCGACGAGACACTGGTGGTCATCGAATAACCGTTCCTTCCTCTCGCACATGGAATTATCGGACAACCTCCACACTGTCCACGTTCATGGACATCGGACCGCCTATGTTCGGCACGGCGACGGCCCGCCTGTCGTGCTATTGCACGGCTACGCCGGCGCGATGTGGATGTGGGAACACCAGATCGAAGCCCTTGGCCGGCATTTTACGGTCTTCGTGCCGGACGTGCTTGGCCACGGACTGTCGGATAAGCCGCGCGTTCCTTACAATCCTGCACTCTACCTGAACTGGCTTACGGGCTTCCTGGATGGTCTGGGGCTACGCCGCGCGCATTTCGTCGGCAACTCGATGGGATGCGGCCTGGCGCTTGGGCTCGCGCTCGACCATCCCGAGCGGGTTGACCGTCTCGTGCTGATTTCCGGGTTTCCAACCGATATCCTGACCAAGATCCGTGGCACCTATCTCGAACGCATCTCGCACCTCAGATCGAGATGGTTATTCGCGGTCGGTTACCATCTGTTGGGGCGATGGGCCTTCCGCAAATATCTTGGCGCGGTCGTCTGCCGTCGCGAATTGATCACTGCGGCCGTGGTGGAGCGCGCTTACCGGTTGCGCAAGGACTACGGCAACTCCTGGCCCTATTGGTCATCATTGCAGCACATCTCGTACTGGGAGGAGCAGTTTGCGCCGCGCTTGCACGCCGTCCGGGCGCCAACCTTGATTGTGTGGGGCGCCCAGGACCGCTTTTTTCCGCTGCACGCCGGTGAGGAGCTCCAGCGCGCGCTGCCCAATGCGCGATGGGCCGTCATCCAGGAGGCCGGCCATCTTCCGATGTGGGAGAAGCCGGAGGAAGTGAATCGGCTCATCGTGGAATTTCTCACGCCCCCAGTTTCTTGACGTGTAGGCGGCCAAGAGACTATACAAATTGCCTGGCAGCGTCGCGGCTGCCTACTAGGATCGACAAGGAGGCTATCATGAACCATCTTTTGAAAATTTCGTCGTTGACCATCATCAGCGCCGCATGGCTCAGCGGGTGCGCCACGACCGACCAGTCAACCGCGTTTATGTACAAAGACCTGCCGGTCTCGAAAAACAGCAGTACCGCCGGAGACGGGAACACCGTCACGTTCAAAGGATCGCCGCTCAAGCTGGAAGGCTCACCCGTCAAGGTCGGCGACACACTGCGCGACGCCAAGCTCGCAGGGACCGACCTCAAGCTTGTCAGCCTGGCGGACGGAAAAGGCAAGGTCAGGATCGTGAACATCGTGCCGTCGTTGGACACGCCCGTCTGCGAACAGCAAACGCATTATCTCAGCGAGAAGAGCGGCGAGCTCGGCCGCGACGTGCAGTTCATCACCGTGAGCGTGGATACGCCGTTCGCGCAGAAGCGCTTCGCCAAAGAAGCGAAGATCTCCAACGTCACCTTTCTTTCGGATTATCGCGGCGGCGACTTCGGCCGGGCCTATGGACTCCTGGTCCCGGACCTGCATCTGCTCGCCCGTACGGTGATGGTAGTGGATAAGAATAATGTCATTCGCTACATGCAGGTTGTGCCGGAGATCGCCTCGATGCCGGACATGGACGCGGCGTTTCAGGCGGCCCGCCAGGTCGCGGGTCTTCCCCCGCCCATCCCGAAATCGTCCTCAATGGGTGGGTGGAGCTACTGATTGTGCGACAGGACCCGTTCGGCAGGGACTCTGATGCGTCAATTTGATCTGCTCGTCATCGGCAGCGGACCGGCCGGTCAGAAGGCCGCGATCCAGGCCGCCAAGATTCGCAAGCGGGTGGCGATCATCGAAAAGGAACCGGTGGTCGGCGGGTCCTGCATCAATACGGGAACACTGCCGAGCAAGACGCTCAAGGACGCGATCTATTACCTTCACGGGTTTAAGCAGCGCTCCTTCCCCCATCTCTCGTACTCACTGAAGAAGAGCCTCTCGCTCCGGGACCTGATGGCCCGAAAAGACACGGTGATCAAACACGAACTCGAGGTCGTCTACAATCAACTCGAACGGAACGACGTGGAGTTGGTCCAGGGAACGGCGTCCTTCACGGACCCAAAGACCATTCAAATCCGAAAATTAAACGGCGATCTGGATCTTCTCAAGGCGTCTTTCATCGTCATCGCGACCGGCTCGCGCCCACGCCGGCCCGCCGATATCCCGTTCAATGATGTCACCATCTGCGATTCCGACTCGTTTCTCTCGACCGAATCCATTCCCAAAAGTATGACGGTCATGGGTGGCGGGGTGATCGGCTGCGAGTATGCCTCCATGTTCGCCGCCTTCGGCATCAAAGTCACGCTGATCGACAAGCGGAACGATCTGCTGCGGTTCGTGGACCAGGAGATCGTCCAGGCGCTCATCTATCACATGCGCACCAATGGCACGATCCTTCGCCTGGGCGAGGCGATCAATAGCGTCACGTTGGACCCGCAAGGCCGTGCCATCACGAGCCTCAAAAGCGGGAAGACCGTGGTCACCGACATGCTGCTGTATGCGATGGGACGCATGGCGAATACCGAATCGCTCAACCTCGCGGCAGCCGGCCTCAGCGTGGATCCCCCAACCGGACAGCTCAAGGTCAATCAGCACTACCAGACCGAGGTGCCTCACATTTATGCGACGGGCGATGTTATCGGGTTTCCCGGTCTCGCCTCCAGCTCCATGGAGCAAGGACGACTCGCCACCTGCCATGCATTCAAGGTCGCTGAAGCGACATTGCCGCAGGTCTTGCCGTACGGCATCTTCACGATTCCCGAGATCTCCACGGTCGGCAAGAGCGAAGAAGAGCTGACCGCTGCGAACATGCCGTACGAAGTCGGACGGGCCTTCTATAAGGAGATCGCGCGCGGCCAGATCGTCGGCGACCTGGATGGCCTCCTCAAACTGATCTTTCACCGCGAGACCAAAGAACTCCTCGGCGTCCATATCATCGGCGAGGGCGCCACGGAATTGGTCCACATCGGGCAGGCCGTGCTGACTTACGGCGGCAACCTCGATTTCTTCGTCCATAACGTCTTCAATTACCCCACGCTGGCGGAGTGCTACCGCACCGCGGCATTGGACGGCATCAACCGACTCGGGCGGGCGTGAGATGTCGGAAGAGCCGGTGTTCAAGGAAGACAAAGCATTCACACTTCGGTTCAGTCTCGAGGCGAGCTTTCCGGACGAGTACGAGGGCGAGGAAGATGAGCGCCGGTGGCTGAAGGAGTGGGAACAGCGGATCAAGCCGGAGATGATCAAGGCCGTCTTCGATTCGCTCCGCCGGCATCCCGGCTGGAAGACGCACATCAGAAACCGCGGCGCCTCTCCGCTTGATGAAGTCGAGATCGCGATGGAGAAGGATTTCAGCGGACCGGCCGACGACGAGAACCCGCTGCGATCCTACTGATCGTTCCTATTGGTCGCGGAACAGACGGAGATAGGGATTCGGGTGGAAGATCACATTGTCTTCCTGGATGACTTCATTGCCGTTGATCCCGTCTTCTTCGATGTCCTTCCAGAGCGCCCGTCCCCACCAGATCAACAAAGGATGCGGTGCCAGTTCGTATGACTGCTCCCCGTTCTGCTGCATCATCACCCGGATGACCTTGCGCGCGGTCGCATAGTCCACGACATCGGGCCGCTGGGTCGCGTACAGCTCGATCCACATTTCGAGCCGGTTGTCGAAGACCTCGGC
>VBOG01000157.1 GCA_005877815.1 Nitrospirota bacterium
GACGACATCGACTACATCGCCGACCACCACAACCACGACGGCGTCAACGACATCGACGACATCGCCGACCACAACCACGACGGCGTCAACGACATCGACGACATCGCCGACCACAACCACGACAGCGTCAACGACATCGACGACATCGCCGACCACCACAACCACGACGGCGTCAACGACATCGACGACATCGCCGACCACCACAACCACGACGGCGTCAACGACATCGACTACTACGAGTACGCCAACATCCTTCACCCTGACAGTGAGCACGTCAGGTAAGGGGAGTGTAACCGGACCCGGGACCTACCCCCCAGGTACAAATGTGTCCCTGATGGCGATACCAGGGAAAGGATTCACGTTCCGCGGGTGGCGCGGCAGTGGCTGTATCAGCAACCCGTGTTCAGTGACACTGAACGCCAATGCAATCGTGACGGCTAAGTTTAGGAAGCACTAGCGGACGATTTAGAGACTAGATCGGCTGTTCATCCGGCCAGTGTTGCCTTACAACGCGTGCGGAGTTGGTGTCCCGCTGACTGGTCCTCGTACTCGCACATCATCCGATCCAGTGAAAACAGGGAGCGGACACGCTCACAAGCCAGTGCCTCCATCCGTGCTCGTTCGCCAGGGCTTGAGAGCAGGCTGCTGATGGCATCACAAAGCTGATCTGGGCGTCTGGGTTCGACCAATCGTCCGCACATGCCGTCTTTCACCACCTCCGAATTACTCCCCACTCTGGTCGCTACGACCGCCTTGCGGGCAAGCATAGCCTCCAACAACCCAAGCGGCGTACCTTCGAAAAGCGAAGGCAGCACATAGACATCCAGGATGCTGAGAAGATCGGCGACATCCGGCCGAAAACCCGTAAATATCACCCGATCGCCGAGTCCCAGATCGGCCGCTGTTCGCTCCAATTCGCCTCGGAGATCGCCATCCCCCACAATAAGGAACACAGTATTCGGATGCTTCGCAAGAATGCCGGGAATAGCCTGAAGCAGATAGGTCACACCTTTTTGCGCAGTAAGCCGACAGCAGCCTCCCACAATATGATCCTCCGGAGCAATACCTAGAGTACGCCGGAGATCAGATGGACAGATGGACGATACCGATGCGGCAGTGTCAATTCCGTTCCAGATCACCTGGATCCGGTCGGGTCGGATCTTCTCATACCGCACCAGATCCCGCTTGACCTGGGGTGAGACCGCCGTGATGACATCCACCACGCGTGACAGCCACCGTTCCGCAACCATCCGTCGCTTTGTATCCGGAAAATTCATTCGAGCATGCTCCGTGTGGACAAGGACCTTCACACCGGCAAGTCGAGCCGGGATGCTGGCATACAGTAAAGGCGCAAAATTGTGCGTGTGCACGATGTCAATCCGTTCTCTTCGAAACAACCGGTACAAGGCAAGCGGAAGCCTCGTATCCACGCCGGGCTTCTTGCCCAACACAAAGACCGGCAATCCCATTGCGCGAATCTCCTCGCCAAACACGCCATCCGCATCGAGGGCACATGCTGAAAACTCATACTCCTTGCGATCCAAATATGCCGCGAAATTGCGAATAATCCGCTCCAGCCCGCCGAATTGAAGCGAGCTCGATAAATGCATGATTCGTATCATAGTCCCAAACCGTGCAGCGCTATGATGACAGAGCGTTCTGTGCCACAATATGCGCATTCGCCATCAAAGAAAACGTCGGTCCTTTCGCCGGCAAATAGCCAAATCCAGATCCGTCCGCCACATACACATACTTTGTTCCATGCAACCTTCCGTTGGGCGCCAACGTAAAGGGTTTATCCTGCCGGCTATACGGTAACGTGCCCCCGTAATGGATGCTGGACCCGAATCCCGGATACACTCGCTTGATGGCAAAGCACTTCAGCGTCCGCAGAGCGGAAATATATTTGTGCTCCCGCTGACGTGTCCCCTTCACCTCTTCCTCCGACAATGCGTAGTGGGCATGCAATTTATCATGTGTGATCGTGCTGAGATCCTCGCGGAGTTCTATAGACTTGTCGGCACTGGCTGCATCAGGATGATGAATCCCGGCAATAATGAAGCTCGACTGAAGGTATTGCATGATTTTCCTGCCGTCCGAGAAGTTCAATGGCGCCTCTTTAATCAGTCGAAACAACAATAATGAGCGATAACTAAAGAGCGATGCTACGGCCACATCGGCATGGGTTCGTTCTTCATCGTGAAAGAGAACCAGTTGCGCCAAACTGGTTCTGAGTCGTTCGACCGGTTTGCCCAGCATCCGCAGGTGAAGGCAAGGAACATAGCAGTAGTGATTGCAGATCAGAGGCAAGCGAACCTTTCCCTCCTGAAAAGAGCGCAACACGATACGTGCCGTGCCTAACACACCCGAAGCCAACAGCAGCCGTTTGCATCTCAATACTTCTTTTCCATGGGTATCCGTCCGGTTCACCGAGACCTCCACATGGCCTTCTTTTTCTTCAAACCGGACTACTAGACAGTTTTCGTGGTAGCTAAAGCAGGAATGTTTTTTTAAACCGTCCACAGTCATCCATGGGCGATATGCCGACATGTCTTGGTCCGAATAAAAATCCATGTCCTTGTAGGCCACTTGTTTTCTCTCGCCCTGATCTTGCGTCAAGATCGCCATTGGGGGCTGCCCCATGAAGAACCCTTGTTGGTTCAACGTCCCGCGTTTCGCACGATAGGCTTCATACAGTGCGTGACAATTCGTGTCGATCTTCAAAGCTTCCTGAAAGCAATCGAGGCCACCGAGCCCATAGGAGGCCGCGTCGTCCCTCGCGGCCGCGATGCCGATACGCCGGCTAATCACCTCATAGGCGGTCTTCATCTTCCCATGATCCGGTCCCGCCTTCTCCAACTCAGGTCCGGAAAATACAAAACACCCCAGTCCCCATCCATTGCCCAACCCCCCGTAGGCGAGACTCTCCATCGGGCTAAACGTAGATGACTCCAACGGAATCCAGCGATCGATTCCATGCATCATAAATTTCCGAGGTGGTGTCAGTTGGGCACCCACCTTGACGCCGCCCCAAGAAATGCCTTCAAACGCTGTGCCAAGCAAATAGCGATACTGATCCGGGTCCTGCTCACGTATAGACGTGAAATCCGCGTCCGGAACCATGCCGCGGTATAAATCGTCTTTCACGCCCACGTCCAACATCGCGACCCTCGCGCCATCATTAACGAGTGTCTGTGCTGCCTGTGCGCCGGAAGGGCCCGATCCGACGACTATATAGTCATGAATCATTGTCCTTTGATGCCCATTAGTTTAAGGGCAGCATATCCTATGATCCCTACAAAGACAGCGCGTGCGCCCGTCAATACGATATTCACAGCATAGAGAGGACCAAATGCCTTGGGCAGAAAGTACTCACAGTATTCCGGTGACGCCTCCAGGACGGCAAGCATGACATGGACTTTTCTTCTGATTGAGGATGCAGGTCTCAGAACGGCGAGTCCGCTATCAATGATCCTGAACGTAAACGGACAACAGGTGACTACCTTCCATAACCTTCGATCAACGGCATCCAAGTCACCATGGAGCGTGTGCATTGCATCTTCATAGCGTCTTTTTACACGATCATTGGGACTCTTGCCTATTAAGTAGCGAGCAATCAGGTCCGCTTCGTCGGAAAGCGAACGAGTGGCCTGCCTCATGCGGGGCAAGAGAGATTCGATCGCCGCATATGGGGCGCACTTCCAGGCGCCTTGGTCGCAACAACAAGGACGCGCCAGGCGAATACGTCGAAAAGCGGCTTCAGGAACGACAGGCGTTCCAACCCGCTTTCGAGTCCGGTCAGCAGCTTCATGGCCATTCTGGAGCGGCTCAGCGGCAAGTCCATGTACATGCCGGACAATGGATACGCGAGAAAATCACACAGTGCGGTCTGAATATTGGTGAATCCTGTTTCGTGTAGCGTGGCCTTCACAGTCGCGGGAGTGAATTCATCTTTATGCGCAAGGTCGGCCGGGGATTCATACTTATCGTCGCTCAAAAACAACCGCCGCACAGCATTTGTGAGCAAATTGGCGTTGGGCTCATACATAACAAGAATTCCACCCGGTTCGAGTACGCGATGGATTTCACGCAATGCCGAAGGCAAATCGAGTAGGTGATGAGCGGCCCCGTTGCATGAGATCCGGTCGAAACTGCTGTCCTTATATGGCAGCAACTCGGCGTCCCCCAAGGTCAGATGAATCGTCTTGGTGGCCTCACGCGCGCTCTGCAAGCTATTTAACGAGAGATCGAGACCATAACATTTCGTTTCCATCTGCCCGGCCAGCCACCCGAGAAACAGTCCGGCCCCGCAGCCCAGATCAAGCAGGCGTATCCCTGGTCGCAGTCGAAGCTCCTCAGCCACACGCGCGAACTGACCTTGCATCATGACCTGCGTACCACGCCTCTCGTAGGCCCGTTGCTGCAATGAGCCTCCTCGAAGGTCTTGCCAGTGCCGTTCGTCTTGCTTGATCTTGGAATTAATGTCGCTCACATCCACTCCTAATGGAGCTGCCTTCTAGTTGAGAAGCATCTCATTTAAGGGCCGTAAGATCAAATTCAGACGCGCCATGTCTGCTGCGGTGTCCATTTTCTCAACGCTCTTCAGCCCCTTCAAATTTCCACTGGTGATAGGCAGGGAGATTCCAATCCTCTCGAAGAGCCTGACGACGAACTCCACCGGCCACAAAGGGATTGAAAGAGTCCTTTTCGGGCCTCTCAGGCGAGCCTGAGCGATAGCCTGCAAAAATTCCGCCAATGTCAGGCCCTGAGGGCAACCCAGCTTGAGAGTAGCTTTATTAAGCGTCTTTCCCAACTCGTCACACCTGATAATGGCGGCACAGAGATCATCCACATGAATCGGTTGCACGATCGCCCGGCCTCCTCCGAGTAGAGGGATCACCGGCATGGACCCCACTATTCGATTCAAGCGCTGATATAAGCCGGTGCTCCCGGGACCCACTACGAGACCGGGCCGCAAAACGATCACGTTGATTTCGTTGAGGGACAGTAACACTTGCTCGGCCGCATACTTCGTTTTCCCATATATCGATAACGCGTCCGGCCGGGAAGATTGGGATGAAAGATAGATAAAGCTTTCCACTCCCTCCTTGATAGCCAGGGCCGCTAACCTAGTCGAGCCGTCAACATTGACGGCGGTGGCGATCTTCTCTCCCTCATCCACACAGGCGGCGCAATGGACTACCACATCAACCCCCTGCATGACCTCGCCTGGAATTGCCTCGGGCAAGCTGCCCCTATACCGTTGCTCACGCGGGACCGCCGGCGGCCCGGTCCAGTCGGATCGCGACAAGCTCCGTACCACATATTGGCGATTAAGAGCGACCCCAGCCAATCGCGAGCCTATGAATCCCGTAGCTCCCGTTATGAGCATAGTCCGGTGGCGGGTTTGTGAATCGGCACTCACCATCTGCTCACTTAGGGCTCTCTTTAATTTCAAGGATAATAGCTTGAAGCATTAGTTCAAAACCCATCATCAGGGGCAACACGCTCAGCATCACGGTTCCGGTCGATGCAAACTGTTGAAGGAAGGATGATTTCGCCCAGGTGTAGGCGCCGAACAGAAATCCCCATGAGAACAATGCCAACCCGCACACCCAGAAGAGTGCAATGGGAGAGAAGTCCCTTAAAATATCCTTTTGGTAGATGCGATACCAAAAACGCTTGAATAGATACACCGGAAAGGTCACGAGAACTTCTAGAATGGACATTGAGGATGCTTCTTGTCCATACCGTGCGGGAATGGGAACGTCTTTTACGCGATAACCAAAGATATTCAAATGCACGAGCATATCGTTCTCAAAGAAATATCGTTTGGCGATATGATCCAGATCTATCTTCTGCAGAGCTTCGGCCTTGAGCGCCACAAATCCGTTTTGAGGGTCGAAGACGTGCCAATAACCGGATGCCAATTTTGTGAGGAACGTAAGGCCATAATTGCCCAAGAGCCGCAGAGTCGGCATATCTCTGAGCTCCGCATTATCTAAAAATCGGTTTCCCTTCGCATACCCGTATCCTTCTTCAATCAAGGGGTCAAGGAGGTGTGGGATATATTGAGGATCCATCTGGCCATCCCCGTCCATTTTCACGATCAGATTTGATCCATCCTTCAGCGCCCGCTTGAAGCCGGTGACCATCGCGCCGCCGACACCTTGATTGCTCTCATGCTTGAACACCACCACACGGGAGTCGGTGACTTGTGCCAGCAACTGGCCTGTTTCATCAGAGCCGCAATCGTCCACGACGACCACCTGATCCACAAATTCCGGAATGGTCTTCAAGACCTGCTGGATGTGGGAAGCTACGTTGTAGGCAGGCACTACCACGGTTACTTTCTTTCCCTTGTACATTGTCTTGTCCCCCTTCAGTGAGTTCCCGCCACACCGAGGGGCTGAGTATCTCCCATACTACGTTTTCTATAGATCTGTATCCCATATGCCCCGGCATGCTCACGGAACCATGTGCGTCCACCGAATCCTTGGGGACCGAAGGTTATGCCGAAAATGGACGGCACTTTTTCAAACTCTTGAACCAGTTGGTACTGCTTCTGAGAAATACTCAGCAGCAGTACGGCTCGCTCGGCAGGAGGTGGTGGGAGCTGAGGAAACCAGTCATCTGTGCGATAGACATATCCGGACTCGGAAAGATCCGCATATTGTTTCACAATCTCATAGATGAGCTTGGGTAACAATATGTAATCGGGAGAACTTGCATAATCGGTAATCTGGTACCCCTTCAACGTTTGGGGATCAGGCAGGAAGTTGGGGGACCCCGCCAACCAGAATTCACCTTTCATCCCGACTCGACTCCCTGGCGGAACATGTTCGCTTACCCATTCGGCCGTTTGAGCTGGAATGTTCATTTCGGGCCTTTGAAAGTTTGCCCACGCCAAGCTGTAAGCGGCTGAATATAAAAACACGACACCGAAGAGTCCCAGGGACAGTGCCTTGTAAAATATCGTGGGCTTCCTCTTCCATAACCCTGCTAATAAAATTCCGGACAGGATGCAAAATGGCGGCATAAGATCCAGAGCAAACCGATTCACTTTCACCGACGCGAACTCCAGCGTGACATACAGTGGCAACATCATAGCCAGGAGAAGAATGGCTTTCTGATCCCGGACATACACGCAGTACAAAATCGCAAAACAACCCAGCATGAAGAGGAGAATGCCGAGACTCTCTGGAAAATATGAAAAGAAATATGATGGCGCGGGATTGCCTCGTGGGAACATCCCGCCATCAGTCGAGGCATAATCTCTTGCCAGCCATGTTGTAAACCTCAGATAATTATTCAGGTTCGCACCGACAGGAATTCCCAGCGTTATCAGAAGAGTCACGGCAAAAGACAATACAGGAATGACCCAGAGTCTGTTACGGCGACAAAAGCCTTTACACCACTCCCACGGACTGAGCTTCGCAATCATTGGGAGAGCAATCCCAAGGGCACTCACAAGCGCGATCACTCCAGTCGCCAGAAGGCCGATCTGATAGAGCTTGTTTATTGTATGCAAATGATACTCAAATGGATGATCGCGTGGATAACTATCATAGACCATCTTAAAGAGTCCCATCGCGGACTCCCGATGGAATATACCAAAGTACATGATTGAAACCGTGACCAGAAACAACACATAGAGTGTTCCAGCCCACGCGACGCTGACAATGGGGTGCCGTGACTGTACCCGCACCTTCCTGAGCGCGACTCCCGGTTCGCCAACCGCAAAGTGCCGTTGAGCGGCAAAGGGAATTAAGAACAGCATGGGTGCCAGCAACAACGGAAAATATTTTGCCCCTACAGCTAATCCCAAAAAGATACCCATAAGGCTTAATCTCAGCGTGAAGGGATTCCCGATGCTTCGATAGAAGAAATAGATCGCCAGCAAAGCAAAAAAAGTTGAGAACACCTGAAGATTATTACAGCTTGCCACGGCGACCATGGTGACCGCATACAAAGCGGCCGCCGCCAGGCCGACGGAAGGCTCCCATTCCTTTCCAATATAGTAGATGACAAGCACGGTACCCAGGCTGAAGGCAACGGTAAGAAACAGACAGTAGGGCCCGAGACTAAAAGATGCCGGGGCGACTGCCTGAACGATGAGGGCTGTAGAGGCGACTATCAAAGGCGCGACCGGAGGATAGATGAACACCTCGAAGTTCAAGGGGTTCCGTGACTCAACCAGTGGCTTCACTTCATCGAATAATTGGCCGCAGGTGCCTTCAAATCTAATCGTCCCCATGCTGAAATCGGTAAAAGGGAACAGCCGCAATAAGGTCGCCACCGCCATAATCAGGGCGAGCCACAACACATTCTTGTTCATTGTCATACGGCTATACCAATGGTCAGCTCCCACCACTCTTAGCCACTGTTTCATCTCGTCGAGACCCCATTCGCACGTGCTTTGCCTACCCGAGAGGTTCCACTCGTCAAATCCTCGTAAATATTCAATAGAGGGGTTGTGTTATCGCATTGGTCCAACTGCCTGACTTGGGCGGTCAGTTCTGCTACATGCTCGATGGCATGTCGAAGCTTCTCCAAAAAATCCTGGAGGTCCCCTATCCGAAATGTAATGACTCCATCAGGACGAAAATCGGTCGCACTGGCCACGACAGGCACGCCGAGCGCCAGCGCCTCCCGCACCGAGAGCGAGTCCCCATCGAAATACGTTGGGCGGAGAAAGAGCGTGAGCCGCTTCATTACCGCAAGCACTACGGCATGTGACAAGGGACCCGTAAAGTACGCGTGATCGGGAACTTCACACCCTGATAGCCGACCTTTTGCCTCCTCGCCAGGCCCGATGATGACCAACCAAATACTGGGATATATCTTTCGTAGTTCTTTGACAGCCTCCAACATCAAAGGGATCCCATATTCCGGATCGAGACTTGCCGTCGCACCAAGCACGGGAGCCTGCGTATTGAGGATCTTTTGGAGCCTTGCCGGAATGGACTCTTGTTCTGTCACCTCAAGACCGAGAAATCCAGGGATAATTGCGACCTTTTCTGGGGCCGCCCCGTATGTGATCAAGGTCTGGCGCATGTGCTCGTTCCGACAGACCAACCGTCCCCCGAGACGTATCACACTTCGAATGAGAACACCCAGCAAGAGACCGGAATTCTTTATGTAGTCCGGAGCATTGCCCGACCCGAACACCAGCACCGTCCGTCGGTGATTACAAACCCCCGCGAGCGCGCAGGCAAGGCTGCACAACCAACTCTTCACGTTATGCCCATTCGTCAGCAGATGAACGAGATATCCGCGTCGGGCAAAGTCATGCAACTTTCTGACAAAATCCCAGTAACCAGAAACGGACATACAACCTGGGATACTGGCTCGACGATATTCTCCGATATTCATGATCACACATTCATAGCCGACTTGATGCGCCAGGAAACGCTGCCACTCACAGAGTTGAACGGCCAGTCCGCCATAGGGCGGCGGATAGGGCCCCACTAGTAAGACTCGCATGCGATCTGGTCCTTTTCAGTCCGGGGATTTGACGACACGGGCTGGGTTTCCCTCAGCGACGCAGTGAGAATGCACGACCACAGAGCCTGCACCAATGACCGATCCATTGCCTATCGTCATTGCCTATGGTCACCCCTTTTAAGATACTCGCGCGGCTTAACCGTGAGGATGAATCGTTCAACGCTCAGGAGACCCTCCGTGCATTACGTGTGCGTATCCAGGTACTGCCTATGCCAGAGCTCAAGCATCAATAACATCCATAGATGATGCGAGTAGTCCTGCGCGCCAGAGAGATGGCCGGCCCAAAGACTCTGCATTGCTTTTGGGTTAAACAATCCACGCTGTCGCGCACGCGAACTGAAAAGGCAGTCTTCAACCATCGGCCGCAAGGGGCCTTTCAACCACTCCCCGACCGGCATCGTAAAGCCGTGTTTTGCACGCGTAAAAACACGAGACGGCAGGTACTTGCGCATGACCTGCTTGAGCAGGTACTTGGTGGTCCGTCCTTTGAGTTTGAACGAAGATGGAATCGTCGCCGTGAACTCCAGCAGCTTGTGGTCCAACAAGGGCGCCCTCACTTCAAGGGCATGCGCCATGCTCATTCGGTCCACCTTGACCAAAATATCGTCCGCAAGGTAGGTCTTGATGTCCACATAGAGCGCCTTATCCAGAGGATCCGACGAATTACAGCGGTTGTAATAAGACCGAAAGGGCGCGGCCGGGTCAAATGCCGCGCAAGACGCTCGAAAGTCGTCGGAATACAAATCCCGCTTAACGTCGGGGTTGAACAACAGATGGTAAAATTTATACGCATAGGCTTTATCGGGCGCCATGCCAAGTTTCTTAAGCGTCTCTTTACCCTTGACAGAGGGAAGCCAGCCACCGACTGAAGCAGCTAGCCCGGCGCCCGTGGAGCCAAACAGCAGACGCCGCAACCGGCACTCCAGCCGCTGAAGATAGTGCCGCGAATAGCCTGCAAAGATCTCATCGCCGCCGTCGCCCGAGAGTGCCACTGTGACATATTGCCGGGCGATCTGGGAGACATAGTACGTTGGAACCGCGGAAGAGTCTCCGAACGGTTCATCGAAATATGTCACCAGGCGCGGGACTAGATCCTCCACATCGGGCTGAATGAGATGCTCATGATGGATGCAGCCAAACCGCTCAGCGACCTCTTTGGCATAGGGGAGCTCGTTGTACCCTTCTTCCTGGAACCCTACTGCGCATGTCACTACGGGACGGTCAAGAAGATCAGCCATGACCGCCACTACCGTACTTGAGTCAACTCCTCCGCTCAGAAACGCGCCGATCGGCACATCGCTACGGAGCCGAATCCGAACAGATTCGCGCAGAATGGCTTCAAGCGACTCCACCAAGTCCGATTCGCGTGGTGAAATCATCGGTTCGAAGTGAAGGTCCCAGAACTCTCTGACCGCCACCTTCTCCCGGGAGCATATCAACAGATGGCCGGCGGGCAGCTTCTGAATGCCCTGGAACATCGTGAGCGGGGCGGGCACACACAACTGGCTGAGATAAGCATCGAGCGCCTCAAGGTTCAAATCCCTTTTGACATCAGGATCGTGAAGAATAGCCTTGATCTCCGAGCCGAACACAAGCCCTTTTTCAGGGATAACGGAATAGAACAACGGCTTCTTGCCCAGACGATCACGGGCGAGCAGGAGGGTTTGCGTACATTCGTCCCAAAGCGCGATAGCAAACATGCCACGTAGCGAGGAGAGAAATTCCTCACCCTGTTCCTCATAGAGGTGGATGACGACTTCGGTGTCCGTGGCGGTTGAAAACGTATGGCCGCGACCGATCAGGAACTCACGCAGCTCGACATAGTTGTAGATTTCTCCATTAAACACGACCCAGATGGTGCGGTCCTCATTGGCGATAGGCTGCCTTCCTGAATCGAGGTCAATGATGGACAGCCGTCGATGTCCCAATCCGATCGGGCCGTTGAGGTAATACCCCTCGTCGTCCGGACCTCGGTGGACGATCGTATCGCACATGCCTTTCAATAGGCTGCGGGAAACCGTGGGGCCATCTCCGAATACTAATTTTCCTGCTATTCCGCACATACCGGCTTACACCTTTTAGGATTCACTGACGGACTCGTTTGACCCACTTTCAGAAAGGGGCGACTCACGGTCGGCAACGTCCTTTAATGCCACCGCTATCCCCATAAGGTAATAAAGGGGAAACATGTAGGCCAGCGCAAGAAAAAAGCCTCCAACTGCAAACGCGACAAAGCTTGCCTGCATAGCCTCTGCAATACGTGGAATCTCGTCCCTGGCCGACCGTCGGTCAAGGCTGATTCGTCCCATTGAGGCAAATAATTTCCACAGGAGCATGAGAAAAAGCACCCCGCCGGCCACACCGAGATCTGCAGTGACCTCGAGAAAAACATTGTGCACCCCAGGACATCCAATGTACCGACAAGGCAGGTACTGGTTATGCATCTTCAGCCCGGCGCCAAGCGGATGCGCGACGATAATTTTTGACGCTTCTACCATCGCATCCCAGCGGCTGGTTGCCGAACCGGTGGCATCCTTACTATCATCTACGATTGAAAATATGCGATCTGAATAGCTTCCGGGCGCCAGCAGCAACGTGATAGCGAATGCCAAAACTGCTGCGACCACAATCCGCTTCTTGCCTTGTTTTATCTTTCTGTAGGCAAACCATAGAAACACAGCAAGCAGGGCGAGAAAACCTCCTCGGGAGTAACTCAGCACCACGCCAGCCAGACAGAGCACTAGGATACCCCCGGAAATGAACTTTTGAAATGTACTCTTGCTGGATTCAAACAGATACCACACAACCGGAATCGCCATGGTCAAAGACAAGGCAAGATCGTTAGCATCCGAGGTAAGCCCGGAATAGCTCCCTTTGGAACCACCGCGGAGTGAATAGACATCACCGCTGGCATATCTATCAATTCCAATGTATGCATTGTAGGCTTGAAACAAGGCAAGTGCCCAAAAGAAGATACGTAACCGATCCTGGGAAGTGAGCAAGTTCGCAACTAGAAAAAAGACGATGATCGATTTTATGAACACTTGGTTGAAGAATTCGAAGCTTCCTCCCGGCCAGGCAGAGAATGGGATTGAGACTATCGCCAGAGCCATAAACCAAAAGACCAGCTTGATTTCCGGGCTGATGATGGTCAACCGATGTCCTCGGATGACGGCATGAGCATAAGCTCCTACCCCAAGGACAGCCGAGACCATCGCCAGATGAAGAGGCTCCAGCATCGGGAAGATCATCTGCGGGGCGACATAAATAACGAAAGTAAGAAACAGAAGGCAGGCAAACGCGAATGAGCCCCCTGACTCAGACGTTGTGGTCGTCCAAGGTTGGAGGGGAGCAAAGTCCAGTGCATCCTCACCATTTCTTACATCAGAGGGAACTATCCTTCCGCTCATCTAATTCCCAAGGACTCGTGCTATCCTTCTAAACACTTTATACCCACCTTTACCCTGGCCCTGAGTCCGTCCTTTCGAACAGACACATCAGCCACCAGAATGCTTTTTCCTTTGGCATTAAGCGGTCCAGTCGATCAACAATCCCGGCAATTGCTCGCCGTGGGAATCCTGCCTGGTACTTCTCTTTGCTGCCACACCTTGGGCACACGCTGTTGGGATTACCCTCCCACCTTCCACCAAGATACTGCCGAATCCATAGCCCCACTCGTGTCATGTACTCGTTTTCGTGACCACAAAAAGCATGAATGCGCAGTTGAAAAGCAGGAAAGAGCCGGCGAATTTCGGCAACCTCATTGAAGTTTCTGACATGTCTCCACACGTTGTAGATACACTCGCACTCGCGACAACAATCACGAGGTTGCTTCAGCCTGTCGCGATAGGGAACTGATACCAGTAAGTACCTCGATGCAATCCGTGTTAATTCCTGCACTGCTCGTTCAAAGACATCTTCCGGCAAATGTTCTAACAGTTGATGCGACATGACCACATCGAAGGACCAATCTTTAAAAGGAAGGTAATCAGCAGATGTTTGGACAGGTCTTCCCTTCAGATACCGAATTGCAGTCCTACTTCGGTCAGCACCTACTACCCAGTAACCAGAATCCAGCGCGTGAAGGTTTGCTCCATTTCCACATCCGACATCGATGATTGTTCTGACACCATATGGAATCATTCCCTGAATCAGGCGCGCTTTGGTCCGATAGAATGGATCCTCAAGATAATCATTGTTCCAGACAGCGTCCTGCTCGTAAAGGGCAGGATTGTCGCTTGGGTTAATCATTACGGTTGCTCCATCCAGGACACCAAGATTCGCACAGGCATACGCTTTGAAGCCCATATGCTACAGAAGGTCGGGCGAGAATTACCATATCTGCATGCTGGGCCTTCTTAGAGGGCTCATTTGGGCTACGAATTCTCCGATCCGGCCTTTTTTCTTCGCGCGCTGCTCCAGAAAGCGATAGTAAGTTCAACGGATGAGGCCACTCCCGAACGTGGTAAATCTCCGCAGTCGAGTTTCCTGGAATGTCCTGGTGCACATCTCGCCCGGCGAGCACAATCGGCTCCCATCCAAACCCAGGGAGGTAATGCACGAACTTGCTGGGCCTCACTGCGCCCACAACATTACTGGGAGGATAATCATGAGCCACCATCAGGGCCTGCTTCATTCTCTTTAATCCTCATTCACTGAACAAGTTTTCGTCACTGACCACCTTGCATTATCGGCTTCACGGTTTCTTCTTTTGTTTAGGCCACTCCTTGTGTCTGTTTTATAGTTCCATCAATGTACATCCTCATCCATAATTCCAGATTTACCCACTGCCAGATTGTCGCGCTAATGTTCTTTTCTCCTGCCTGGTGAGCCATGATTTCCTTCTTCACATTGTCATGGTTAAAGAATGGACGCTTATGGAAGCGTTCAGAATTTATAACGCTTAAAACGGTATCGTTTAAATCCGTCCGGAACCACGTGTCCTCAGGAGTTGAAAAACCTATTTTATCTTTCCTGTTCCTCACTTCCTCGGGCAGGAGACCTTTCATTGCGGATCGCAGAACCCGTTTTGTCGTTCCCCCCAATATCTTCATTTCCGATGGCAGAGAAAATGCTAATTCAGCCAATCGATAATCAAGAAATGGCAGACGAGATTCGATTGAATGAGCCATGGAATTCTTATCCTCGTAGCGAAGGTACGCGGGCAGCGAGTCATACACCAAGCTCTTATATAACTCCAGATCCAAAAAGCTCTTCATACCGCCATTCGCGCTCTTTTCGTTGTCATAACGATTAGGAAATCCAGCAGTAAATTCCTGGCTCAAGGTATTACCGCTCTGGGCCTTCAGCGATCGTGCCAATGCTCTTAATTTCCTTATGGGAGCCTTCAAAGCCGATGGGAAAAGGTAACTGGCGGCTAATACCAGATCATGACGAGGTACTCGCCCACGCAAGTGTACTTGGGCGCGCAATTCATTAGCAAAGGTTTTCCATTGAAATGTCTGAATAAGATCGGCAAATAAGGGGCTGATATAGTCGAAGTAGCCCGCCAATAGTTCGTCCGCCCCTTGACCGTCAAGAGCCACCTTGACTCCAGATTGCTTAATTAACTCGAATACCTTCCATTGGGCATACACACTGGTTGAGCAAAAGGGCTCTTCTTGATAGAAAACCAGATCTGAGAGATCTTTTAACAGGTGGTCGCCCGTAGGATATGTAAAATGGGTCTTCACGGCAGTTTGTTTTACCACCGCATCAATAAAAAACCCCTCGTCATGTCTCTTGTCTTCATATCGGGAGGAGAAGGTCTGCTGGATGGTATCGCCTCCCGGCAATTTGATCCCATTTTCGCGCATCAGCTTATCGACCATGCACACAATGGAAGACGAATCTAATCCTCCGCTCAAGCATGAACCCACCGACACGTCACACATTAGTCTTAGACGAACGCTATCTTCGAATAGGTCATAAAACCGTCTCTCGTAGTCGCCATTTTCTTGGGCGACCCCAGCGTTCTTGAAAAGATCATAGTAAGGCTGGATCTGAAGCCTCTTTTCATCGGGCCAATATTCGAGAAAGGTGCCCCCTTTCAATTGCCGAATCTGACTAAAGAAGGTTTCCTCGCTGTGATTCACACGTCCATAGGCAAGATAGTCATAAATCATGCGGTTATTCGGCTCTCTGCATCTATCCTCTGCCACCAAGAGCGCTTTTATCTCGGACGCGAAGACCAGGATGCTGCCGTTATAAAAATAATAAAAGGGCTTGATTCCAAATCGGTCGCGAGAACAAAACAATTTCCGTTGTTGGCTGTCCCATATAGCGAATGCCCACATGCCGTTAAATCTTTGCAGACACTTCTCTCCCCATTCTGTGTAAGCGGCTAAAATGACCTCCGTATCAGTGTGAGACTTGAACGCATATCCCTTTTGTTCAAGTTCAACTCGAAGGTCTCGGAAGTTGTACACCTCTCCGTTATACGTGATCCAATATCGTCCATCGGCATAGCTCATGGGCTGGTGTCCTGCAGAAGTAAGATCAATGATGGAGAGTCGCCGATG
>VBOG01000032.1:0-3461 GCA_005877815.1 Nitrospirota bacterium
ATGAGCGCGACGCGAAAAACTAAACGCACCATCAAATGAAACAGACACCACTCGATTTATCTCTGTTTCGTTGGATTGAATCGCAAACAAACGAAACGGACCGTAAAGCGTTGCTTTCTCTTAGAGATTATGCCATGCGACCGACACGGTACAACCTTGCCGGTCGATGAGGCAGGTCTTTGTCACACTTCATACAAAAATGGTTCCCTTAAGTGTGCGGACAGCATTGCGGCACCTGTGGAAAGAAATAAGAATTGCGTACATTGTTCTCGCTTCGACGCCCAAGTTTAAAGCTTTGCGCGGCAAACGGGGTTTGCGTGTCCACCTTGGTTGCGGATTGGATATAAAGCCCGGCTGGGTCAACATTGACCTGACAGTTAAACCACCGGTCATTGATAAAGATACCGCAGACGGCACCATCTTTATCAACCACGATTTACGGCGGGGATTACCGCTCGAAAGGGGAACCTGCGCCATGATTTATTCGTCTCATTTTTTTGAACATCTTAGTTACGGCGACGCTGTTGCACTCTTGCGCGAATGTCGTCGGACGCTGCAGCCCGGCGGCGTCTTTCGCGCCGCCCTGCCAAACTTCAAAGGGGATTTCGAAGCCTACCTTCGTGGCGACGCGGGTTACTTCCACCTTTTAGACGTTTTTGAGTTGCTGCCACGAGTAAAGCTAGGCACTAAGACGTTAGTAGATTATATCAACTACTCTGTCTATCAGTCGGGCGAACATAAGTGGATCATGGATGAAGAGAAAATGCTCGTGCTTCTTAAACATGTTGGCTTCAACTCCGTCGCCATCAGCTCATTCCGCGAAGGTATCGACCCTGTCAGTGAGCTCCGTAGGAGCCAATCGTTTTACGTAGAAGCAATCAGGTAGCAGCCACAAAGTTCGGAAATGGAGAGCCACAATTCCGTATTTTCTTCACTATCTCGGCTTCCGAAAAAATCACCCAGTAATGACCATCGATGTTGCGCGGAGGTTACAAAAACGCAATCCGGACGCTGGACGTGAGCAGTCGGCGTCTCTCGAGCGATCCAGCAGATTCTTTCTGGACAAAACAAGCTAGGACCAGGTCGGACTTGAATTTGCTGGACGAAATTAGCCTAGAACTCCGCATCTCCTCGACGTTAGGATAATTCGCCAGCTCGGTAGAGTGGAAAATAGTCTGTCCAGATTCTATTTGTCGCTGTCAAAGATTCGTAACTCTTTTGATCTAAGATAGAGCCGCAGAAATATTTCACCTTTTCGCCTGTAGCCCATCCGCGCTTAAACGTGGAAAGACCATCGCGCCCGTTTCCCTCCGCGCCGGCGCCCGCGCCAAGATCGATCAATCGTAGCTCTCGCGCGTGGTCTTGCTTGAATACTTGAATGGCTGACCAGTAAAGTGCGTAGGCAGCTCCCAGCGAGTACCCTTCCTGATCAGACGCGCCCAAGTGACTGTAAGCAACATCGGACTGAAGATACCACAGATGCATTCCAATTGTTCTTCCGTTTCGGCTCGCCCGGAAAACAACCAGTCCTGGTACTTCGAACTGGATTGCAAACGCAGTTTTTGAAAACGCCTTGATGCCCTGAAGGTGGTGGCGATCAATCAGAATTTGGTAAAGGCGCACCCAGTCATCCAGGCACGTTTTCGGATCGTCAACGACTCTAACCTGTATTTGTTTTAGTGCTCTCCTAGCGTAGTACCGGTGGTGCCAGTTTATGTGTCGGTCGGTCGAGTCACTGACATCGACGATGAAATGCTTTTTAAATGGCTGTACCAGCTGAAAATATTGCGAAAGATCGACCGTAGTTACAGGCGCGAACGGATCTGCCGCCAGTGAAATGGTTACGTAATTGTCCCTTACTTTTTGAATGTCGGCGGCGAGCCTCGTCCAGTCTGTGCAGCAAAATAACGGGTAACAACCCATCGCATCCTTTAGATCGGAATTGGGGATATGCCGTTCCAGCAACCATCCGCCGCACTGCGGCAACTCGACCGGCGTGCCAAATTCGCTCAGAGACTTCGCATAAAGCGGATGCAAATATCCCGTCATATTGAAACGTATCGCTTTAATTTGAAGTTCAGCGAATGATAATAAGGATGAAACAATCACGCTTGACACCAAAAACAGATTTACGCAGGTCGGTCTATATTGTGTCTCTGGTAAGAAATAGGTCTTCTAAATGGATGATCGAAAGTACCTGAACATCGTTGCGTTTTACGAAGACTGCCTCGCCAGGCACGGCGATTCGCACCTCGGCGTCGGCTGGCCAAAACAGCAGGATGTCTTCACCCGCTACCGAGTGATGCTCGACATCGTGCGGCCACGCGCTGACGGAAAGCAGGTGCGGGTCCTGGATTTTGGCTGCGGGTCTTCCCATCTCTACGAATACATCCTGAAGAACAACATCCACGACATCGAGTACGCCGGTCTCGACATATTGGAAGAATTCATCGAGCTCTCACGGCGGAAGTTTCCCGCGAACCGCTATTTTCTCGCCGATGTGCTTGCGAGCGAAGAGGCGCTGCCGATGTTCGATTACGTAGTGATGAACGGCGTCTTAACGGTGAAGACGCCGAAGCTCAGTTTTGATGAGATGTTTGAGTATTTTAAACGCTTGGTGACGAAGATGTTTGGTCATGCTGAGCGCGGCATCGCGTTTAACGTGATGTCGAAGCAAGTGGACTGGGAGCGGGATGACTTGTTCCACCTGCCGCTTGACATGCTAGCCTGTTTTCTAACCAAAGAATTGAGCCGGCACTTTATCATTCGCAACGACTACGGGCTCTACGAATACACTACTTACCTCTATCACGTGGATTCAGAGGGCGTCGATCGGTTCCGTCTACCGTTGGAAATCGTGGGCTCTCAACCGACCATGTGAGCCGAATTTCGCTCTCCGGTCAGATTAGAGATTTACCAGTGCCGCGCGATACGGCTTTTGGCGATCGGATTTACTTTGGACGAAGTACTAAATCATGAAATCGAATCTGGCTGATCTCGGCATTTTTGGCGGCACACCAGAGTTTGATAGAGACCTCCACGTGGGTCGTCCGAACATTGGTGACCGCCAGGCGCTTCTCAAACGGATCAACGATCTCTTAGACCGAAGGTGGCTGACCAATGACGGACCGCTATTACAGGAGTTTGAGCAGCGCATTTGCCAGTTGATCGGAGTCAAACATTGCGTTGGTGTCTGCAACGCCACGATCGGCCTCGAAATTCTGGCGAAAGCCATTGGCCTTTCCGGTGAGGTCATTCTTCCATCGTTTACTTTCATTGCTACAGCGCACGCCTTACGATGGCACGGAGTTACTCCGGTGTTTTGCGATATCGATCCTGCAACGCATAACCTTGATCCGGGGCGGGTAGAAGAGTTGATAACCGGACGCACTACAGCAATCATCGGCGTGCATGTCTGGGGCCGGCCATGTAACGTGGATGCACTTGCCGATCTCGCCCGG
>VBOG01000032.1:3709-8217 GCA_005877815.1 Nitrospirota bacterium
CTTGATACGGTTACCTCCCTTGGCACCAATGGCAAAATGAGCGAGGTGTCGGCCGCCATGGGTTTGACCTCACTGGAGAGTCTGGAAGAGTTCGTCACTGTAAACTATCGAAACTACAAGGAATACCAGCAACAGTTGGCAGATGTGCCGGGAATATCCCTATCAACGTTCGACGAGGACGAAAAATGCAACTATCAGTATGTCATTTTGGAGATTGATGAAGATGCAATGGGAATTACTCGGGACCAATTGGACGATATCTTGTGGGCTGAAAACGTCTTGACGCGCCGCTACTTTTATCCCGGCTGTCATCAGATGGAACCTTATCGGACTGATGATCCTCAAGCCGGCTTGCGCCTGTCGCAAACTGAGAGACTCGGTAAGAGGGTACTTTGCTTGCCAACGGGTTCTGCTGTGACTTCGACTGAGATTAGTGCGATCTGCGCACTGATCGAGTTCATTGTAGAACACGCGGAAGCGCTCAAAGAGCGACTGTCGATGAAAACGAATCTCCGCCATCCCTGGAGAGGTTGTTCATAGCACTAGCCCCGCATCTGGGAGTTGCTATTGATTCCGTTCGACCACAATGGAAGTAAGTGTCTTGGTTACGACCTACAATCATGAAAAATATATTGCGCAGGCGCTCGATAGTGTTCTGATGCAGGAGACAAATTGCGAGTACGAAATCATTATCGCTGAGGACTGCTCCGTCGACCGGACGCGCTCCATTGTCCTTGATTTTCAACGCCAGAATCCCGGGAAAATCCGTCTCGTACTGCCGCAGGAAACCCTGGGAGCCGGCGGCAACCGGGTCTTTGCTCAAGCCTTTGCGTTGGCGCAAGGGCAATACGTCGCTACGCTGGACGGTGATGATTATTGGACTTCTCCTACTAAACTGCAGAAACAGGCGGATTTTTTGGACGCTCATCCCGAGTGCGCGCTCTGCTTTCACAATGCGCTCAGAATCTACGAGGACGAAAACCGCGCCCCGCTTCCCAACAACTTCGCAGGCCAGAAGCAGATTTCCGTTCTTGAGGACATTTGGCAAGGTAATTTTATCGCGGGTTGCGCAGCGATGCTTCGCAAAGATGCGCTCGGCAGCTTTCCAGAATGGTATTACACCATGCATTACGGAGATTGGTCTCTCTACATTTTATGCGCGCAACATGGCAAGATCGGATACCTTGATGAAATCCTCGGAGTGTACAGGATTCATAGAGAGGGGTTATGGTCGAGGCTCGACGCTATTCAAAACATGAATGCCAATCTCGACTTTCGGTTTAACGACATTGTTGAGCCTTTGGTATCTGCCCGGCGGAAAGAGCTGGCGGTCGTGCGCGCACTTGTGGAAACGACACAAAGGATTTTGCCGGCCGGCGCTGGCGTGATCATAATGAGCAAAGCTCACGAAGACCAGCTACCGCTCAAGGGACACCAAGTCTGGGCCTTCCCGGACCGGTCGCCCAAACAAACGCAACAGCACTTTGCATCGGGCGCCTCCGGATCTGCTGAGGCGCCCTGGATCGGAGGAGCAAGCGTCTACGAATTCTGCTTGTACGGAGGCGCTGCGCAAGACAACTTGCTCGCCTCGGTCACAGTCAGGCAAAATGGAATCGCGTTTGACTCGCCTCCGCCCGACCGGGAACCATCCAAAAACGGGGCTTTTATCAGGGCATGGCCGAACCCAGTTCCAGCAGGAACAAAGCCTGGCAAAACCACGATCAACTGGAGCACCGGCGACGGCTCAAAAGGTGTAATCCGCGTCTTGATGAAAAGCCACCGAATCCAGTATCCTCCCGATGGCGGCGAAGCGATCGAGCAACTGGAGACGTTGAGGGCAAAGGGAGGCGAGCTCCTCCTGATACGGCGCGAACTGGTCTCATGGCTTGAGGACTACAAACGATTGAAAGAACATCTGGATCGTCAGTACCGAATTATTCAGGACGATGAGGTCTGTCGGATTTACGATCTTCGGGGAACGAACTGAAGGTTGACTGGATCCAATTGATTCAATAAGCGAATTTCACTGGTATGCTTAGAATCTTGCCTGCCCTCCAAGCTCATGCATTCGCGGTTAACAGGGATCTTAAGAACGCACCTCGACTTACGGAGCACGAAGTATCGCTCCTCCCCATTCAGCCGTTCATGCCTCAGAGTGACGTCAAGCAAGTGCTAGCGACCTGCAACGGTTAGGCGAGATCACGGACCCCCATGTACTCAATCGTAATCCCGGTCTACAAGGAAGAAGCATCGATCCCTGATCTTTTGATGGCACTTCGTGGGATTGGCACGCGGTTGAATTCTGCCCTGGAAGTCGTTTTTGTGGTCGATGGAAGCCCGGACCAGTCCTTCCAACATTTGGCCTTAGAGCTTCCGACATTGTTGTTTAAGTCGAAGCTCATCGCACTGTCTCGAAATTTCGGCTCTTTCGCGGCGATCCGCGTCGGTCTAGAAAAGGCCAGCGGTCCATACTTTGCTGTTATGACGGCGGACCTGCAGGAACCAGACGATTTAATTGTGGCTTTCTTTGAAGAGCTCGCAAAAGACGAAACCGATGTCGTTGTAGGTGCCCGTCTGTCACGAGACGATCCATTTCTAAGCAAGGCGACTTCGCAGGTATTTTGGTTTCTTTATCGCAAGTTAGTTCAACCGGAACTGCCGCGGGGTGGGATTGACGTCTTTGGTTGTAACGCGGCCTTTCGTCGTGAACTGCTCAGGCTCGAGGAATCGCACAGTTCGCTCGTTGGCCTGTTGGTCTGGTTGGGATTCAGACGCAAGGCCATACCTTACAAGAGAGCACGACGCCAACATGGTAAGAGCGCCTGGACGTTTGCCAGGAAGATGCGCTATCTAGTGGATTCCTTGTTCTCTTTTTCAGATTTGCCAATCAAGGTTCTGCTTTGGATAGGCTCGATTGGAATCGTGATATCTCTCATCTTTTCCGTGATCGTATTATGGGCTCGTCTTTCTGGAAGGATTCATGTCCCTGGATATTCCCCGATCGTTTTGACAGTTACTTTCTTTGGGAGCATTAATCTGATCTGCTTCGGGATCGTGGGATCGTACGTCTGGAGGGCTTATGAAAATACAAAGAAGCGACCGGGGGCCGTCGTCTTGCGAGAAATGGAATTCAATTAAGGAGGCACGTGGGTCATTTCGTTCACCCGCAGGGTATCTGCGAAAGCTGTAGTGTCGGAAACGGAACCAAGGTGTGGGCGTTCGCGCACGTTATGCCAGGCGCGATCATAGGCGAGGATTGCAACATTTCCGATCATGTTTTCGTCGAGAACGATGTCGTGCTTGGAGATCGCGTGACGGTGAAGTGTGGCGTCCAGCTCTGGGATGGCCTGCGTGTGGGCAGCGATGTCTTCATTGGCCCAAATGCAACTTTTACAAACGATTTGTTCCCGAAAAGCAGACAACGACCAAGCCATTTTGTAAGAACCACACTTGAGGAAGGTTGTTCGATCGGGGCCAACGCCGAGTTTTGATCGGTCGAAACGCCATGGTCGGTGCCGGGGCCGTTGTCACGCGATCAGTTCCTCCAAATGCCATAGTCCATGGCAATCCCGCTCGCATTCACGGGTATTCTTCCCAAGTCGATAATAAGGCGGGTCACCTGAAGGCTCCTGCATCGGATGAAGACCGGCCGACGGATGCTTCGCGTGTCCGGGAAACACCCGGCTCAAACCCGTAAAGCACGATGATCCGCTCGCGAGGACGCGAAGTCACCCTTTTTGTTTCCGATATGTTCGGATAAATGATTGTTCTACTTTATGTCCGCCTAGTCGGATTACAAAGAACCACCGTGCTAAGCTCGACAGCCAGGCAAATGCGGCGTGGCGCCGCTTGACCCGACATGCAACACGTACGGACGCCTACCTCATCCGCCGAACGCAATTAAATAAAGTTTGCCTTGCGGTGACTGATTACGATTTGAAAATGGGCATGTGCAAATGAAAGTAGGCCTGATCGGTTACGGCTATTGGGGACCCAATCTGCTTCGCAACTTGCATGAAACGAATGGGGTGGAGGTTAAGCGATGCGAGGTTTCTGCCGATGCCGACGAAATCCTGAGCGACCCGCAAATAGATGCGGTGGTTTTGGCAACACCCGTCTTCACTCATCATGCGCTGGCAAAGCGGGCTCTGCAAGCCGGCAAACATGTGTTTGTGGAAAAGCCCATAACCCGCACAGTCGAAGAGGCCGAGGAGCTCATCGCTTTAGCCCAAAGGAAAGGTCTCGTTCTGATGGTGGATCACACCTTCATCTATACCGGAGCCGTTCGTAGGATGAAGGAAATCATCGAAGCTGGCGATCTTGGCGAGCTCTACTACTTTGATTCCGTGCGGGTAAATCTTGGGCCATGGCGGCATGATATTGATGTCATCTGGGACTTGGCGGCGCACGATCTCTCTATCTTAACTTATCTCGTTCCCGATAAGCCACAGTCTGTTTCCGCGGAAGGTTCCGATCACATCGAACCCGGACTTGTTGACGTCGCCTAT
>VBOG01000033.1 GCA_005877815.1 Nitrospirota bacterium
GATATCGGCGCCCGCAATAAAGAAGCGGCCCGTCCCGGTCAGCACCACGGCCTTTGCGTCACTGTTTTCGGCCAGCGCGTCGAAGGCCGCGTCAAGTTCTGCCAGCACGTCCGGCGTGAGTGCATTCACGGGCGGGTAGTTGAGCGTCAGCGTGGCGACTCCGTTCTCGACCGTGCATGCAAACAAGGTATGCGTGATCGCTGTCATGAGTGCCCTCCCGCCGCCTGGGCGGCCATCTCATAGCTAAAGAAGCCTCGCCCCGTATGTTTCCCCGTGAACCCGGCCGCGACCATGCGGCGCAGTAATGGCGCAGGCCAGAATCTCGGACTCAACGTCTGTGAAAATTCCTCGAGCTCATGCAGGACGGCATCGACCCCGAGGCCATCGGCATAATGCAACGGTCCTTCTTTCCCGGTCGGGAATCCTGTGCCCGCCACCATCGCAACATCGATGTCGCGGGCGGACGCGATGCCTTCTTGCAACGCCAGCGCCGCCTCATTCACCATCGCGAGCAAAAGACGCGCGGGCTGCCATGGAGCGCTCACGGCGCCGGTTTCACGGCGAACCTTGTCACTCAGCGTCTGCAGCATGCCGGTCTCGGGGCCGTCATATTCGTAGAACCCATGTCCGTTTTTGACCCCCAACCGTCCCGCCTTGACCAATTCCCCGAGCAGGGCGGCCGGCGCCATCCGGGGCCCATAGCTCTCATGAAGGATCCGCGCCACGTCATACGAGATGTCGAGGCCCACCGCATCGAGCAACGTGAACGGGCCGACCGGCATCCCGAAGGTCAGCATGTCCTGCTCGATTTCTTTGCAGGTGGCGGCGCCCTCCTGCAGGCACAGAATGGCTTCATTCAGGTAGGCCATCAAAAGACGATTGACGAGGAACCCCGCGCACTCCTTCACGACGATCGGGAGTTTTCGGATGCTCTCCGCAAAACTCACCATGTCATCTGCCGTCTCGGCGTCAGTCGCGAGGCCGGGGACGATCTCGACCAACGGCATGGCATATGCCGGGTTGAAGAAGTGAAGACCGATCACTTTCCCGGGCCGGTGTGTCGCGGATCCCATGGCAGAAATCGAAAGAGCCGAGGTATTGCTTGCGAAGATTGTTCCGGGCGGGCAGATGGCATCGAGCTCGCGGAATACGTGCTGCTTGAGCGCGAGGTTCTCCGAGACGGCCTCAATCACCAGGTCCACGTCACGGAGCGCGCTGACGTCTCCTGAAGCCGTCACCAGCAGCATTTTCTCTCCCAGCTGATCCTGGGTCATTTTGCCGCGATCCACGCGGGCCTGGTAAATGCGACGCACGGTCTCGATGCCGCGCTGCGCGATCGCCTCGCTGACGTCGGCGATGACGACCGGTAAGCCGGCATAGGTGGCCACCTGGGCAATCTGCGCCCCCATGGCGCCTGCTCCGACAACTCCTACTTTGTAGACGTACATGACAATCCTCTCGCAACGATGTGACTTACATCCGTTCCAGAATCATCGCCGCCCCCTGTCCGCCCCCGACACACATTGTCACCGCCCCGAGCGTCACAGCGCGCCGCCGCATCTCATGCAGCAGCGTGAGCACCAATCGCGTGCCGGTCATGCCCACGGGATGGCCCAGGGCGATCGCGCCGCCATTTACGTTGACCCGCTCCCGATCGAGTGCCAATGCCCGCTCACACGCGAGATATTGCGCCGCAAATGCTTCGTTCAGCTCGATGACGTCGAGGTCGTTGAGTGTCAGCTTCGCCCGCTTCAACGCGAGCGGAAGGGCTTCCGCCGGGCCGATCCCCATACGCGTGGGCTCAACGCCGACGAAGGCATAGGTGCGGATGTGCCCCATGGGTGTCAGGCCCAGCTCGCGTGCCCGCTCCGCGGACATCACGAGGGCAGCCGCCGCAGCATCGCTCAGGGGACAGCTGTTGCCGGCCGTCACGGTCCCGCCTTCCTTGAACAGAGCCGGGTAGAGCCCGAGTTGTTGTTCGGTGAGCGCGACGTTCGGGCACTCATCCTGGGTCAACACCGTGGGCGCCACATTGCGGCCCGCCACCGATTTCGGAATGCTGAGCGGCATGGTCTCGTCCTTGAAGCGCCCCTCCCGGAGCGCGCGAAACGCCCGGCGGTGACTTTCGATCGCAAAGCGGTCCTGCTCTTCCCGGCCGATCTTGAATTCCTCGGCCAGGTTCTCGGCGGTGCGTCCCATCAACTGCCCGCAAAACGGGTCGGTCAGGCCTTCCCACAGGCTGTCGATGAATTCCGCGTGACGGAGCCGTTTCCCCCAGCGCATGTCCCGGGTGACGTACGGCGCCCGGCTCATGTTCTCGACGCCGCCGACGATCTGCACATCCGCATTCTCGCTTTGGATATTTTGAAAGGCGTTTACGAACGGTTGCATGCCCGATGAGCAATTCCGTTGCACCGAGTAGGCCGGCGTGCGGATCGGCAGGCCCGCCATGAGCGAAATGACGCGCGCGACATTGGCGGTATCCATGAATTGGCCCACGCAGCCCATGACGACTTCTTCGATGAGCGCGGGATCGACGCCCGTTCTCGTCATCACTTCCCGCACGACGAGCTCCCCTAGCTTCTGGACCGGGATATCCTTCAGAGCCCCGCCGAAGTTTCCGATCGGCGTACGCACGCCTGCGACGATCACCACATCTTTCATGAGGCATCTCCAACGGCCACTCGTGGGCCTGGTCTGGTGGATGGTGTAGGGACGCTCACGTCCGCCTCTTCATTTTGCAGAGCGCGGCGTAAGACTTTACCGACTAATGTGCGGGGCAGCTCCTGTCGGAAGGCGATGCTCGCGGGCACCTTGAAGGCGGCCAGCGAATGCCGGCAATGCATGATCAATTCAGACTCGGCAATCACGTGCCCGTCGTGCACCACGACGTACGCCTTGACCGCCTCGCCGAGGTGGCGATCGGGAGTCCCGGCGACGACCACATCTTTCACCGCGGGATGTCGGAATAAGACCTCCTCCACTTCGCGTGGATAGACGCTTTCCCCGCGGGTCTTGATCATGTCCTTCTTGCGATCCATCAGAAAAAAGTATCCGGAGGGGTCCTGCCGGACGATGTCGCCGGTATGGAGCCAGCCGTTTCGGAGGACGGCACGGGTTTCCAGTTCGTTGTTCCAGTAGCCCCGCATGATCTGGGGTCCTCGAACCGTCAATTCGCCCGCTTCACCGATCGGCAGCTCGCGCTCGCCGGTTTCAAGGTCCACGATGCGCGTCTCAGTGTCCGGGAACGGCACGCCGATAGAGTTGGCCGGGCGATTGCCATAGACGGGATTGCAGTGGGTGACCGGACCGGCTTCGGTGAGCCCATAGCCTTCGGAGATCTTCACATCTGTCAGCCGTTCGAAGCGGTCTTGCACCTCGGCATGCAAGGGGCTGGCGCCGCTGAGACAGACGCGCAGCGAGCGCAAGTCATATCCATCGACGTGGGAAAATTCGGTGATCTTCATGAACATCATCGGGATGGCTGAAAAGATCGTGACCCGATGGGCCTGGATTGCGTGCAGCACCTCCGTCACTTGAAAGCGCGGGAGCAGGACCAAGGCGGATCCCGTCATCATGGCCAAGTGCTGACAGGTGCTCAGACCATACACATGAAAAAATGGGATGACCCCCAGGAAGACTTCCCGGCCCTCCTGGAAATCAGGGACCCAGGCTCGGCACTGCATCGCATTGGCGATCACGTTGCGATGGGTCAACATGACGCCTTTTGGTGTTCCCGTCGTGCCGCCGGTGTACTGCAGCAGCGCGAGATCATCAGGGGAAGGAGCGGGCAGAGGGTCAGATAGACCGACGGTCTCCGGAATGACCTTTAACGCGTCTCGAAAATCATAAAGCGATGGCGCCTTCTTGAGACAAATCCATCGCCCGCTGAGCCTCGCCTTGATGGGGTAGAGCAATCGCCGAACGGGCGGAAGAAAATCCCGGATGCTGGTGAAGATGACCCGTCGCAACGACGTGCGTGCTTGGATGGATTGAATACGGGGATAGAATAGATCCAGCGCGAGGATCGTATCGGCGCCCGAGTCGCGAAGCTGCGTCTCCAATTCTCGTTCAAGGTACAGCGGGTTGGTCTGAACGACCGTGGCTCCCATCCTCAAGGCCGCGTAATACCCGATGATGGCCTGCGGGACATTGGGCAACATGATAGCGACGCGGTCGCCTGGCCGGACGCCGATTTTGTAGAAGAAGCGCGCGACGCGGCTGACTAAATCGTTGAGCTCGGAGTAAGTGATGTGTGTCCCGTAAAACAGAAGGGCTGTTGAATCAGGGAATCGGGTGGCAGAACCCTGCAGCAAGTCGGGCAGTGTACATGCGGGGTATCCACACGTAGGTTGAACACCTTGGTTATAGTGCCGGAGCCAGGGATGCATATGGGTCTCGCATAACTAGATCGTAACAACGATCAAATGCTTAAGAAATACATCGATAGGGTTACCTAGATATGGAAGATCCAAAAGGAATGGCTAGTAATAATTAATTGAAGCCGAGCCGAGGACGGCGTCTTCCAATCGCCACATCGCAGCGGGATCTTTACGGCGCGTCGCAGGGAGTCGGAGATGTCTATACAGGGGATAGTTGTCGGGGTAGCCCCAGGATGGTCCTCTAATGCGACTCTTAATCAGCGGGCCAGAGATTCGATCCATACACGGAGCACAAAAACACATTCAAAGCATTATGTTGTAGGCACATCAAGTCTTGACCTAAAGTACAGTTCTAACCTAGGGAATACTGCAAAGAGGCTCGCTCCTCCAGGTCGTGGTGCCGGTATGCAGTCTGGCCGACGGTGGAAAGAGGGTGCAGCGGATCCTGCAACAGCTCTCCAACAGGTCTATTTCATGACGGACAGGCCGGCATCCTGATCGTCTGACTCTCGTCGCGCTCATTTTTTCTCGAGTCAGATCTCCATGCCAATAAAACGGGCGAGAACAGCGCCTGTGGCATACATGAGACTGATGCCGAGACCCGCCCCAATGGCAGCTTGCATCAGCCGTCCCTTATAACTGCATGTGATAAGCGAAATGATCACGTACAGAAGGGAACCGGCCGCCAGCGTGTAGCAGCCGAGCGAGAGATACGGCGTCAAAGCATGCGCGCTGATGATTGTGCCGAGGACGGTCGGTCCACCAGCCAGCAGTCCAAGCGCGGCGAAGTTTTTAGCATCCACGTGCGTGCGACTGGCGGGGCCTGAAATCGCAAACCCTTCGGTTCCGTTATGCAGAGCGAAGCCGAGAACAAGCAACTGCGTCAGGGCCAAGTGGCCCTGGGCATAGCTTGTGCCGACAGCCAGGCCTTCGCCCAAATTGTGAAACCCCATCCCCAACGCGATCGTGTAGGGGAGGAGACTTGCGGGCGATGCGTGCTTTCTTTTTCCCTGCCAGTATTTGTCGACGAGAAACAACCCGAAAAAACTGAGCAAAAAACTTCCCGTGAAGACAACCCACGATAGCATATCCGGTGAATTGACCAATTCAAGAGATTCATCCATGAGATCGAAGAACAGGTAGAGAAGGATCCCGGTTGAAACGCCGATCAGTTGCCACGCCCACCGTCCTTCCTTAAAAAGAATGAGGGCCGCGGCGAGACCAAGATAGACTGGCAACACGCCCACGACGCTTCCTAATCCGATCAACTGCAGAAGAGTCGGATGATCTTGCACGAGAGTTGTACTCACAATACAGATTATGAATACCATTATCATTATTTGGTGTCAAGCCCGCACTCTCTGAGGTGAGAATCGCTAACTCTGCCAGTGCGGTTGTTAGATGTTAATCTTATGGAAAGGTTTTAGCCAGCCTTGCGCATTCTTGGTGACTCTTTTCGACCGACTTTTGCAGGCCGTTTTTCTTTTTCCGCTTTGCCGCTTCGGGCCAGGCTTTGCTTCAGGGCGTCCATCAAGTCGAGCACTCCGCCGGTGTCCGCGGCCTTGGGCGGTGCGACCACTTCATGGCCCTCCGCCTTCGTTTGAATGAGCGCCAGCACTTTTTCGCGATACGTGTCGTGGTACTTCTCAGGTTCCCATGTCTTATGGAAGAGACTGTCCACTAATTGGTCCGCAAGTTTGAGTTCTCCCTCGCGGAGCGGAATCTTCGGCACGTCAATGTCCGCAAGGTTTTTCACTTCATCCGCGTAGTAGAGAACATCCAGCACCAAGTGTTGGTCATCGCCCGGCCGTACCAGAACGAGATTCTCCTTGCCTCGCATCACGAACTTTGCAATCGCACCACAGTTCCGCTGCCGCATGGTTTCCACCAGCAGCCGATAGGGTTTGTCGCCGCCCTTATCCGGGCCGAGATAGTAGGTTTTCTCGAAATACACGGGATCAATCACGTCCAGAGGGACAAATTCATGAATTTCAACGTTGCGATTTGCCGTCTCTTCGAGCGCTTCCAATTCCTCGTCCCTGATTTCGACATAGTGGCCGTTGCTCACCTCATATCCCTTGATGATCTCATCGCGGGAGACCTCTTTCTCCTCAGCTTGGCAGTACAGATGTTGTTTGATGCGGCTGCCATCTTTTTGATGGAGCATATGGAAGGAAACCGATTTGGAGCTCGCTGCCGAATAGAGCTTGACGGGGATCGTCACCAGGCCGAATGACAGAGAGACTGACTGTAAGGCGCGTGGCATAATCTGTCCTCCTGTAAGGACAGCCTAACAAGCTACGCCGACCCGCCCTATGCTACGGAAGAGGAGGAGGAGACCGTAATCGGGCTTAGGCCCGGGTACCCTGAACTAATCCATTGGCCGGAAAAAGGAATCGTACACGCCCCAAAGGATGATGAACCCGATCAGGGCAAACCAGACATATGCCGTGGCTTCATAGCCTCCACCGGCTGGCTTCTCTTCGGCGAGAGCGAGGGTCGCAGTGCCGAAATAAATGAAGAGGGACTCGAACGCGGTGAGCATCCTTTTCATGGCGGCCTCCATTCAGGAATAGGTCTATGACTCCAATATGCTGGGCCTTTTTGGGAGGGAAATGCAAGTCTTCTGACTCGCCGACCCTTTCTCATCCGAATCGAACTGTTGACGACCGGATGGCTGCGGCATAGAGTGGCGGAGTTGCCGCCTTCGCCTTTCGTGGGCTGGCCGCAGCCTGAGGGAGGCCTCACCATGACGGCGACAATTCTCACATCCGCGTTCGTCTCATTGATCGTGGCGGTTCTGATCACCGGCCGGTTCACCGGCGGCCCGGGCATCTTCACGAGGAGAGGTGATGGTCTTACGACCGAGCGGCTGGTCCTGGCGGGGGCGGATGGGCGTCCCTGCGCGAAGTTGCACCTGCTTGATGGCTCACCTTCATTGGCGCTGCTGGACAAGAGCGGCGTCGAGCGAATCCGCCTCGGCATTGCGGAAGGACAACCGGCATTGAGCCTGGCTGACGAGCAGGGGCGCGTGCTGACGTCTCTCGCGCTGACGCGCTTCGGTCCGGACCTGGCGCTGTACGACACCGAAGGACAGGCCAAAGCGCGGCTGTTTAATTACGGCGATGAGGACAAGAACATTTCACAGTTCGTGTTGTACCGGGACAACCAGAAGGCGGGAGCCATTCTCGGCGCATCCGGTCCCCTGCCGTTTCTCATCATTTATGGAGAAGACGGCAATCCGCTTTTCTCCACCCCGCTCAACCAGTAAGGAGGATGAGCGGGCTATGAGTTTCTACGACGAGAGCGGAGGTAGACGCCTCGGCCGACCAGAAACGCAGCACCGGCCATCATGAGACTCAAGGTGCTCGGTTCGGGAACGGGCGTGAGCGTCTGAAACGCATCACCGATCGTCAACTCATCGTGGTGAGGAATGGCCAAGGGGCCGGCGTTCGGCGTCGCAGGTTTATCTTCACGGCACGCGCTCACGAAGAGAAGCATCGCCGCCAATAGAATTTTGATTCCAAGCATATCTCGCCTCCTGATGTGAGACGGATGATGCGTGAATGCTCGCCTCCAATAAATTATCCATTAGGTCTATTCCTTGAGTAAGAAGTAGGCCCCCAGCCCTGCCACACTTCTCCTGGGACGCCTTCCTCCTCTTCAGTATAGTGTTTTAATCTAATCCTTCTCCGCATACTGTCGACAGGGCTCGAGAGAGGAGGATCATAATGCACCTAAGCGAAGCGATTTGGAAAGGCTCGAAACTACGGCCTCAAGGATTCGGCAAATACTACACGGCGGCCGGCGGGTCGTGCGCCTGGGGCGCCGCCTTTGAAGGCGCGCATTGCGGCATTCTCGTCCCGCATCTCTCGCATCAACGCTGGCCCGTGGTCGGGATCACAAGCCAGTGTCCGTTGTGCAAGGAATCCAATACCGTGGCGAATCTCATTGTCCATCTGAATGACGATCATTTGTGGCCGCGCGAAGCGATCGCGCTGTGGGTCGGCCGCATGGAAGAGAGCGAAGACCGGTCGCTACCGGCGAGTTTGCCTGCCAGCACGAAGCTTGATAGCCACGTGGGTGCGTGACTGGCGAAAAGCGGTGTCGTTGCGAAGCCGCGCTGCGCGGTCTTACTGCCGTTGCGGTCTCACTACTCTCCCCAAACGGACCCGATCCGTCGGGGACATGCCCTCAAAGTTGAATCCCACACGGCCCGGCCACGGGCGATTTCGAACGATTGCCTTCACCTGTAACGGAGGCTGGCCATCAGGAAGCTCGATGCGGAGCTCGAAGGACGAGTCGCTCAAGGGCACTTCCTTTATTGACATGCCGCATCCGTCGACGGAAAGATCCGTGATCGTCCCGAGCCCGCGGTCCGACGGGCCGGCGTAGGCCGCCTGAAGATTGACGGCGACGCGCGCATATTCACGCAGATCGTCCACCACCAACACATAATGGGTCCACGGTTTGAGGCGAAAGAACCGGTGCGTGCATACCTGGCATCGGAAGGGATGGATAAAGGCCAGGCCCAGCAACCTTTCCCAGGCGCTCTTTCTGTGCGAGCGATGGATATTTGGCTGCGAGCACCGGGGACAAATGGGGTTGCTCTTCATAGAAACTCCGTACAGAGACGCATAGTGTATCAGAACGGCGCATGGAGGCAAGCCCTAGGTAGAAATTTGATTTTTTCCGGGACAAGCAGCTTCCCGGGATCCTTCCTGAGAAACTTATGATGAAAGACTGATGGTGGTCGCTGAGCAATGGGACGCCATGATCACTCGGTGGCGTGGCCGGTAGGGTTCAGCAGCGCGGCCCGGAGGGTCTGCTTGATGCGCCCCGTCATTTGCCGGACTACGCCGGGCGCGCAATACCGCAACAGGAGCGAGAGGCTGCCGGACGCCGCGCGCCATTCGCCTGCCGGGACGACTGTCGATATGTGCTGTAGCAGCTCCCCTGCATAGTGGGTTTGCGATTGCCGGATCGCGACCTTGTATGCATCCCGCGAGAGTCGGTCCTTTTTTATGTGCCCCCATTGCGATTGCAGCACCGCGCGCTCCGCCTTGAGCATGGCCGACGCATTGCACGTCATTGCCGCCTCGTGGCGCCGGTACTCCGCCACGATGGTTGAATGGCAATAGACCGGCCTGTCTTTCGAGATGCGGAGGTAGAGATCGTAATCTGCGGTGGGTCCCACGCATGTTCTAAACCCGACCGTCGTTTCAAAGACGGTGCGGCGGTACATCACCGACCCGGGATTCCAAATGTAGTTTCTTCGGAGCAGCTGGCGATAATGATCACTCTGAACCATGCGCTGGGGCGGTGTGGGAAGCACCGTTCCGTCTGGGCCGATGAACCGGCAGTGGCCGGCCGCAAAGGCGCATGAGGGACGGGCGGCCAGAGCATCGATTCCAACATCGAGGGCATAGGGAAGCAACCGGTCATCGGCGTCGAGAAACACGAGGTACCCTCCGGTGCTTTCCCGCAGAGCGGCATTCCTAGCGGTCGCGACTCCCTGGTTCCTTTGCTGGAGCAAGCGCACCATCGGATAGGTTGACGCCACCTCTCCGGTGTCGTCCGTCGAGCCGTCGTCCATGACCAAAACTTCCAGATCCCGGTATGTCTGTGCCAGAACGCTTTTTATCGCGTCGGGTAGAAACCGCCCTTGATTGAAACAAGGGATGATGACGGAAACGCGTTCGGGATGCAGGGCGCTCGGCACTTCCCAATTGAAGGTGATGCCTGACACGGCAGTGACCTCCTCAGGACACGGCCGCCAGAGGACTTTCCTCAGGCGGTCGCGATCTTACTTTCCGCATGGCGTCGAGGACCGTCCGGCCTTCAAAATGCGCAGGGGCTGCGACCCCGAAGAAGTCCAGGATCGTCGGGGCGATGTCCACTGTGCGTATCACTGCGTCGAGGCTTCCCGCGCCGAATTCCGGCCCGCTGCCAATCAGCAATCCACCAGCCCGGTGATTGCCGGTGCGTTCACTGCGATACACGCCGGTCACCGTGCCGATTTTCGGCGAACACAGCGCGTTAATGGGCACGCTATGTTCCCACTCGATGAAAACGTCCGGCAGTTCATGCAGCCGCGGGCCCTGGAAAAGTTCCGCGCTCCGACGCACCCATTGCACCGCGCTTTGTCCGGTGTCCGGGTTCTGCAACGCCAACAGCGCGTCCGTGAGCTCAGCGCACAGCGCCTCATAATCCCGGCCCGGCTCCACGCAGCCATCGGGATCCCGTCCTTTCAGATTGATTCTGATCGCGCTGGTCATGTCATTCGAGGGAAATTTGAAGGCGCGCATCTGCCGCCGCTCGTCCGACAGCGGGTGGAAGCAGCTCCATAGTGTCCCCAGGGCGCGCGGGCACCAGGCCTTCAGTAGCCGACGGGCCTTATCCGGCAAGAACCGGCGGAGGTCCCACATCTCCTGCTTCAGATCCGGCCCGCCGGAGGCCTTGACGCCGTCGTTCACCGCAAGGCGGTCGAGGATTTCCTTCAACAGATGGCTGCCCGTGTAATACGGCCCCATCCCATGGCTCGACATCACGATGACGTGTACGTTCGACGGGAGATCGTTCACCAGCTCTCCAATCGCGCGATCAATTGCTCGATAGACCTCCAGGATGGTGCCGGTCAGGGCAGCATGGGCGATCGGATCGTGACGAGGATGTGTGGAGTCCAGGAGGTGCCAGCATTGATGCCCCACGCAATGCGATTCGGAAAAGACTCCGAACAGAAAATCCCAGGGTTCGAGAGACAGACAGTACCGCAGCAAGGCCGATTTCTTTCGCACGCCGTCGAGCAGACGAATCTTCAGATCCTCATAGTCCGCAGGGGTGCGTCCACGCGCGTCACAGAGTGGGACGGGATGCAGGCCGAAACGGTTCGTCACATCGTGGAGAAGATGATCCGGCCACGAAGAGGAGTCCCAGGACCACCGGTCGTGCGCACCCCAGTTCACGATCTGAATGCCATTCAGGCCCTGATGCGGTATGCTGAACGGGGCATCGATGATCGCGAGCCGCTTTCCCGCTTCGCTGAGGGACACCCAAAATGGCGCGACGGGCATGCGGTCGGCGCGCAACCCAAGTTCTTCTTTATACGTGCCGGGCTTAAGCTGATAATAGGAAAACATGCCGTGCGTCCCTGGCAGGCAACCAGTTGTGAGTGTGGGCCACGCTGCGCCTTCGAGGACGGCGGGAGGCGTAGCAACGGGCGCGGTGATGCCACTCTCCATCAAACGGCTCAATGTCGGCAAATATCCCCGCGATGACCATTGTCTGAGCAATTGACTGTCGGCAGCATCGAGTACAATTACGACAAGACGGGGGTTCATAGTCAGGTTCTCCTAAGCGACTTATATGCAGTTTTAATAAAAACTTCATTTCTATGCCACACAAAATGCAGCGACCCATCTTCTTCGGGCATAGGGTGCTTAAGTAGGGAAATATGGCACCACGGGTGATCTGCTGCCTGTTCTTGGTCATCTCCGCGTCGAGCGCCCTTGCCGCCGAGTTTGCCGGCGCTGTCACGGATGTCTTGAACGGCGATACGATCGAAGTGATGAATGGGTCCGGCCCCATGCGCGTCAGACTGTTTGGCGTGGAATGCCCGGATCTCAACCAGCCATTCGGTACGACGGCTCGATACTTCACGTCCACATTAGTCCTCGGCCGACAGGTCCTGGTCAATGTTTTCGGAGCCGACGCCGAGGGACGGCCGCTTGGAGAGGTCGCCCTGGCAGACGGCACACGATTGAATCATGAATTGCTCAGAAGCGGCCTGGCTTGGTGGAACAGACAATCGGCTCCCAACAACGACAGCCTATGGAAGCTGGAATTGGACGCGCGCACGGAACGCCGCGGACTATGGCAGGATTCCGATCCGATCCCGCCATGGGAATGGAAGAAAGGATTCTGACTAAGGAGAGGTTTCTCCGTAGGCTGTTTCTCCAATTGATGTGCCCCCTACGATAGTATAGCGTAGGTTCATCTGAACATCAGTCCTGAATGGAGGAACCCATGAACCAGGCGATCATCATCGCGGTCTTTCTTCTCTTCGTCGTGCTGGCGGCGTACAAAATCAGCCGTCGGATGCGTCGATACCATCCTCCTCAATTAAGCGATGTCCTCAGGTCCGGCTGCATTAAAGTCAAGATAGCCAGTCCTCGGTAGCAGTCACATCTGCAGCTCAAAAAGTTCTTCCCTCACGGGACATTGTCTTCCCATCCCATTTCGTCTAGATGGTTTTCTCACGTGACTTTTCCTCATGGACATTTTTCTGTTCGCATATGCTGTTTTGTCTATTGCCCGAAAGTTGGTTTTTTGTAATCGTTAGTTCACTTTTTCTAATTTTATTAACCTATGGTGGAACCCCTTGCAGGCACGAAGCCCATGACAGCCGAATCGGACTCGTCTGTGAAGTCTCAGGAACAACAGGAGAGGCGCAGGAAGGAGGGGCGTATGGAGTCCTGGAGCAAGACCCGGCCGGTATCATTGACGGAACGAGAACGGGAGATCCTTCAATTGGTGTGGGGTGGTCTGAAGAACCGTGAAATCGGCCAGCGTTTAAAGATCAGCATCAAGACAGTGGAGGCCCATCGGGCCAATATCATGAAGAAACTTCGGGTGTCGAATGCCGCCCAATTGCTGCGGGAAGCGCTGGAGGGCGGTTATGTGCACTTTCGCCGCGCAGGATGAATCCCATAGAGGTACCACCTGCATAAGCAAAAGAAGGAGATGATCATGTTGCCACAAATCTCGGAAGAGTCAGACGTCAACCTCTTGGACATGGAGAGCATTGCTGACAAACGGCTCGGACCTGGCATTCTTATGCTCTCGACTTCTATGCAGTTGATCTATAGTGATCGCCGCGCGTGGGAGTTGTGCGGTGGCATCCACAAAAGCGCTGGGAAGGCGACTAACGGTGTCCTTCCACCCGCCGTCGCCGAGATGTGCGACGAGATCATCAAGCACCTGCATGTCAGGACTGACGTCAAGGATTGGGAGCAATTCCGGATCAAGCGGGTCCTCGGCGATCCCTCCCGTCCAGTGCTCCTCTGCGGGTTCGGCCTTCCTGAGCAAAACGGCAGCAAGTCCCGCGTCCTGATCATGATCGAAGAAATCGGGCGTCGCCAGGAGGCGATGATCGATCAGGCCAAGGAACAGTTCGGCCTCACGACGCGTGAAATCACGGTCATCGAGAATCTCCTGAAGGGCTGGACAAACAAAGAAATCGCCAACGAATTGAAAGTTACGGAACAAACCATCAAAGAGCACATCAAGCACATCATGGCCAAGACGAAAACCACCACCCGGACGGGGATCCTCGTGAAAGTCCTGCGTCTGTGATGGCGTCTCGCAAGACTATTGGCATGGCCTTTCATTTGGCATGGCCTCTCATTGTGGCGAAGGATAGCTAGAAGACGTTGGCCTTCCTTCGCCACGAAGTGCCCTCCAATAATTCCCGGACATTTTCCCTTCTTCTGAAGCGCTTTTGTCTATTGTCTGCAATTCGGGCGACTGCTACCTATGATTTCATACGGAACTTCTGCCGAGAACTCACCTGTGGACTGAGTCAAGGAGGTGTTATGGAAAGCCGGCTGAGCATAATAGGTCTGGCCATGATGATCAGTATCGGAATAGCGGGGTGTGCCACCAGGTCTGAGACCGCGCGGCAATCCGACGATCGAACAGTTGTCTCGCAGTCGGATACGCCGTCTACCGCACCGATGCAACAGGCGCAAAATGACAATCTTCCCGCAGTGGGAACCCAGAGTTTGAAGGGCGAGGTGCTGCAGATTGAGGGCCGATCCTTCGATGCCTATGAATCTTACGTGGTAAGAGATTCGTCGGGCAAGGAAGTCCGTTTGCCGCTCAGCAAGGACACGAAGAAAGACGACATGTACATGGTCGGCGACCGGATTGAGGCGCGATTGGGTCCTGACGGCCGCGCGATTGAGATTAAGAGAGCGGATGACACTTCGAAAGGCACCAGTGCGGCGCCGAGCGCGCAGGCCGGCCAAGACTTGCCGCGGGATCAGTCGTCGGCGTCCTCCTCCATGTCGGGCATGCCGCCCCTGGCGCGCGGCGACTCCCTCAAGGGGGAAGTGCTGAAGATGGAAGGCGAGTTCTTCGTGGTCCGCGATGCGAGCGGCAAGGAAGTCAGTCTACGCGTGGATAAGGACACCAAGATGGTGGATGCCGTTCAGGTTGGGGACAAGATCGAAGCCGAACTCCAAGGCGACCGCGCGTCATCCATTCGCAAGTCTGCGGAGTCGAAGCGCGGCGGTGCGATCTCAGACGCGAAGTGAAAGAGCTTACGGGGCGTTGGCTGACATCGGCTTGAGACGCGCCAACGCCTGCCGGATCTTGAGGTTGAAGCCTTCCGAATCGCCGGGAGGGTTCGTGTGCAGCAGGAACCCTTCCCACGTCGTGACCGCTTCCTGCGGAAGTCCTTTGGCTTCCGACGCCAGCCCCAATTCATAGACGACGAGCGGCGACACTGGATCGTCGTGGAGCGCCAGACGCATCGTCTTGATGGCATCGTCCAGCCGCCCTAGCGCAGCATAGGCGATGCCGAGCTGGCGAAGAATCTGGGGATCGTTCGGCCGCAGCGAAAGCGCGGTCTCATAATGGTTTACGGCGAGGTTGTAGAGGTCCTCGTCTTTCGGCAAGACCATCGCAATAGTTTGGAGCAGATGGCCAGTTGCGAACGACCGATCGGCCGATGGCGTGGAACCTTGAGACGGGCGTGAGGACCCGACCGTCGGGTGAGCGCTGAGGTGGTTGGCCGCCATCCATTGCCGGATGACGGTGGCCGGGATCGAATAGCCGATGCCGGACTTCATCTTGACGCTGCCGAGCGGCGTTCCGCTCTTGTCCCGAGCCCGTTCGAGATACGGAACAGAGAGCACTACCATCCCAGTCACTTCGCCGGACTCGGCATCCACCAGCGGACCCCCGCTGTTGCCCAGATTGATATGCCCCGTGGTCTGTATCATCGACGTGAGCTGCTGCTTCGTCCTCGAACGTCCTTGCACCATTCCATTCACGTTGCCGGTGAGGACTGTGGGATGCAGCGCGAACCCCATGTTGAGAATGTCGGTCATGCGCGGATAGCCGACCGCAATCACATCGCTGCCCTCTTCAGGTGTCGTTGATGTCAGGGCCAGCGCCTCGACGTCGCTCGCCGGCACGCTGAGCGCGGCGAGGTCAAGATCAGGATCCACCGCGACCACCTTCGGAGATTGCACCACAATCCGATCCCGCACGTACACGATGAGCCGGGTGCTGTCCTCGATCACATGGGCATTCGTGATGAGCAGCCCGTTCTGATCGACAAAGAATCCGCTGCCGAGTGAGAGGCTGTGGGTCTTATCGTCCACGGCCATGATGAGCGCCGTCCCTGCCTTGGCGTGCCGGTACACCTCGCTCCGCGGCGCGGCGAAAGCAATCGTCGGGACCAAGAGAAACACGAAGGCGGCAATCACTCGGTGTCTCATCGTGTTGGGCACTCCAATGAATGGAAAGATGACGACCGATGTATACGCATAGGGTTTAAAAGAGAAGCAACGCGGATGCCATGAGCGGGAGAAGGCAGAGCGAGGGGGCTTCTTTCAGGTTTCCAACGGGTTGTCTTGCCGCTACTGGTGCTCACGGCGAATCATGTCCTTCCAATATGTAGTAAAGTTCCTATCCCTCTTTCGTATAAATACAACACTACAGCCAGAGGGACAAAGTGTCAAGCGTGAACACAGTCTACATACACTAAGAATTATACCTTAGCCGAACCCCCCGTTTGTGTCGTAGGAATGAAGCGAAGCGGCCCGTACGATAATATGAACAATCAACACTAACTGAAAGGAGACACCATGCTCTGGACGATCTTCGTGATTTTGTTGGTGCTATGGGCGGTGGGAATGGTGAGCTCTTACACGCTGGGCGGATACATTCACATCTTGTTGATCATCGCGCTGGCGGTTGTGCTGATTAATATCATCCAAGGCCGGCGGCCGGTTTAGAAACGGAGGGGATTATTCAGGCCGGCTCAAGGGAGCCGGCCTGACGAAGGCAGCGGTCAGGAGGCTTTGCCGTGCTCCTGGTACCAGCGGTCGGCCCACTGGCTGACCTCATCTTTCTTGTCTCCGTAGCGCTCTTGTAGCCGGCCTTTGAACTTGTCGTAGTCTCCTTCAATCTGCTTCATATCGTCGTCCGTAAACCGGCCCCACTGCTTCTTCAACTCACCTTTGAACTGATTCCACATGCCTTTGAATTGATCGTTGTTCATCGATAACCTCCTTCACGTTGAATGGACCACATGTTATTAATAACCTGTTGATCGCGGGATGACAGTGGACAAATCTTGAGTGGCTGTCTCCAAAATGTCTATTGCAGATGGTATAGTGTAGGCATCGCAAAACAGTTGGAGGTTGCAATGGTGACATCGAAACGAACGATGGTCATGATCGGATTGGGGGCGGCTCTCCTCCTCGGGCAGAGCCTTGTGCCGCGGGTAGGATATGCGGACGCCGACCGGCCTGTAACGCCGGAGACCCGCGAGAGTAGCGACGATGGGCCGTGGATTGATCAGACCCTGCGACGGGCGATTGATAAAGTGCTTTACCGGCTTCGAAGCGCGACCGAATCGGTGCTTGCCGACATCCATGGTCAGGATGTTGTCGGCGACGCCTTGCGCAGGCTGACGCGGGAGGATCGTGATCTACGAACCACGGACGAGCAGCGAGCCAAGCTGCGGGCGATCCTGAACGATTACGAAAAGACGCGCATCCGCGGCGAGGCCGATTACAAGGTCGCCGAGTTGGATGTCCAGTCTCTCGTCCGTGACGAGTCGGCCAAAGCCGCTGACATTGAAGCGGCGCTCAAACGGTCGGAAGCCGCGCATACGGTGTTGCGGCTCGAGGGCATTAAGGCCCTTCGGAACGCTGCGGCGGTGCTGACGCCCGAGCAGCGGGAGAAGATGAAAGCCGATCTTGCGACGAGTATGGGGAACTGATCGCCAGCGCGACGGCCGGTTATTTCGGTGTGTCGATCGTTGCGTCGTCGGGCGGGTAGTCGGGGCCCCATACGCCCAATCCTTCCTTGCGCGCCTGCTCTTCGGCGGCGCGGAATATCTTGTCATGCGACGTAGGAGGCACGGTTTTCGATAGCTGCGCCATGCCCTGTCTCACCATCTCGAGATTGACGAACAGATCACCGGCATAGACGTACGCGAGGATCCCCTGCTCGCCGTCCCGCAGGGTGGCTTCGGTCTCCAGCCTCACGGATCGTCCGGCGATGAGCGCCTTGAGGACGTCGCGCGCCTGCCCGCCCCAGGGCACACGTCCAAGGGGCGGCGCATCGAGTCCGATCAAGCGCACCGTCTCTGTCCGCTCGTTGATGATCGCCGTGAATGTTTGCCCATCCTGCACCGACACCACTTGGCCCCGCAAAAAGGCCCCGGCCGCTGCAAGCCGGGGATTGTCCTTGGCCTGCGGTGACACGAAGCTGTACGGACGGTCGAGAGGCACCGCCAGCACAACGGTGGATTCATCCGCGCCTTGAGGTGTCACCTGCCCACTGGCGCCGATACAGCCTGTCAACAAGAGCGCCGAGAGACTTGCCGAAAAGCGCATGGTCCTTGTTTAACAGAGCCCGACCGCTTTCTCAAGAAATCGCCCTTGGCAGCCTTACGCATGTCGGAAAATCTGACAGCGCCTTTCTTGCGATCCAGCCATGGCTTTCGAACATCTTGATTCTTTTTGACTCTCACGGTGGGAATAAAAAATGCCTTAGGTCTGTTTTAACGATGAAAGCGACGCGACTACAATGCTGCCCTTGAAAGCGGTCGGTCACCTGAAGACGCTCCGGAGCAAGTTCGATGCGGTGGACAAGGCCGAGGTCATGCGATCTGGCTTGGATAGGATTGCCGAGAAGGCCCTGGCGTTGAGCCACCGGCTGTATGGAGTGGTCGAACGCACCAAGGAGGAGTGGCGTCAGTGGGGCCTGGAACAGGAGCAGCGGCATGAGACCTGGCGACGCGAGCTTGCCGCCGAGCTTGATGCCGCCATGAACAAGATGGATTTCGACCAGGCCATCCGGCGTTATGGATTTCCTGTGTCCCATGTCATGGAGGGCAACCGCTTCGTCGCAATCTGGGAGAATGCGCGCATCCGATACACCCCCTTCGTCCTGTCCCCCTATTTCCACCGGATCGTTCCTCACGGCTTTCGCTTGCGGCTTACGTTCGACAAGTCGACCCGGCTTTGCTACTGGAGTTATCAAGAGTGGTGAGTGGCGGCCGGGAAGGAGATCGGACGATGTCCGCATTGTGGCACGCATTGGAGATGATCATGAAAGTTCATAACGGCATGCAGTTCCTGTTGGTGATCGTCGGTTGCCTTGCGGCGTCCCTCGCGCTCGGCGTGTGGTATACCGGCACGCGCGTGGCGGCCCTGCAAACCCAGAGCGAGACGGTCGCGCGCCAAACGATTGAATCCGTCAAAAAGGAGCTGGCCGCGGCCCGCGCTAAGCAGGCGGAGGCGGAACAGGCATTGCGCGAAGCGACGCAATCGGGATCGCAACCCCTTCAGTTGGTGGCCGGACATCCCTACGAATCCACGAGGACCATGCCGAGGACGATCTCGCCGATTCAGCGGGACAAGTTTCTTGCGATGGTCAGCGCCGTGCCGAAAGGTTCCATTGAGCTGGTGTCCCTGTTGGATGATTCCGATTCCTATGTGCTGGCGGTGATGCTCGACGACATGCTGCGGCGGGCCGGATGGAGCGTGAGCGGTATCCGACGCTCGCTGCTGCCCGACAACCCCATCGGGCTGACGATGGTGGTGAGAAGCCCGGAGACCACGCCGCCCTTCGTACCTGCGCTGCAGAATGCGCTTGAAGCCATCGGCTTCCCCTGCGCGCCGATCAGGAATGGGGACCGACCGGAGCATTCAGTGGCCATCATCGTGGGGCACCGGCCCTCGATCTGAACAAGTCCCCCTCCTTCGGTCTGGGTACTTCTTGCTGCGCCTTCTGTAGATTTGAATCCCATGTCGTTTACCCTGAAAATCTAACGCTGTCGAAATGGTGCGACGATCAGATGAAGGTCTGCAAAGTCTTTTTCCTCTCCGGCCTCATGATTCTTGCTTTGTTGGCGCCTGAATCTGCGCGGACGGAGTGGTATGTCGGTCCGCAGGCTGGTGTCACCTTTGCAGACCGGCTCGTGGATGTGAACGGCACCGGCAGTTTTTTTGGGCTGACGGCGCCCGACTTCGATCTGAAGAATTCCATCGCATACGGCGCCAAGCTCGGATACTTTCCCGGCAGCAGTTGGTTCGGCATCGAGTTGGATGTCTACAACACGACCCCGCACATTAAGTCGTTAGACGATATCCCCGGCATCCATATGCGTGTCACGACCGCCGCGGTGAACATCATCGCGCGATATCCGGGGTTGACGTTTCAGCCCTACGTTGGCGTGGGCTTGGGGCTTATGTTCGCCCATATTGGTGATTCGCCGACCACGCGCGCCGATTCCGACGTCGGAGCGGGCCTGAATGCGCTCGTCGGAATGCGGTTCTTTGTCACGCCTTATACTGCGCTGTTCACCGAGTACAAGTATTCCGAAGCGGATCTGGCTTTTGACAATGCGTTCAGCCCGGCGCAGGGCTTCGCGTCCGGTGGATTTTCGGGCACGTACCGGGCCCAACACATCGTCGTCGGAATCTTGTATCATTTCTAATGGGTCTTTTAGAGCCTCGGTGAGCAGATGAAGGGTGCATCCACATTCGCTGTCATATTGCTGCTCCTGTCGGCATGTGCGCAGTCGGCGCACCAGTCCGGCCTTGCGACGTTCGATAAGTTCGTTCCCGCCGAGCTTCAGAAGGACATTGACCGGAGTATCTCGTACAGCGAGATCAAGACGGCGCCGCAGAATTATACCGGCCGCACCGTCATGCTCGGCGGCATTGTGCTGAATGCGAAACGACTGCAGGACAGGACCGAGATCGAGATCCTGCAGCTTCCGCTGAACCCCGCTCTCGCGCCGATCACGAACAGGAGCCAATCGCAAGGGCGGTTCCTCGCGGTGCAGAAAGAATTCCTCGATCCGGCGATCCTTCCAAAGGGAACGCCCGTCACGGTGATCGGAAAGGTGGAGGGGAGCACCGTCAAACCCTTCGATCAAGCCAACTACGAATACCCGGTCCTGGAGGTCAAAAACATCACGGACTGGGGACGCACGCAGTATGCCGCGCATTATCCGGGATACCGCGTCGCGCCTTATCCTTATTACGGCGGCTACTATCCATACGGCTATTACGACGGTTTTTACGGCCCGTACGGTTGGGGCCCCTATGGCTATTATCCCGGCTATCTCGTCGTACCGTCCAGGCCTGCGCCCGCTCCGCCGCCCCCCAGCCAGACCCCTCCGCAGTTCAAAAAATAAGCCTCAGAAAGTTCGGGTGTCCCGCCTGCGATCTTGCGAACGTGACACATAGCGGTGCATCGAGAGTTATCCTCCCTTCTGAGGGCTGCATTCCCCACCATAAGGAGCATGGAACACATTGGCTAGGGGTAAACATAATAAGCGGTCAAGGTCAGTGCCAAACTCATTGCAAAGGAGAGACGGATGAGAAAGTTATTCGGAACATTATTTGCCGTGGCGATCGCGATCGTATTCGGATTCAGCACATATGTGATGGCGGACCCGCCGCCTCCTCTCGAGAAGGATAAGGCCAAGGCTGAAGAGAAGATGGAAAAGGCCGACGCCAAGGCGGACAAGAAAAAGGCCGATGCTGAGGCGAAGGCCGCCAAGAAGAAGGCAGAGGCGGAAGAGAAGGCGAAACACTAATCGGAACCGACAGGGCCTCTCGGGGCCCTGTCGGTCCACACACTGCGTATTCGAAGGATGGAGCAGCAAGCGACCAAGGCGGTGAACTGGAGGCAGTGGCTGCGCACGCCGCAGTGCGTGCCCGTTGCCGCCACTGATACGCTCGACATGTTGGCGGAAGTCTTGACCGACCAGGACTGGCCGACCGACCACCAGGCAGCGATGCATCATTTCCTCAAAATCGCCAGGGACGAGGGGCTTGTCACTGCGCAGGAATATATGCGACTGCGCGCGGCCATCGCCCCGGAAATGTAACTCTGGCCCCGTATTCCGTCTATCGGACCTGTCATGAGCCGTTGGTTTCCGGTCATTGTGCTGATGGCCCTGTCAGCATCAGTTTCTGCCATGGAAGTTCCCGTGCGTTTCACCGAAGGGACCATGCACGGATTCCTTAGCGTGCGTTCGATGACCGGCGAACAGATCGCTCAGGGCAAGGCGCTTCAGGTCGCGAAGGGCGAGCAGGTAGAAACCCGGCTGGTTTTTCATTTCAAGGACGGGTCTCTGTACGACGAGAAAGTGACATTTACGCAGCAGCGCATCTTTACCTTGCAGAAGTACAACCTCATTCAACGCGGCCCCTCGTTTCCCGAAGATCTTGAAGTGACGATGGACCGCGGGGCGGGCCAATACACGGTCCGCACGCAAGCCGACAAGGACGCTCCCGAACAAGTCACGACCGGAACGCTGGAGCTGCCGGTGGATGCGTACAACGGCATGATGGTGATGATTTTGAAAAACCTGCCGAAGGGGGTGAGTGAGACGGTGTCCTATATGGCCTTTCTACCGGCGCCGACGGTGATTAAATTGGAAATATGGCCCGTGGATGAGACGAAAATCACCGTCGGAGAGATAGCGAAGCAAGCGACACAATATCGCATGGAGCCAAAAATGGCCGGGCTCAAACTGCTGTTCGGTCGGCTTTTCGGGAAGATCCCGCGGGATTGGCATTATCACTTCGTGATCCTGACCGAAGAAGTGCCCGCGTTTGTTCAGTTCGAAGGGCCGCTCCACTATAAAGGGCCCGTCGTGCAGATCGGCCTTCTGAGTCCATACATCACTGAACCCGAAGTTACCAACTCTTCCAAGTAACACTCTTTCGTTCGGTTGTAGGGTCAGGCCTACACACGTGTGAATTCCGCACCATTTTTCCCTAGGTGAAAACTTAAGGACATGCGGTTTTTCATACGCTTCCCATTGGGCGTACGAGGCATCTATTTTGCTGTCTTTCAGCGGTAGGAAGTTGTCCGATCAGACCGGCGAGTGAGTCCGGCAAAGGAGGCGACGACGATGGGTGGGATCAATCCCTGGAAGGCCGCGACACTCGGTATGGTGATCGCCGGCACAACTGCGTTCGGAACCTCATATGTCGTGGCCCTCACGAAGATGCCGGAAAGCCCGAAGGTTTCCCGACATGCGAAAGTGAAAGTGGGAACGCTCGATCGGCACCAGATTCCCCCGGCTGAAATCGAGCAGTGCAACGCGTATGCGTCCCACGTCAATGGCAACGCGGGCGAGGCTCCCAGGGGGGCTGCAGTCACCGTAGGAGGCATCGGCAGAGGCACGCTCTACGGAGTGAATGAATCCAAACAGCACGATGAGCGGTATCGGCGGGTCTATGCCTCCTGCATGCGCGCCCGCGGCTATAACTAAGCGGCGACGGGATTTTACCTCCCGGTCGTTCCTGTGTCTAAAGTTCCATGCGCATCACACGAAAGGAAGAAGAGGCGATGAAGAAAGAGATTGCAAGTTTGGCGATCGGGGCCTTCCTGACAGGCACCGCAGCGTTCGGGCAGAACACCACGACGCCGGTGATTGATGACCGGATCATTAATCAGGAGAAGCGGATTCAGCAGGGCCAGAATAGCGGGCAGTTAACCGATAAGGAAGCCAACAGGCTGAACAATCGGTTGAACAAGATTGAGAACGATGAGGCGAAGGCCAAGGCTGACGGCACGGTTACGCCTCAGGAAAAGAAGAAGCTGAACCGTGAGCTTAATCGGAACAGCCGCAAGATCCATCGGGAGAAGCACGACAAGGAAACCGGTGGGTAAGCAAGCCGAGGCCGTCGTGGCGTCTCGGCCCATCGAGCGCATCGCCCAGGCCGTCGACGCGACGAATTCATGGCCGATTTTCGGTGGACGCCGGGGGTTTCCTCATCTACCGAAGTTGAACCCGCGACGCCCCGCCCATTTTCCCTAGGGACCTACCTCCTTGTGATGTTTCATGACCGTTCGAGCCGCCACTTCCTTCGCACGTTGCCTGGCGGCGCGTTGAACGCCGACGCCTTGCGTGTGAACAAGAAGGCCCAGGAATTTGTCCGAACGATCGACGAGCAGCAGAAGCCCGTGGCGGTCATCTGTCATGGACCGTGGCTCCTCGTCTCGGCGGGTCTCGTGCGCGCCGCAAGTTGACGAGCTATCACACGATACAGGACGTCGCAACGCCGGCGGGACTTGGGAAGACCGGGAGGTGATCCTGGATCGCAATTGGGTCAGCAGCCGCCGGCCCAAGGACCTTCCGGCCTTCAATCGGGAGATGATGGTGCTCTTCAGCGAAGAGCGGACGAAAGCCGGCAAATACGCCGCCGTATAATGTTCCTGCTATCAGGGAGGACTTCACGCCCTTCGCGCAATCTCTACCTACCCCCTTGCTTGGCTCGTGCATTGTCACGACCCTGCTTGCCATGCTCGCCGGCCACCTCGTCGGCGCGATCGAGGCCGGGTTTTTTCTCTTCCTTGTTCGCGCGTTTTTCGCCTTTTTTCTTCTCCCCCTTTTTCTCCCCTTTGTCTTTGTCGGCGTCTTTCGCCAACGGCGGAATGGCAGGGGGAGGAGCGGCAGGAGCCGCCGGCGTCCCTGGTGTGACGGGCGCGATAGGCGTGTTCGGGATCGCGGGTGCTTGAGCAAGCGTCGACGTGCTGAACGCGAGCGCAATCAAAAGTGTCGTCAGACCTACGAGTGGTCGCATCATCGTTCCTCCTTGTATGGTTCTCACCGATGAATCAAAACAAAGTCTCATCATGATACTGAGGTCGGAATTTCTAGACAAACTTATCTTTTGAAAAACAGGCGTCTGCTCGCTGCATCGGCTGCCCTGCCGATCCACCTTTCTGTTTCCAAGAAATCACCTGTACTTTTTTCGATAGGCTGGCTACCATGCCCCAATTCAAAAAGATCGGACTGCACGCAGAACTTCCAACCATAAGGAGCGCGCACATGGGCAAAGGAGAAAACAAGCGGAAAGAAGTGAAGAAGAAGCCGCTCAAAACGATGGCGGAAAAACGCGCCGAAAAGAGGGCAAAAAAACAGGCCTAGCGTAAACGCCCAGCGAGGGAAGGTGAGAGAGAACCTTCCCTGCGCTCGCAGTGATAGGACGGGGCGCCCGTAGCTTAGGGCTTATGGGACTTCCACCACGGCTCGCACATCTTTTCGGGGGCTCTGTCCGGTGGACGTGTCGCTGGGACGAAAAGCCGCAACACGACCCATGCTACCACAAGGATCAAGACGATGGTCTCGGTTTGTTCGACAGTGAGATCCATCTTTTAGCCTATCGTATTTGGCGTAGCGACAGAGACCACCAGAAGAGCTAAATAATTTACCCGTCGGTAGATTCCGTGCTTCGCCCAGAATTGACAAGTTCAAAATTCTTCCTCTGACGAGTGGTACACTAAGATGTATGGAGCGATTCAAATTCATCACGGCCGCCAGGGCCGCGCTCGTCTTCATGCTGTTGTCGGCATGCGCGCCGCCCGTCATCCCCAAGGACCTGGAAGGCCAGGTGGATCGAAACGTCTCATTTCTTCAGGTCAAGGAAGCTCCCTCGTCATACCAGCACCGGACCATCGCCCTCGGAGGTGAAGTCCTGTCCGTCACACGCGATGGTGACAACACCCGCGTTGAAGTCCTGCAATTGCCCCTCGATCGGTCGCTTGAACCCGTCAGGGACCGTCAGAAGTCGTTGGGTCGCTTTCTCGGCGTCCACAATGGATTTGTGGATCCCGCCACGCTTCCGCCCGGGACGCTCGTCACCATTATTGGAGAGGTTACGGGCGCAACGAAGTTACCGATAGGTGAGACGGAATATTCCTATCCCACCCTGGCCGTCAAGCATGTGAAGCTGTGGGAGCCGCAAGCACCGTCATACCCGCACTCGGGCGTCTCCATTGGAATCGGTGGAGGTGTGGGTGGAAGGGGAGGGTTTGGCGGCGTCGGAGGGGGAATCGGGTTTTAATGACTACGATTTCCTCGGTCCGATCATCAGCAGCGCAATGCCTCCGATGAGCGCCGCTGCGCCGACAATCGGCGGAAGCGGAATGGTCTTCTCTTTTTCGACCGTGGCTTTGAGCGGACCAACGTCTATCACTTTTTCCTGGGTGGTATAGGTGATGCCCTGGTACGCAAATGCCACCACGCCCAGAATAATGAGCGCTATGCCGAGAAGCCGTGTACTCATGGTGATGTCCTCCTCCTGAGTCTTACAGTCGTCCCCAACGTAACAGTCCCGCCTATCCCACCGATGGGGAGCAACAGGATAGAAAGTAACCCCGCGCCAGCGGGCCATCTCTTACTCAGAATGATAGAATGACACATGGCCGAGCCCAACACACCACCTACGATGGGATACCCGAAGAACTGCGGTCACGAGGAGTGTCATTGCCTCGCCGCGGCGAAGTCTTCCTATTGCAGCGAAGCCTGCGAACACGCGGCGCATCTCGATGCCCTGGGGCCCTGTCCATGCAGCCATCCCGAGTGCCGCAAGCCCTGACGCGCCGTGTTATTTGCAGCAGCGGCCGGTGATCGCTTCGCTTTTCCAGGGCTGATAGAGACGCTCGGAGGCGCAGTCCTTTTCTCCCAACAGAATCGCGCTCAGCGGGAACGCTTTCCCGATGGACGCCGTCCATTCCCAGTCCCCGAGCATGTTCTTCAAGGCAATCCGGCCCTTTTGTGTCTGCTCGCAGGCTTCCCGCCACTCGGAGGCCACGCAGAGGCGCTTTCCGGCGATCGCGCAGATCTTTTCAGCATCGCGCAAATCGCCGCTGAAGGTCTGATCGGTTTCGATGCAGAATCCACCTCGCTCTGCGGCCACACCCATCATGCCTTCAGGACAGGATGCCGGCGCGTCGGTCGAGATCACCTGCTTGCTGTTATCGCGTGGGTTTGGCGAACCTGATTGTACCTGACGGGGGCCGGTGACCTTAAAGCTGCCCACGGTAATGCCGATCGGCGTCGTGACGGTAATTGCCACATCGCCTGGAGGAAAATTTGCGGGGACCTGAATCGGCACTTCGACCATCGCGGGGAGACCGAGGTAGGCGCCCATTTCAATCTGCCGAACGCCCAGCATGACTTTCGCCCCGACGAGGTTTTTTCCGCGGAGCTTGAGCGTCGTCGAACTGCCGGCCGCGACCGTGGCGGGGGCCACTCCCTCGAGACGCGGGCGCATTTGCTCGACCGTCCCCCGCTTCACAGACAAGGTAAGGTCGGTCGGACTATTCTCAAACATAGAGACGATCCCGTTCTCGTCAATCGTATAGATGACGCGTCCGGCTTCATCCTTGAAGACTTCCTTGGCTGCGGCGGAAATCAGAGCGCCTTCAACGGCGAAGAGGAGGAGAAAGAAGATGAGGAATGGTGAGAGCTGCCGCGACACTATCTTAGCGGGATGCCCAGCTCCCGGGCCTGTTGCGCGTACAAATCCACCTGATGATTTTGGATGATTGGTTGCTGCATGGACAATCCCTGCGCATAGGTGAGCCTGCCCAACTTGACGTCACGATCGACCGTCTCCAAGGCTCCGACAACGGCATCCAAGTGATGGATCGGCGCGTCTTGATAGCTCGCGCAAGCCGGCAGCAATCCGCACCAGAGGATCAGGCTCCAAAGTTTCATCGGACACCTCGCTTGAGCCATTTTAACTCTGAAAGATGGTTCGTTGAAAGTCGAAACTAAGCAGTTGCTTCCGAGGACGAGGATAGCGAACTGGCAGATCCGCGACCGACGCTAGCGATTCGCAAACCAGTCGATCAACCAAAGCAGAGCAGCTCCGGCGACGAACACTCCGACACCGATGAAATTGTGCATCACGCCACGGTACCATATCGGTCGCGGAATCGTCTCTTGTGTCAATGCAGTACAGGGAAGACCGAGGGATGCCATTCATCCTTCGAGTGGACGAACGACGGTCGTCGTTTGCAGGTTTTTATTTTGCAAAGAAGATGTACCCGGGATTCGCGAGGAGCACCATCATGATCACTATCAGCGCGCCACCGATGATGTTTGCGACCCTTGACTTTGTCATGGCCTAATGTCCTACTTTCGCCTGCAAAGGCCGCCGCTTGCAGTACCTGTTTTCCGCTCGAATTGCTGCTGTGGTGCACAGCTACGCGCTATGCCGGAGGGATACAAGCTTTATCTACGGAAGTCTTGCGGAATGTCCCAACTCGCGCGCCTGTTCTCGGTGCAGCGTTTGCTGGTATTCGTCGATGATCGCTTGCTGCACCGACAGGCCTTCGGCATACGTGAAGGTGCCGTTTCTGACGCTCTGATCGACAGCCTCCAGCGCTTGGACCACACCTTCCAACTCATGCATCGGTTTATCTGGGGGTAACAGAGGGGAATGGCGCTTCAGACAAACCCCTCTTCTCGAAAGACTCTCTTAGTTCTGCCCCGGGATTCTGAACAGCACGAGGTTCTTGAGAAACGCCATGAGGTCTTGTTGAGCGTCGGGCGGCAGATGTAAAAACGCCGCGCGCGAGTCCGCCGCGTCGCCGCCGTGATAGAGGACGGCTTCCACCAATGTGGTCGCGCGCCCGTCGTGCAGATACGGCGCGGTTGACCCGACGCCCCAAAGGTTTCTCGTCAGGAAGACCGACGCGCCGGTGCCGACTTCATCGATGCTCTCGGCCAGATCCGGCCCCATGTCGTGCCTTTTAAGATCGCCGAACAGCTCGACGATCGCGCCCCCGCCGGTGTCCTTCTGAAACGCACCCAGGCGGAACGTCACATTGCCCGCCGCATCCTTGATCACATTGTCGGGCTGGTCCCGCGTAAGATCGAACGCGATCGCGGACGCCGGATTCACACCGAGCGAGACCGGATTCTGTCCGGCCGGGAAGAGTTGGTCGCGGTAATGTTTGTTTTGGCTTGGCTCGGTGAAGATCGGCTGCTTGATGGCGAGATACGGAAGGTGACAGGCGATACAGCGGGCCTTTTGAAAGAGAAGGCTGCCGCGGTTGATGGACTGCACTTCATCTTTGGAGAGCGCAGGAAGCAGGCCCAGCGCGGCGAGCTCGGTCCGCGTGGTGGGGCGCGCCTGCGCCGCCATATAGATCGCCAGACTCGTCATGTCACCGATCGTCATCTCGTTGATCACGCCGTCTCCATCGCCGTCCACGTCATGGCCCACCAGCTCCACGGCCTGCATCCCGATCTCATTATTGGCGGCATCACGATTGAACGCCCGGATGAATGCGACGCTGCCTTTCCATTGGAAGGGTTTGACAATGAGGTCGGCATCGATACCGTGCAAGGCCGACGTGTCTGTATCCACCATACAGGGCGCAACGCCGTTGCGCTTGACGGTGATCTTTCCGTAGTCCACGCCTTTCGCGGACAGCGCCACCGTGACCGGCTTGCCGGTTTGGCAAGTCGTGGCGACGGCCCCGTCGCGAATGGACTGCAGCGTGTCCGTCATCTCCTCCGCCAGACGCTGGGTTGCGCCCAACCCGAACAGATGCGGCGTGTTGCGCTGGATGAACTGCCCGAGTCTGGCGGTGTGGAAGGGATCGCGATGGACGTTGGCCGCCGCCGACCCTGCGCCGTCATCACTTGGCGTGTTATGGCACGAGAGGCAACTGGCAGCATTGGGCCCCGTCGCCCGGGGCGGGATGTGAGTGGCCCACTCACCGGCCCTGGTCAAATCCGCCCGGGGCACGCGCGTGAACCGCTGGCCGTCCCCTACGTTGGCGCCAACCCCGTCCAGCGCATTGAAGACCGTTTCGAACAGTTCATTGCCCTGGGCAAAGGCTGTCTTGAAGGCGACGTCGTTCTGGCCGCCGGCAACTAGGGCGTTGAGTGCGTCCTGGTTGGCGTGCTCCGCGGCCGGCCGCTCCAATTTTGAGACAACGGAGAGATCGCTGATGAGGGCCCATACTGCAAAAGTGCTTCCGATGACGAGTTGCGCGCAGAGGCTCACGAGCATGGCGCGGGGCCGGGACCATGAGGGCCGACGGCTGATCGGTCTGATTTGATGTGTGTCACTCACGTTCACCTCCTGCTATGGCGGAGAGGTACAACATTAGGGAAAATACCTTACGATATATCGACGATGAAATGGAGCAGCCGCGTTGGGTGAGCGTGCGGTTTTTCACGACGAAGTGCAGGCGGCCGGATACGTATGGAAAAGAGTACGCAGCAGGAACGATGCAAGGCGGGCGGACGAGGCTACCGACGCGAGCCGCTCCCGATATAGTCGTCCACGCCGTCGTTCACCTGTTGGAGATGCCGAACGAGCAGTGTGTACTGGACGCGAACTCGCGAGAATTCCGTCAACTCTTGCCTGGTCGCCGGGGGCTGAATCGCCGCCAGCCGCTCCAATACACGTCTCTCCCTGAGCGGCCCCTGCCAGGACGTGGGTTGAATGCGATAGGTGGGATCTAGACGCGCGATTTCCTCCAGAAGGTCGGTGAGCGACAATGACATGAACAGGAGATCGCCCTTCGCCAGGTCCCAGCGCGCCGGCGAGGGTTCGGTGAAATACTCGTCGATGTTATTCAGGAGCCGCACGCTGTGGAAACTATGGAGATGCGTCGTGCGCGCGACGATCGCGTGAAGCCGCGCCTGGAGTTTGCGAGCTGTTGCGTACTCGAGACTTCTCAAGTTGATATCCACTCCGATCGCCTTCTCGACCGTGATGAGATTGTCCGCTTCCGTCCTGAGCAATGCGCCGACGTCATGGAGCACGCCCCATCCTTCCTCCGCGCCGGCCCCCATGGGGAGCAGGGCGAACAGCAACGAAGCGATCATCGTATGGCGAACACGGCCCAGTAGCTTCCATGTGATCATGTTGATTGTTCCTTCCACGCTTCAAAGCAGCAAAGGAGATGCCTATTGAACGCGCATGAATGGAATGGAAGGATTAAGACAGGATGCGACAGGAACGCGGTTCGACGAAGCGCGACCTGCGTGGGGAAGCATGAGCAAGAGGCGGCGCCTGCCGCTTCATTGCGGCAGGGGGTTATTTTTCGTCCTTCAGAAACCCTCTGATCTGCTCTCTCAGCTCCGGCGATTCCTTGTGCCCGTGGCTCGTGACGGCATGCTGCACGGCCGCCGTCAGCACTTCCTCTTCGGTGCCGGAAATGGTCAATGAGCAGTTTTTCTCGCTTGGATACAGCCGGCAATCCGCGATCTTCCGCTTTGAATCTGCCATGTCGGCCTCGCTGTTTGTGTGGGTTGTTATGGCGCGCCGATCCCTGGGCCGCTCGGTGCGGGCGTGGGGCTTGGGCTCATTCCCGTGCTTGGAGCGCTCATTCCGTTCGGCGCCATGTTCATGCGCTCGCCGCCGTCTTTTCTAATGACACGGGCATAGCCCTGGGGCGTTACGTCCACATCCACATGGTCTCCGACTTTCACCTCGCCGTCCTTCTTGGTCGTAGTGGCATCCACCTGCAGCTTGACTTCCTTGCCGCTGGTGTCCTTGACCACGTACGTCGCGCCCTCGATCTTGATTACTTCGCCTTTGACGTTGGCGGGAGGAATACTTTCCGCCCACCCAAGCGATGCCGTAAAGACCGTCAGGAGCGCCGCGAACGGAATCCATCGGATTTGTTGCTTCGTCATAATCGTTCCTCCAAGGCTTATCTCGGCAGAATACCTGAGTGGGCGGGTTGAATCTTTTCCTCATAAGTATAACAACCACTTTTCAGTACCCTCCCGCTTTAGCGGGCTTGCCCTCGCTCCTGAGGTCCGGCAGCTTAAAGAATCGAATTGTTGGAGCGGACCATGCTGGAAAGTGAGAAGTGGTATCAAGGCATTCGAGGACCGGCGGGATGCGGGGTATTGGTGGATGGCGCGCCGCTGCCCGTACGGCTCGATCTTTGCTATCACAGCCCGAGCGGGTTTGAGTGGGGATACGAGGGGTCGGGACCGTCGCAGTTGGCGCTGGCCATTCTGGCCGATTTTCTGGACGACGACGAGCGGGCGTTGAGATTATATCGCCGGTTTAGATCGCAAGTTGTCGCGCGCTTTCCCCATGACGGGTGGGATGTCTGGGGAGGGGACCTGGCCTGCTGGATCAGGTGGGCGGAGCACCAGGAAGTGTCGGGGACGATGTCCGAGGGCTTGTAAGATCGCCAAAGCCGTCGGCAAGCAATGCCGCTACCTTGTCGGCGAGTTGTTGAATGCACGATTCCACCGCGCTCGCATACACGCGCTGCGCGTCGGGCGCCGCGGGCGCCGACACGGGCCGAATCAGAAACCCCTTGCCATTGACCTTGGTCTTCTTGAGCGGCGTCAGACTCAGACCGTCATAGACCTCCATCATTACCGCCATCGCGGCATATGCCCGTCCCGATCGGCCGAAACGCTCATCCTGCTCGAACGAGAGCTCCACTTTCCTTTCCTCCAACGAGAAGACAAGCACCGCGCCATAGGCGCCCGGCCGCGGCATGGCCTCCAGTAAGGTGGAGTTGCCGTAGACCGACTTGGCGCTGCGGAACAACGTCTTGCCCAATGCCCGCCCGATCTCGAACGCAAAGGCATGCTCGCCGCCGGTGCTCGGAAGCACCTCCGGACGGTAGCGGTTCAGCTCGTCAGGAATCACGACCGCCGTCTTCATGGCAAGGCTGTTGGATGTCACGTGCGCCGGCTCGATCGTCTGGCTGATAGGGATGGGATGCGTGACGGTCGTCGCGCAGCCGGCGAGCGCACAGGCGATCCCAAGGCCGCCGAGCCCCGCGAGCCGCGACCGAGAATTGACAGCCCGGCCCGTTAAAGTATTAAATAGTATTCCTATCGTGGAATTCCGCTTTCGTTCACTTAGGGGGTCCATGGCCAAATGGTTCCTCACCCTGCGGTCCGCGTTCCGGGCGATCCGTTTCGCCGACACCTTATCACATTCCTCCTCGCTTTCGCGGATTAGCCTTCCCTATAAACGCGCCGTTTTAGCGGGCGCCATGGCGCTGCCCATTCTCGGGGCCGCGTATCTCTGGTTCCTGGTGGATCCCCAGCGCACATTTTATTCCGCACTCTTTCATGAAGGAGTGACGGCTCTGACGGTTCTCGCCGCCGCCGTCCTCGCCGCCGCGGCATACCGGAATTACCATCGAAGCGGCGATCCCTTCCTGCGCCATGTTTGCCTCGGGTTTCTAGGTTTCATATTCGTCTACACGCCACACGGCCTACTGACGCGCCTCGCGGATCATCACGCGACCGCGTTCCTGATGTTCGGGCCGGCAGCACGACTCGTGCTGTCCATCTATCTTCTCATCGCGGTCCTGCACTTTTACGATCTGCCGGACGAGCCGGCGCTGCGCTCGAAACGGTTTCAGTGGTGGCCGCATCTGTTGTCCTTCACATTGCTCGATTTGCTGCTGTACTCACTCACGATGTCGCCGACCGGCCTGTCGCTCGGGAATGTGACCATCGCCGAGTCGCTGGCGCTGACCGGCACCGGCATTGCGGTCGCCGTCACCGTGTCCCAGCGCATTCGGGCCTCGTTGATGTCTTTTCATCTCTTTGCGCTGCTGCTCTTCGTGCAGGCCTGCGCCGCATTTCTGCTGGGCCGTCCCTGGAGCCACCTCTGGTGGTTCGCGCACTTCATCGGCGCCGCCGGGGTCTGTGTGCTCGGTTATGCGATGGTCCGCGTCTTCGAAACGACCAATTCATTCCATACCGCGTACGATGAAGGCGAATTGTTCGAGAAGCTGAGAGCCCGCAGCCAGGAACTGGAAGCGGCGAATCGACAGTTGACGGCGTTCAGCGATCGCATCAGTCAGAGCCTGACAGAACGCAGGCAGGCGGAGGAGGCGCTGAAGCAGGCGCATGAGAAGCTCACGGGTTGGGTGGATGAGCTCGAAGAGCGGCATCGGGAGATTACGCTGATGAGCGAGATGGGCAACCTGCTCCAGAGCTGCATCAGCGCCAGGGAAGCCTCCACGGTCATCGCGGAATCGGCGAAGAAGCTGTTTCCGGGGGACTCCGGCGGGCTGTATATGCTGAACGCCACCCAGAACCTGCTCGAAATGGATGCGAGCTGGGGGCAGGCGCCGCTTGGCGCGGCCGTGTTCGAAGCCAATGAATGCTGGGCGCTGCGGCGCGGGCGTGCCCATCAGGTCGAGGACCTGAGCTCCGGGCTGGTCTGCGCCCATGTCAGCACGCCCATCTCCTTCGGATGCTTCTGCGTCCCGATGATGGCGCAGGGACAAGCACTCGGCGTCTTTCACTTGAGGCTGGGCGCGCCTCTCCAGACGCAGGCCGACGGCCCCGGGAAGCCGAAATTAAATCTGGCTCAAACGATCGCCGAGCAGATCGCTCTCGCCCTCGCCAACCTCAATCTTCGCGAAACCCTCCGCCATCAATCCACGCGTGATCCGCTCACCGGCTTGTTCAATCGCCGGTACATGGAGGCGTCATTGGAGCGCGAACTGTGTCAGGCCGAGCGGACGCAGGACCCCCTAGGGCTCATCATGCTCGACATCGACCACTTCAAGCGGGTCAATGACACGTACAGCCATGAGGCCGGGGACACACTGCTGCGTGCTCTCGGCACGTTCCTTCAGAGCCAGGTGCGCGGCGGCGATATCGCGTGCCGGTACGGCGGAGAGGAGTTCACGCTCATCCTGCCGGCAGCATCCGCCGAGGCGACGGCCGAACGCGCCGAGCACGTGCGGGAGGCCGTGACACGGTTGAAAGTGCAGTACCGCGACGAACCGCTTGGGGCCGTCACGTTCTCGCTGGGCATCGCCGTCTATCCCGAGCACGGCACCACCCCGGAGGCATTGATGCGAACGGCCGATCTGGCGCTCTACAGGGCCAAGGCCTTAGGCCGGAATCGCGTCGTCGTCGGCGAGGTCGCCGCCGATCCCACCCATCTCCCTTGAACGACCCCGAGCCTAGCTTCCCAGTTTATTTCCTTTTTTCTGGAGGTCGTATGTCACGCTTCATCCCGGCGATTTTCTTCCTTCTCATCGGGGCCGGCGCCTGGTTCGTCCCGGTGGCGTCCGCCGAGGAGCCGGCCGACGGCAATTACTGGGCGTTGATCATTGGCATCAATAAGTACCCGAACCTGGAGAAGGACAAACAAGTGGAGGCCGCTCGCGGCGACGCCGAAGCCGTGGCCAAGATGATCGTGGACCGGTATGGGTTCGCCAAGAAGCGCATGATCGAGCTGTACGATATCTCGGCGAACCGAAAGGCGATCCTGCACGCGTTTTCACAGCTCAAGAAGGATGTGGCACGGCAGGATAGCCTGTTCATTTACTATGCCGGCAACGGCGTGTATGAGAGCACGCAGGATAAGGATCGAGCCACCGAAACCGGCTTTTGGTTGCCCACGGATGCCGAGCAGGACGATCCGTCATCGTACATCTTCAATTCGCAGGTGAAGGACTTTCTGTCCACCATGCCGGCCCGTCATGTGTACCTCGTGGTGGACGCCGCCTTCAGCACCTCTTTGATCGGGCGGACGATCTCCGCCAAAGCCGGATCCAGGGAGCCCTTTCAGGAGAAGTCCCGCGTGGTGCTGTCTTCCGGATGGCTCAAGCCGATGCCGGACAAGGACAAGACCAAGAAAGGCCATAGCGCCTTTGCCTGGCACTTTCTGAAAATTCTCGAGCAGAACACAAACCCGATCCTGCCGGCCAGGGATATCGCGGAGCCTTTGGGAGTGCGCGTGACGAATGAACCGCAGGGCAAGCTTCCGAAAAGCGGACCCGTCATCGCTTCCGGCGACGAAGGGGGCCAGTTTACGTTTCGGCTGGCCAAGGACGCTTTCGACCCGGAAGCCGAGGCGCGCCTCAAGGAGATGCAGCGTCAGAACGAGGCCGCGCAGAAGGAATTGCGCGATCTCGAGGAGCAGCTCAAGGAGGCCGAGGAAAAACTGAAAAAAGGCAAATAGGGAGGCGCTCAAAACCTGGGCGTCGGACAGTTGCTGAGCTGTGTTCCCGGAACGTGCGGCTTAGGCCGTTTGACTCGGGCTGGCGGCGCGCTCCAGGCCGATCACGAAGTGCAGCGCGTGCGGCCGCGGGTCGGAGGCTGGGAGCAATCGAATGAGTTGGACCGGACGCAGTCCCTTCTTTCTCTCGAGGAGCCGGCTGACGAATTGAAACATAATGAGCCTCACGTAATAATGATCGCAAGGAGCCTAAACCACCGGTTGGAAAGAAGCACTTCTCCTTTCGTAGTACGGCAAAACACCACGTGTTCGGCCATTCTTTGTGGCTATTGTTGGCTGCGAGCCTCGGCAGTTAGATTCCGAAAGACTCGACATCACCCGGAGCCGGCCGGAATGAATTTGAAAAAAATCCCCCTCGTTGCGTGTTTTCTGGCTATGGTGAGTCTCCTGGGCGGCTGTACCAGCATCCAAAAGTCTTCTCCCGTCTCCCCGACGGTTGAGACAGACCTCACCAGTGAGTGGGAAATCCAGGACGAAGGGATCGTCTATACCATCAAACTGGATCGCTACGGAAACGGAGGGTATGACTGGCAGAAGGGCCGAATTGAGACGACCAGTTTTGTCGACGGCAAGTGGACCGGCAATTGGATTCAACCCGGAAACGATCGCGAAGGGGGTTTCGAGCTCCGTTTATCCGACGATCGCTCGGAAGCGGAGGGGATGTGGTGGTACACCCGCATTGGGGAAAAAGTCTTCCCGCCCGGCGAGTCGGGCGGGAAGTTCAAGTTGAAACGGGTGCCAACGGACGGCGCGGCCCGGACCTCGTCCTACTGAATCACGCAACCCATTGGGCGGACCGCGCCTCTCGCCGCGACAGCGACGAGTCACGTAATTGTTTGAGCAGCGACACGGAGGGCTCCATCCCTCTGGCCCGGATCGCCACGCTCAGGACGGTGCACGCAGTATAAAAACCTTCCTTCCACTCGTCCGTGGCGCAGTCTTCCATATCATCGATCATGAACTCGGCGAGCTTCGCGCAGCTTTCCCGTTCCTCGGCAGCCGCCTGGTCGATCTGTTTGACCACCTGACAGTACTTACACCAGCCTCCTTCATGGGTCGGCCCGCAAATGGAGACTTCGCGATCGGAAATGCTATCACTGCGAACGTCGAGTTGCATGATAGACCCCTTTTCGAACTAGGGATTAAATAGGCTTACTTTCGAGGGGCAGTGTGTATCCGAAAAGTTTTTTTGGCACGATATCTTAAGGAAGGAGTCCTGCATCAAACGGGGTAATGACATCTACGCGGGGTTTTCGCTTTTGACCCCTAGCAGAGCGGCGCGGCAAATGGCCAACGGCGCCGTGTCGGCGCAGAGAACGACCTTATTCAGCCGTTTCGTATTGATCACGCAGTACCAGCATTCGGTGCCTTCGGGATACCCGAGCTGCGCCAGCGACTGGCGTTTGTTCTTGTAATGCGGGGCTCCGAAGTAGAGTCCGTCCTTCCGGACCATGGTTTCCACTACCGACCAGGCCGCGGCGATGTCCTCCGAATACGGGGGAATATCTTCCTCATCCGACAGTCCCATCACGGCGCACGCGATCTGCTGATCCATCTCGCGGCCGGCAGGCATGGTCCTGATGTCTGCGACGGATTGGGGCTTCATCATCATGCGGAGGACTACCATACGCCGGTTACGGCGGAGGCTTCAAGGCGGGATCTTCGCCGGAAGCCATCAAGGTCGAGAGTTCGCTGTCCTTTGGATCGCCGTCGGGATAGCACGGGGAGCCGGGCCTGAACCATCGGGACAATGTCGGCTTGAGCCACTGGGGATGATCGATGCGGCGCATCTGCAGTTCCGAGGGATGGATCTCCCATCCCTCGACGCGGCTGACCGCCGAGGAATCGCTGAGGCGCACGCGCTTGCGATCCTCCGCCGAGAGCTGCTCGAACATGTCTTTCGAGACCAGAAAGTCGGTGTCCCAGAAATAGATCGAGATGATGTTGTCGAAATGGACCCGCTCCAACGGGTAATCGCCCACGAAGAGAAACCGGCCGGGATTCGAGAGCGCCAGTTCATTGACGGACGTGCAGTAGTTCCGCAGGCACTCCCACACGAACAGCCAGTGATAATCGGTGATCAGATAGACGTTCGTCTCGCGTGTAGCGATGACCAGGCGCTCGAGGATCGGGACCGCCTGTCGGGAGGCGAAGCACCGCGAGGTGTATGGATAGCAGATGTCCCAGTACGTGGAGTCGGCGTCCTCCAGGCTTGCCTGCAACGTGGTCAACTCCGTTTCAAGGGCCGCGGTCAGGATCGTCCGAAACACCGGATCTGGTTTATGCAGAAAGTAGAGCACGCGAGCCTCCTAGCCGTTTTACGATGTCACGGCGCTCATGGGTTTAGGCCATCGCCCTGGTCATGATGGGCTCCAACGCGAGGAGCCGGCCCTGCTCGATCACCAGTTGCACGTCGCAGTTCTTGAGCGTGCTCAGGCGATGAGCGATGATGAACGTGGTCCGGCCCCGCATCAATGTTTCCATCGTGTCCACGATCGACGCTTCGGTCTTGGTGTCCACGGAACTCGTCGGCTCATCGAGGATGAGCATGGGCGCGCGCTTGAGGAACGCACGGGCGAGCGACAGGCGCTGGCGCTCGCCTCCCGAAAGCCGCACGCCGCGCTCGCCGACCTGCGTATCGTAGCCGTCCCGCAGATGCACGATGAAATCGTGCGCATTCGCCGCCTTGGCCGCCGCCACAATTTCTTCAAAGCGGCAGCCGGGCCGCCCGTAGCTGATGTTCTCGGCGATGCTCGTGGAGAAGAGCACCGGATCCTGCAGTACGACGGCGAATTGATTGCGCAGATCCGCCACCTTGTAATCCCGCAAGTCCACTCCGTCCAGCAGGATTTGTCCCGAGGTGGGGTCGTAGAATCGCGTCAACAGGTTCAAGAGGGTTGTCTTGCCGGCGCCGGTCGTGCCGACGATGCCGACACGCGTGCCCGGTTCGATCTCGAACGAGCTGTTATGAAGCACGGTGCGCTCCGGGTCGTACGCGAAGGCGACATTCCTGAAAACTACGTGGCCTTTGGCGCGCACGAGCGGCCGGGCGTGCGGGCGTTCGGGAACGTCCGGTCCCTGTTTGAGCAATGTCATCACGCGCTCCGCGCTGGTCAGCGACGCCTGCATCTCCGCCACTTTTTTGCTGATCGTCTCCAGCGGCCCGTACAACTGGGCCAGATAGG
>VBOG01000030.1 GCA_005877815.1 Nitrospirota bacterium
CATGTGCAGCGCATCTCGTCCACCGACTGAAAGAACCGAATCATCGCCCATCCCTCTTCCAACGCGATGTCCGGGTCCTGGTGCGCCGGATCGGCCATGAAGCGGCCGTCTTCTTGTCGAAGAAATTCCCGTTTCGCCTCCGGTAGGTACTCCGTAATGCCACGCATATGCGGCGTAAGACGGTCTACTTCTGTGGTCGTAGTGATGCAGCCCCGGTGACAACACGCGGAATGGCAGTCTTGAAGCACGACATCGCAGATGAAGCGAGTCGTAAAGAGGCGGCGGTCCACCCGGACGCCGTCAAGATCGATGAAGCTCTCGGGAAGGGCTCCCATTCGCGCGCGGTCTTAACACAGCGCCGCGCATGTGTCAATTCTCTCCTGAATTCGGGCGTCTTTGCGCCTCGGGGAATTGACAAATTCACGGGCCGGATGCTACAGATACCTCTTCATTATCGTTCGTACATCCACTCAACGTTCCCAGGAGGCAAAGGGTATGGCCGGGCCGGAACAAGTGCCGCAACGACGGCAATTCGTCAATTTTCTCTTCTACAAAGTGGACCCCGCATGGCGTCGGCTGCCGGAGCACGAGCGCACCCAAGGCAAGCAGGAGTTCATCCGCGTCGCCGAGGAATACACCGGCAAGGTCATCACCATTCCCTACACCACCGTCGGCATCCGCGGGGATTGCGACATCATGCTCTGGCGGATCACGTACGAGCTCGAACTGTTCCAGGAAATGAGCACAAAGCTGCTGTCCACGGCACTGGGAAAGTATTTATCGGTCCCCTACTCGTACCTCTCCATGACGAAGCGGTCCATCTATGTGGACCATCACACGCATGAGAACCAGGAGAGCAAGCGCCTCACCATCGTCCCCGGCAAGAGCAAGTACATCTTCGTCTATCCCTTCCTGAAAACACGGGAGTGGTTCCTGCTGACCAAAGCGGCCCGGCAGGGCATGATGGACGAGCATATCGAAGTCGGCCATCGCTTCCCATCCGTCAAACTCAACACGACCTACTCGTTCGGCCTGGACGATCAGGAATGGGTGGTCGCGTTCGAGAGCGACAAGCCGGAAGATTTCCTCGATCTCGTCATGGCGCTGCGTGAGACTGAAGGCAGCCGGTACACGCTCCGCGATACCCCGATCTTTACCTGCATCAACAAGAGTCTTAAAGAAGCCCTCGATACCTTGGGAGGATAGGCATAGGGCCTCCTCCCTATCCGGCAGCCGCGCTTGTTTCTGCGCTGCTGCCCGGTCTCGGTCAGGCCGTCAAACGGCACTACGTCAAGGCGGTGGAGATCGTCGTCGCCGGCGCGATGATCGGGGCCGCCGGCTATTTCGGCTACGCATTCAACGGCCCCTTCACACCCGCCCTCCTCTACGTTCTCGTGCCGAGCGCCGCAATTTTGTGGTGGAGCTTGCAAGTCCGCGACGCCTACGTCTCGAACGCATCGGGATCGCTCTTTCCCGTCATTCCCCTGCCGTCTCGGGGAAGCCTCGACATTCAAGCCATCGGGCTCCTGTTCCTCCTCACTGCCTATACCGACCTGTACATCATTCAAGCGCGACCGGACTATGGCCTGAAGATCTTCGGCACATCGTTTACCGGCACCTTGGGAATTCTGTCCAAGGCCCAGTCACCGACTCTGCATGTGCTGATCGGTGTGGGGTTCCTGTTGGTCAAAAGATGGGGCCTGATGGTGTACCTGCTCTACACCGTGTTCGGCATCCTGAACGCCTCGGTGAACCTCGCCGTCCTGCCGGGACCGCATCGCATTCGCATCCTCTTCATGCTCTCGCTCGCCGTCTTCACTGCGTATATCCTCTGGCGGCGTAAGCGATTTGCAGCGTAGGAAAACGGTTCCAGCGTCGCACTCAGATGAATATGGTGGACAAGCGTAGGACTGCGTAGTAGCTTTGCTGCCACGGCAAGCCGCAGCAGACTTATTATTTGGATTCGTGGCTGATGTGCATGGGCAATGCTTCGAGAGACTACTGTCGCCACTTCACATGTCCTCAGAAGGCGAGCAGCCGACCATCAGCTTAGATGACGTATCGCGTGCGCTGAGGCTGAGCACGGCGGCGACTAAAGCAATCATTGACTTCGGAGTCTCAAGTGGCAAATTCCAGCCAAGAGCAACGAAGGAATAATTGGGGTCAGACTCGATTCGGGGCTAGAGATACGTAGCTCTGAAAGGTCGAGTCTGACCCTATTACCATTACTGAACACCAAGAAAGGAGATGATAAACATGGCAGCAACACTGGAGGAACTGCTCAACATTAACGGTGTCGTCGCCGCTGGCGAGTTCACCGCCGACGGAAAACTGGTGGCCTACAAGGCGAAGATGGGCATGTCGCCCGAGATGGCGGCGATGACGGCTCAATTCTGCGCTACCGTTACGATGCTGTTCAACACACTGGCTGGCGCGTTCGCGCAATTGAGCAAGATGAACTGGGTGCCCCAACAGGGCTGGGCCTACTCTGGTGGCAAGTGGACGGTGGCCGTCGGTGGCAATCGGGGCGTGTTTGTAGAAACAGCCAAGGCCGACTTTAACCAGTTGTTCCAGGCCCTTGTCGGCTCTCGGTAAAGGGGGGTGAGTAATTAAGGTCAGACTCCATTTCCTGAATGTCTGGGGACTGGAGTTGCATCTGTGAAGCCATTCATCGCAAGCGTACTTGCCATCTGGTTCGCGCTGGTTTTTCTCCTCGGTGCGAACGGGGCGTTCGTCCGGCCTCCGGAGACGCCACCCTTTCCGATTCTCCTCGGCGCGACGGTTCCCTTGATCCTGTTCGTTGCTGCGTACCTTGGCTGGGGCGCGTTCCGGTCGTTGATTCTTGCCGCCGACCTCCGGCTCTTGACCGCGATCCAGGCTTGGAGGGCCGGCGGGTTAGGCTTTCTCGCTCTCCATGCGCACGGCGTCCTGCCGGGCCTGTTCGCGTGGCCCGCGGGGTTGGGCGACATCGCGATCGGCGTCACCGCACCGTGGGTGGCGCTTGCCCTCATCCGCCAACCCGCCTTTGCGGCCAGCCGTCAATTCGTGGTCTGGAATCTCCTGGGGATCTTGGATCTCGTGGTCGCTCTGAGCACCGGGGCGCTGAGTTCGGGCTTCGTCGCCGGACTCGTTGGGGAAGTCACGACGGCTCCGATGGCGCAGTTCCCGCTCGTGCTCATACCGGCGTACCTCATCCCGTTGTTCGTCATGCTCCATCTCGCCGCGCTCTTTCAGGCGCAACGGCTTTCTGAGGGATCGAAGTTGAGTGATGCGTAGGTCTGAAAAGTCGAGGGCGATAATCAGGCCGAAATGGTCTTACGCCTGCGCCATAGCGCCAATCCGGCTAGGCCGGTACTCAGAAGCAGCAGAGATGCCGGCTCGGGGACAGGCGCAACCCGTACCCCATAGTTATGATCCGGATCGAAATTGTCCGAGTAAAATTGGTCATTGGCAGCGACGAACAGATAGTGTGCCTGAAACGGTATTTGAATCGCCATACCAGTTCCCGAAATATAGTAGTCTTCAGGGATATCGGTAGCCATGCCACCAAACATAGTATTCTGCGTCACAAAAGGAGTTGTTCCGGCATCAATGGCATCCGGCACGCGGTGCAACGCACTGAGATCAAGGAAAACAGCGCTGCTGCTGAAGACCCCAATCATATCTGTAGCTGTATCGGGAAATGGGTTTCCGTTTGCATCATTATAGATCGAGAACTGATAATTCCCGACCTGTTGCAGATAGATGAAGTCGCCGCCGCTGAATCCCAGACTAACGAGATCTATGCTGAGAGCCGGCTGGGCGTTATACTCTGAATTTCCAAGAAGGTACGTGCCGCGGGAATCTACGGAGAAATCCGTGCTTATCGGACTGGCCCACACATCTATTGACGCCAAAGACAGTCCGCATGCCAGTGCCATCACGCGGAGAGCTCTCACCGCAAGATTCCATGTAGAAAGTTTCTTCTCCATAGCTCTGCCTAATAAATTGTCATAGCTCTAAAGTAAAAGAAATCGGACTAAAGTCTACCGACTAAAGTCTTGAGGATCGGGGCTGGGAGGGTCTATGGGCAGTCGATGACATATTGTGGTCGTGCCGGCGCATCGGTTTCCGTTTGTTTGTATTGGCACGGCGGAAGATCCGCTTGTAGTCGCTTCAAGAGAGAGCGCATTTTCATGTTAGGGGGAATGTCGCATACCCATACATGCATGCCGGATTCTAATTCTACAAAATGCTGTTGCACGCGAAATTCCGGTTTTTCCATGAAGTAGGCTGAAAGAAATCCTGTGATGGCCTGCACCACCCAGGGATACTCTTTCACATACCGGTACCTGAGTCGAAGCTCTACCACCTGACTCATATGTTGAGTCGTCAGGTCAGCGGGATCAGGCATGAGCTTTTGACTTAGCCGTGATGAAGTCGTTGAGCAGCCGACACCCGGCGAAGAGCGTTGCCTCCTCGTTCCGAATCCAGCGGCTGATAACACCCATATAGACGAGCATGTCCGCGACCCCTTTCACGTCTCGTATGCCGGTTTCGGATTGGGCCAGGGTGGGATTCACGGGTTTGCCCCGCTCGATCAGGTAACACAACAGCTGCCGCTCGGGGCCTTTGCTGATCTCGGCCGCCAGGCGCTGAACAAAGTGTTCCCACTGACATCGCCCCGCCGCAACGGCGTGCTCCAGAGTTCGGTGGTTCTCGTCTCGTTCGCCGTCCATGTAGTGGAGAAGCAACTTGGTCAGGTAAGGATGGTTTCCGGTCCACGCGGCCAAGCCAGCACTCATGTCCCGGCCGATCAGCCGTCGCGTTTCCCCGTCGAGAAGGACTGACAGCGGGAACACTCGGAAGGACACGGCCAATGTTCCGGAATGGCCGAGTATGGCTCGCAACCGACGCCCGCCGGTCACGATGATGCCAGTCGGTTTTGCCGCCGACACCCGCGCGAGCAACGATTCGATCGCCGAGTCGGCGAAGCTATCCAGATTCTCCAGGACGACGATCGAGCCGGGCACCACGTCGATCCGTGGAGAAGACTCGGCGCCACAATCTATCTCGATCACCGTGTGGTCCAGCCCATGTAAGGCGGTTCGAACCAGCGAGGTCTTACCCAGTTTCGGCCCTCCGATCACCGCCAGGGACTCGCCTCGCGCGATGCGCCCGCGCAGGTTCCTGACGAGCCCTTGGCGACCGAGGAACGCATCTCCGGTGGCGGGACAGGGAGTGAACGGCAGGATGACCATGACCCACTCTATCACATGAGATCACCCGTCGTTTCATTGACACTCCGACAAACCGTATGATATCCCTGATACGATGAATACAGGGGATTGGAGCGATCATGGACACGACGCCGATATACGTGTTGAGGCGCAACGATGGGACATTCAAGTTCTACGTGGACCCCGACTATGCCAAGGAACAGGGCGTATCCCCCGATAAGCTGATCAGCGTCGACGTCCCCAACAGCATCTACGCGACCGGTTCCGTGGACGATCTTTCCACCTACATTGCGAAGCACCTGGAGCAGCAACCGTTATGAGCACCACTGAGGCCGTTCCGCAACCCACATCGTCGGTGCTCACGCGGGAACGGATCGAAGCCGCGATCGCCAAGCTTCAGCACGTCCACCAGATCATGATCCGCCTGCTGCTGCTGCAGTATCTCGATCCCACGATAGAAGACATCGTCTTCATGGCGCGCGAGCGGTCCGAACCACAAATGAGGGCCGGCAGCAAAGTCGGCGGCATGGCGCCTTCCCCTGAACGAATTCTCGGGTTGCCGAAGGAATGGGTGACGGCCGTCGAGAACCGCGTCAAGCAATATGTCACGCAACTCAGGGGTCATCGCACCCGGCTTGACGTTCAAATCACGTTTCTGGGGGAATACCTCGAAGGCCTGGAACTGGAACTGCAAGCCGTTGAATGCCTCCTGGCGACCGAATGCGAGATCACGAAGGAATCGCTCGAAGAGATGCGCGCGCAAGCGCGGATGGCGGCGGTGAGCTACGCGCTCAAGAAACTGGCGAACCGCCTCGAAAAGCAGACGATCGAAGAGCCCGACTATCTCAGGGAGCGCCTTGCCCTCGAGTTACAGGCCCATCTGCGGCGGGCAAGTCGCTTTCGCAAGAGGCTGGTTCAAGCGACGCAAGAACGGCAGGCGTTGCTCATGTCGTCGTTGTCGGACGAGCATCTCGCGACGATCTGGAGCATCGCCAAGGGACCGATTCTGGAACGGCGGATGAAGGCGATCCCCAAATTCCTCGACGCCCTGTCGGCGGAGATGAAGGTCACCGCACGGGATGACCAGTTTGCGGCGGCCATGAAAGCCGGGATCGGCAATCGGCTTGCCGGCGGGAACAAGAACGAAGGGATCGGCAGCCAACCGCTCGTCATCGCGACCGATCCCTGGTCCCGCATGATTCAACTGCTCGCGGCGGAACCTACCACGCCGCTGACCCCCAAGCCGTGCGAACACGACGCCGGCGGCAGAGCCTTTACCGGCCGGTTGAAGAGCCTGGCTCTCTATATGCTCGGTGAAGAGGATGAAGCGAAACTCTGGGCGCAAACCGTGCAATGCCTGCACTGTCTGAACCGGCTGCGAGCGCTTCAACAAGAAGGCGCCGTCATCGGCTTGCCGTTGGAAAACGTCGTGGAGCGCGTGAAGACCAGGACCGCGATGCCGAGAAAAGAGGAGCCGGTTGCCGCTGAAGCCGCCCCCCCTCCGGAGACGCAAGGGCTGACCGTGGAAGAACAACTTCGTCCATGGATCGGCGACGATGCGGGGCAGGCTGGCGCCAAAAGCTGGTGGTAGTGGTTCGGCTCTTCGTTCTGACTGCGGCACTCCTCGCCGTCGGTTTCCCAGCATTCGCTGCAGCTTCGGTCACGATCAAGACTCTTCTCGAAGAGGGCGAGAAATACCACCAACAGCCCGTGTCGGTCATCGGCGAGGCGGCCGACTTGAGAACAGTCGTTGGGCCGCGCAATCTGCCCTTCTATACCTTTCGACTCAGGAATGCCGATGGCAGCGTCACGGTCATGGTCCAGGGAAAACCCGAACTGTCGAACGGCGACCAGGTGTACGTATATGGCATATTTGTGAAATCGAGGAAAGCGGGACGGACAACGATTACGAACCGGATTGAGGCGACAATCGTCGAACAACTCCACGACCGGCGAGAGCCGTTGGTTGGGTGACGCATGGCTTGACAGCCTAGCAAGGGGTTGGTACAACCCTCACATATTTTTGAAGGTCTTGAGGTATTGGGTATCCGGGCCCTTTTGATCGAAGGGCCCGGTACGAGCAAGCTCTGTTTGGCGGTGTAGCTCAGTTGGTAGAGCAGCGGACTCATAAGCCGCGGGTCCCCCGTTCAATCCGGGGCACCGCCACCAATATTTTCCGCAGCTTATGACTCATGTGGTCCCCGCGTCCCTATGCCTTTCCGGTTCCAGTCACGGTTGGGGTAGAAAAAGTCCCTCCCCGCTGTTCACCTTTTCGCTTGTTGGCGTGTCTAACGACACATGAAGAAACCCATCTATTTCGTGCTCGGGTTGCTTGCGCTGTACTTCGTCTACGCTTATTGGAGTGTCTTTCTGTAGTAGCGCCTCCTAAGTCGGCATGACCTTCCCGTATGCCGGCACCTTCTCCGCTTCAATTCCCTTCGCTTACAGCGAAGTTCTATTAAAATATTTCACTTGCGGCCTCTCCTGAGAGGAAGCTACCATCCCCGCATGAAGAAACCATTCACCACCATTGCGATCGGCCTCTTTGTCCTTATCGCCTTGCTTCATGTCGTTCGGTTGCTTTTTCAGTGGGAGGTTGCGGTCAATGGCGTGATCATTCCCCTATGGGTGAGCCTGATCGGGTTCATCATCTCCGGTGCACTGGCTGTCATGGTCTACCTCGAATGCCGGTAGGATCGTCTAAATATATGCTGTTCGGGGTCTTCCCTTTGCTTGTCGTCGGCCTGACGCTGCTGGAAATGGTTCCGCAGGCGATCGCTCGGGACCCCGCAAACACCTCGGCACAAGGGCAACCCAAATCGCAAGCCTTTCATTCAATCGTGCTCGGGATGACGAAGGAGCAGGTCGAAAAACTCATGGGGAAAGCCGCCCAGTCAACTGACACGCTTTGGCAATACGCCTATGATGATGGCACTTCGGTGGAGGTTGTCTTCTCCAAAGATCGGCGAGTCATCAAAGTCCTCAGTTACCATCGATGAACAGCATGCGACCGAAAGGATAGCCCTTGAGCGATACGGACGCATCACAACCTGTCGAGCATCAGCAAGCGGTGCGGCAATTCCTGAAGAGCAGTACCGTCTTAGGCATGCTCATTCGCAAGGGT
>VBOG01000158.1 GCA_005877815.1 Nitrospirota bacterium
CGCATTCAAAACTATCGAAGACGTGCGTTTTCCCCGTCATCTTGATTTCGAAGGACTTATCGTACTCATTCCCACAGACTTCACATTTTTGCATGTCGTTCTCCTTTCGGGGGCCCAGCATTTATGTCCCCATGAAGAGGACATAGCGGTCACCCGTCGACAAGCGACAAATAGTGTCTTTCTACGTGCAAAATGTCAGAGCCGCGAAGGGGCCTCTCGGAAATGGAGCCTGCCCCTAATTAGCAGTGAGATGCTTGTTTACCTGTGCTTGAAGGTCGCGGTCACGGTGGTATTGCTGGAGAGCGTCACGGTACAGGTGCCGGTGCCGCTGCATCCACCGCCGCTCCACCCGAAGAATGTGGAGCTATTGCCGGCGGGGCTGGCCGTGAGCGTGACCGCCGTCCCGCCATTGAAGCCTGCGGAGCAGATGTTGCCGCATGAGATGCCGGCGGGCGAACTTGTCACAGTGCCGTTCCCATTCCCGCTCTTTGTGACCGCCAGCGTGAACTGGACCGCCTGCGTATTGAAAGTGGCCGTCACAGCGGTGTTGGCGTTCAGCGTCACGGTGCACGTGCCGGTGCCGCTGCAGCCACCCCCGCTCCAACCGGCAAAGACGGACCCGCTGACAGGGGCGGCCGTGAGCGTGACCGTCGTGCCGCTCGCGTAGCTTGCCGAGCAGATGGCGCCGCATGAGATCTGGGTGTCAGAGCTGGTGACCGTGCCGGTGCCCGTCCCGTTCTTTGTGACCGTCAGCGTGAACTGCAGGCTGCTACCGGCCGGACAACTCGTGAATTTGAAAGAGGCAATGCGCGTGCTCCAATTAAAGGTGCCATCAGTCTTCAAGTACTGGTTGGTGTACCAGAATGTGCAATCGTCGGCGGGGTCAATCGCAAGACTCGTGTAATCGCCCCAACGGCTGAGATTATTCGTTTGCGAGCCGGTCCCTTCCAAGATGCTGTTTTCCGACCCCAGGAGTCCCAACGGATCGCCGGGGGCGCGGCCGGTGTAGCGAATGCCCGGATGTATCACGCTGCTCGACACGCTGTATCCGAGGCCGATGTTTCCGACACTGTCCATCGCGGCGCTGCCCATCCAGCGAGACGAGCTGTCCGGCGCATAGGTGCCCTGCTGATAGAGCGTCGGCGTGCCGTTGGGATCGCGGACTTCATACCACCGTACGCCTACGATCCCGGTTGACGCCGCCACGGAATGATTGACCACCATGGCCTCGTGGCCATCGGAGAAGCGACGGTAGGAGAGGCGGTACATCAATCGGTCGCCGAGCGAATCCAGCTTTTGCGTCGTCCCGGATTGCGGAATACAGGCGCCGCCATTGCAGGCCATGGTGAACGCGGCGACCGGAATCGTGGTCGGCCCGGTGAGCGTCGAGTTCGCCGGCGTTGCCCAGTCCGCATGAAACTTCCAAAGCTGCAGGCTATTCGTCCCGAACGCCACGAAGAAGTTCGGCGAGCCTGCGGGAGGAGCAAGCGTCCCGTCGAGGTCTGAAGGCAACAGCCCCCCGTAGGCGGAGCTGAGCTGAAAGCATTGCTGAGTGGCGGCCGTTCCTACAAGCATCGCACTACGGTCGTAGGCGCACACCTTGGCGCCGATGAACGAGTTGCCTTGGAACATATTGAACGAAGCGTAGTACCCGTCCGGCCACACGCCGATCTTTCCATAGTCGTTGAAGGTGGTGTACTGGAACGCATAGCGCGCGTAAGGGCCCGTGGCATCAGGCGTCGTCGAGACGGCCACGCATTGGTAATACGGAGGGCCGCCGGTCACAGAGAACTGCGACATGACCCAGCGGTTCGCGGCCTTGTCATACTGAACAACGGGATCGCCGTCGTTGTTGGTCTCGCACGGTCCGCCGAAACCGCTCCACAGCGTGTTTCCATTGGTCGGGCCGTAGAGGACGGCGCCGGTCGTTTTGTCGAACACGGCGAAGGCGACGTTGACCCATTGCACATACTGATTCGTTCCTGCCGCCCCGTTGGCGTCGGATGGGGCGAACCGGGAAACGCCGAGGCCATCGAACCCCAGTCCGGGGGTGACCCCGATGCCCGTTCCTATGGATTGCTGAATGACCGGGTCGTTTTCGTGAGGCTTGACTTCGTTGGGATGGATCAGGCGCAGCGGAATGTCCACCTTCGGCTCGCCCACATGCTCCGAAACCTGTGGGATTTCGCGGAGCGGCCGTGAAATATCGTGCCGAACGGCTTGGTGGACTTCAGCTATCGCCTGGCCCGGAGGATCCTGGCCGTATGAGATGCCGACAAGAGGGCCTGAAAGGATGAGCGCGACTACTAGGAGAGCCCTGAGGTTCATCATTTTTCCCAAGGAAGTGTAACCTAGTAAGTATCATTTAGGCTCCTCCCTGTCAAACGATTTGGAAAATAAAGATATACCACCGGCTTTCCGCTGTCTTTCCAATACCCTGCGCACATCTGCGGAGAATTGTGGTAGATCGCCAGGCGGCCATTGGATGTGAGGACAAGGGCCCCGGCCTCACCGCCCGCGATGCGCTTCTTGAGTTTGTTTAACGTGTGACGCGCGGCGGTCATCGGGTTCGTGCCGCTCTCTAACTGGTCGACGATTTCCTTGGCGGCCGCGATGCGGATGATGCTCTCGCCTTGGCCCGTCATTGAAACGGCACCCGCGTCATTGTCCGCATACACGCCGCATCCGATCAACGGGCTGTCGCCGATGCGCCCCGGCAGCATATAGGAAATGCCGCCGGTCGACGCCCCGGCGGCGACATTGCCATCGCGATCCAGCGCGACGGCGCCGACGGTTTCCCGCTCTTCCATCTCCTCGTACAGCCCGACGGTTCTCTTCTGCGAACCCTTAGGAGGCGCCATACCTTTTCGTAAAGATGTGGGTACGCGTGGCTGGCGCTCGAGTTTGTAATGCTCGGCAAGGCGCGTGGCATGCTTGCCGAACAACAAGACATGCTCCGTCTTTTCCATCACCAGCCGCGCCGCACTGATGGGATGGCGGATCCGCTCGATGCCGGCCACTGCCCCGGCTCGCAACGTCCGGCCCTCCGTGATCGAGGCGTCCATCCGGCGAACGCCGTCCAATTGGATGCGGGCACCCAGACCGGCGTTGAACAGGCCGGACTCCAGCACGCGGATCGTCGCTTCGACCGCATCCAGAGCGCGCCCCCCATAGCGCAACACGTCAAAGCCGATGGTCAGGGCCTCGACCAGACAGTCGCGCTGGACTGGCGTCATGGGTGTGGACCCCGCGCCCCCGTGCGCCAGGATCACGGGCCGCGACGAGGCACGCGGTGCTCTCACGAATGCTTTAATTCGGCGATGAGGCGGGCGCGATAGCGGACGATCAAATAGCGTTGCAGCCACATGCCGACGGCGATGATGGCGATCACGAACAGCAAGAGCGCGATGATGCGGCCGTCGCCCGCGCCGGAGGCATTGGCATAGACCTTCCCGTCGGTGCCTTTCACGATCTCCAGGTCCTTATCGTTCTTGTGCACCCGTCCGGACGTATCGGCGAGGTTGATCCACTCTTTGCACAGCCGGATGGGGTCCTTTTCACCACGCGGGGTATACCAGGCAAGGCGAAGGCAGATGTCTTTGACGGGATCGAAGAAGTCGCGTTCGGCGAACACCTTGTCGAGATCAACCCCGCTTCCCCAGAGGCCGACCAGGAAGAGCGCATTGCCGGTGAGGATGAACACGATCGTGAGCCGCACCGAGAAGCGCCGAATCCTGGCCACGACTGTCGGATCGTTCGTGGTGTGCTCGGCCATTGGCATGGCGGTACTGTCCATGAGGGAAGCTGATCAGGCGACGATTTCGGTGCCGATCCCTTTGTCCGTGAAAATCTCCAGCAAAATGGCGTGCGGCGTCCGGCCGTCAATCACGTGCGCCTTCTTCGCGCCGCCTTCGAGCGCCGTCAGGCAGGCCTGGACTTTCGGGAGCATGCCTTCGCTGATTGTGCCTTTCCTTACCATGCGGGCGACGTCCTTTCGGGCGAGCGTCGACACGTGCTTGCTGTCCTCGTCTCGGATGCCGCGCACATCGGTCAGCACGACCAGCTTCTCGGCGCCCAGCGCGCCGGCGATGGCGCCCGCGACGAGATCGGCGTTGATGTTGTAAGTCTGCCCGTCCTTTCCCATGCCGAGCGGCGCGATCACCGGAATGACCTGGCTCCCCTGCAACGTGTACAGCAGCGATGGATTTATGCTCAGCACGTCGCCGACCAGGCCGTAATCTTCATGATCGGCCAGGCTCCCGAGGTCCGTGCCGAGCTTCTTCGTCCAGTCCGCCTTCGTGAAGGGCTTGGCTTGAATGAGCCCGCCGTCCTTGCCGCTAAGGCCGACGGCCTTCGTCCCATGGCGCGTGATGAGCGCCGCGATCTCCTTGTTGATCGTCCCGCCCAGCACCATTTCCACGATTTCCATCGTGGCCGCGTCGGTGACCCGCACGCCCTGCCGGAACTTCGGCTCGATCGCGAGACGCTTCAGCATCTGATCGATCTGGGGCCCGCCGCCGTGCACGATGACCGGGTTCAGGCCGACATACTTCAGCAACACGACGTCCGTGGCAAAGCCTTCCTTGAGCACCGGATCGGTCATCGCCTTCCCACCGTACTTGATCACGATGGTTTTGCCGGCGAAGGCCTTGATGTACGGCAGGGCTTCCACGAGCACATGGGCTTTCTTGATCAGTTCGTCCATGCGGATCTCCTGATTTACAAGATGTACCGGCTCAGGTCTTCGTCCATGACGATGGCCTTCAGCCGGTCCTTCACGTACTGCGCGTCAATCGTCAGCTTTTTCTCGGCGAGCGTCGGGGCATCGAAGGAAATCTCTTCGAGCAGGCGTTCCATGATCGTGAAGAGGCGCCGCGCGCCGATATTCTCCGACCGCTCGTTGACCAGCACCGCCGTGGCGGCGATCTCCTCCAATCCTTCCCGCGTGAAATCGAGCGACACGCCTTCGGTCTCCAGGAGCGCCGTGTACTGCGTGATCAAGGCGTTCTGCGGCTCCGTGAGGATGCGCAAAAAATCGTCCTTCGTCAATGGGCTCAGCTCGACGCGGATCGGAAACCGTCCCTGCAACTCCGGAATCAGGTCCGAGGGCTTGGCGACATGGAACGCGCCGGCCGCGATGAAGAGAATATGGTCGGTCTTGACCGGACCGTACTTGGTCGTGACGGTCGAGCCTTCCACGATCGGAAGCAGATCGCGCTGCACGCCCTCGCGCGACACGTCAGGTCCCATGCTGCGCTCGCGCCCCGCGATCTTGTCGATCTCGTCCAGGAACACGATCCCATGCTGCTCGGTCTTGCTCACCGCTTCCTTGACGACGGCTTCCATGTCGATCAGCTTCTGCGCCTCTTCCTGCGTCAACAACTCCAGCGCTTCCGGCACCTTGACCATGCGCCGCTTCTTTTTTGCGGGGAACATGCCGCCGAGCATTTCCTGAAGCTGGTCCTGGATCTGTTCCATCCCTCCCATGTTGGAAATGACGCCGATGGGAATCCCGGACTTGTCCTTGACCTCAAGTTCGACCGAGCGACTGTCCAGCTTGCCCTCGCGAAGCTGCAGGCGAAGCTTCGAGCGGGTCGTCTCGTAGCTGTCTCCTGTGGATTCACGCCCGGCTTCGTCGAATGTGCTCGGCTTCACGGTCGGCGGCGGCAACAGGAGGTCGAGCAGCCGGTCCTCGGCCTGCGCTTCGGCCTTCCGCTGGATCCCTTCCGCATGTTCCGCCTTGACCATCGTGATGGCCTGCTCCGTCAGGTCGCGGATCATCGATTCGCAGTCCCGCCCGACATAGCCGACCTCGGTGAATTTCGACGCCTCCACCTTGATGAACGGCGCCTGGGACAGTTTCGCGAGCCGGCGCGAAATCTCGGTCTTCCCCACTCCGGTCGGGCCGATCATGATGATGTTCTTGGGGATGACTTCATCGCGCAAATGCGACGGCAGCCGCTGGCGTCGCCACCGCGTGCGGAGCGCAATCGCCACCATCCGTTTGGCATCGCGCTGTCCGATGACGTACCGGTCCAGCTCCTCGACGATCTGGCGCGGCGTCAAACTTTCCAGCCCTTGCGCCTGTTTGTTCTCGCTCATGATTTACCTTGAGCCGGAGGCTTTAACTCCTCGATCGTCATGTCCGTATTGGTATAGATATCAATGCCGCCGGCAATCCGCACCGATTCCTCGACAATAATCCTGGCATTCAGATTGGAGTGGCTCAGCAGCGCCCTCGCGGCGGCCAAGGCATACGGCCCGCCGGACCCGATCGCCAGGATGCCGTCTTCCGGCTCGATGACGTCGCCGGTCCCCGAGACGATCAAGGAATGCGAACTGTCGGCGATGGCCAGCAGCGCCTCGAGCTTTCGCAGCATGCGGTCCGTCCGCCAGTCCTTCGCGAGCTCCACAGCGGCCCTCATCAGGTTCCCCCGATATTCCTGGAGCTTCGCATCGAATCGCTCGAACAAGGTAAATGCGTCCGCGGTCGCGCCCGCAAATCCCGCCAGCACAGTCTCATTATACATACGACGAAGCTTCTTTGCGTTGTGCTTCATCACCGTCGTGCCGAGCGTCACCTGTCCGTCGCACGCCATCGCGACGTGCGAATCGCGTCGCACGCATAACACGGTGGTGGAACGGATGATGGGCTGCGTCACGGCTTGCCGGAGGCCTCGGGCACGTCATGCGCGCGCGGATGGGCCTGGTCGTAGCTTTCCATGAGCCGATCCAACGCCACATGCGTGTACCGCTGGGTGGTGGAAAGCGACGCGTGTCCGAGCAGCTCCTGGATGGCGCGTAGGTCGACCCCTCCATCCAAAAGATGTGTGGCAAAGGAATGCCGCAGCGCGTGCGGGCTGATCGCCGGGAAGTTCGGCAGCGCCCTGGAATACGTGGAGACGAATCGTTCGACGCTCCGCGTGGTCAGTCTGCCGCCCCGGTTGTTCCGGAATAACGGCCTCTGGCCGCCGACGGTGCCGGCCTGAAGGGATGCCAGATAGGCTCGGATCGCCCCCACCGCATGGCGGCCGAGCGGAACGATTCGTTCCTTGCGCCCTTTGCCCAACACGGTCGCCGTGCCTCCGTCGAGATCCACATCCTTTATATTGAGGGCCACGAGCTCCGCGACGCGCGCCCCGCTGGAATACAGCGTTTCTAAAATGGCCTGATCGCGCAGCGACCGGGGCTTCCGAGCGCCGTTGTCTTCCATCAAGCGCTTGGCATCATCGGCCGTCAGGACCTTCGGCAATTTTTTGTCCATCTTGGGGGTGAGCACACCGGCCGCCGGACTCCGCACGATCGCGCCGTCGCGGGCCAGAAATTTGAACAGGCTCCGGACGGCGGCAAGCTTCCGCCCCCTGGTGGCCTTGCCGTCTCCTTTGGAGGTCCGGAAGGCGAGGAAGCCACGCACGGCCGTCTGATCCACCGCGTGGATCGTCGGAACTGCACCGCCGCCTTTGAGAAATTCCAGGAACTGGCGCAGGTCCTGCGCGTAATTGCGGAGCGTGTGGGGAGAGGCGCCCCGCTCGACGTCAAGATGTGTTAGGAAAGCCCGGATCGCTGCATCCACGTCCCAAAATCCTCCAGGGCGCGCTGACCGATCCGGCGTTGCCGCTCCTGTTTGTCGCGCACGCGGGCCGGCAACGGAGGAAACAATCCGTAGTTGGTGTTGATCGGTTGGAAATGTCGGGGATCGCTGGTGGTGATGTATTTCAACAGCGCGCCGTGGGCTGACGTCTCCGGGGGCGCCACGAGCGCCTGGCCCTGCACGCGGCGAGCGGCATTGATGCCGGCCAGTCCTCCCGACGCCGCGGCCTCGGTATAGCCTTCCACGCCGACGAGCTGGCCCGCCAGGAACGTATGCTCGGCGGTCTTGAGCTGCAAGGTCTCTCGCATGAGGACGGGAGAATTGATAAAGGTGTTGCGATGCACGCTGCCGTAGCGGAGGAACTCGGCGTTGGCGAGACCGGGGATCGTGCGGAAGACGCGCTTCTGGGCCCCGTAGGTCAGCTTGGTCTGAAAACCCACCATGTTGTAGCAGGTGCCGTGCCGGTTCTCCATGCGAAGCTGGACGACCGCATAGGGGCGCGTCTGCGTCCTCGGGTCAATGAGGCCCACGGGCTTCAGCGGCCCGAACATCATGGTGTCGCGGCCTCGCTCCGCCATGACTTCCACGGGGAGACAGCCCTCGAAGTACGGCACCTTCTCGAATTCCTTGGGCACCACCTTCTCGGCGCTCAACAACGCTTGGTAGAACGCGTCGTATTCGGCCTCGGTCATCGGACAGTTCAGATAGTCGCCCTCGCCCGCATCATAGCGGGAGGCTTTGAATACGATGCTCATATCAACGCTGTCGGTATCAATAATGGGGGCGATCGCGTCGAAGAAGTACAGGTGCTGGGCATGGGTGAGCTGTTTGAGATGCTCGGCCAGACCGTCGGAGGTCAATGGACCGGTCGCCACGATCGTGACGGCGTCCGGAGGGATGGCCGTCACCTGCTCATGAAGAATCCTCACGTTGGGATGGCCTTCGAGGGCGTGCGTGATCTTCTGCGCAAAGATATCCCTGTCCACCGCCAAAGCCGCGCCGGCCGGGACGCGCGCTTCGTCCGCCACCTTGATGATCAGCGAACCGAGCCGCCGCATTTCCTCTTTCAAGATGCCGGGAGCGCTGAGAATCTCGTTGGAGCCGAGGGAATTGGAGCAGACGAGTTCGGCCATGAAGCCGGTCTTATGCGCGGCCGTCGGTTCCTTCGGGCGCATCTCATAGAGCGTGACCTTGGCACCTCGGTTGGCGGCCTGCCAGGCGGCCTCGGAACCGGCTAAGCCGCCGCCGATGATCACTACGTCGTCGCGCATGCTGGAAATTGTAACACAGTTCCGCGGTTAGGCTTCTTTGTAGCCGCACGTCTCCACACGGCAGACCACGGAGTTCCCGGCCTGCTTGGAATATTTCTCAACCAGGAAAGGAGCGCCGCACTGAGGGCAGGGTTTCGCCACAGGCTTGTCCCACAGCGCGAACTTGCAATTGGGATAATTGGTGCAGGCGTAGAACGTCCGGCCCTTCTTGCTCCGCTTCTGGGTCAAATCGCCGCCGTCTTCGGGGCATTTGACGCCGATGGGAATGGCCTTGGTGGTCTTGCAGGTGGGATAGGCGGAGCAGGCGATGAATTGCCCGAAGCGGCCGACCTTGATCACCATCGGGGAGCCGCACTTCTCGCACTTCTCGTCGGTGGTCAGCTCCTGCTTGGCGACGATCTTGATCGAGCCGTCGGGAAGCTTCTCGAAATTCTGCGTGTTCTTGCACGGCGGGTCGTCTTTGTACCCAGGACACGCCAGAAATTTCCCATTGCGGCCCCATTTGATCTCCATCATCCGTCCGCACTTCTCGCAGGGAATGTCCGTCGGCGGCTCGACGATATCCTTCGGACCGGGGATGTCCTTGGCCTTTTGCATGTCCTTGCTGAACGGCACGTAGAAATCCCGCACCGCCGTGACCCACGGCTTCTCGCCTTCTTCCACCTCATCGAGCTCCTTTTCCATTTGCGAGGTGAAGTCGGTGTTGAGAATGTCCGGGAATCCCTTGACCAGATAGTCGTTCACGATCTTGCCGGTTTCGGTCGGCACGAAGCGGGCCTCCAGCTTCTCCACATACTTGCGGTCCTGGATGGTGGAGATAATGGCGGCATAGGTGGAGGGACGGCCGATCCCTTTTTCTTCCAGTTCGCGGATGAGCAAGGCCTCGTTGTACCGCGGCGCGGGCTGCGTGAAGTGCTGCCTGGGCAGGACTCCTGCGGTCTTTTGTCCTTCTTGCGCGACGAGGCGCAGACGGTCGCCTTCATTGAGGACCGGCAGCTGCCGCTCGTTGTCCTCGTCCGTCTCCTGCTCGACCTTGGGCGTCAGCGTGACGTCTGCGTCCCGCGCTTCCTGATAGACAGCGGTATAGCCGGGAAACTTGACTACGGTCCCGGTCGTTCGAAACGTATAGGTCTGGCCGGTGTTTTGCGGAACCGAATCCACCCGCGTCACCTCCATGATCGCCGGGACCATCTGCGAGGCGATGAAGCGGTTCCAGATCAATTTGTAGAGCTGGTACATGTCCCGATCGAGGCAGTCCTTGATCGATTCCGGATCGCGATGCGCCGATGTAGGTCGGATCGCCTCGTGCGCCTCCTGCGCGGCCTTCTGGTTCTTATAGACATTGCGGGTCGACGGCAGATATTCCGTGCCGAAGCGTTCCCGGATCAACCGCCGGGCTTCCTCGGCGGCTTCATCGGAGATCCGCGTGGAGTCCGTCCGCATGTAGGTGATCAAGCCCACGGGACCTTCGCCGCTGATTTCCTGTCCCTCGTAGAGTTGCTGCGCCAGGGCCATGGTTTTTTTCGACGTAAAGCGGAGCTTGCGCGCGGCGTCCTGCTGCAACCGGCTCGTAATGAACGGCGCCAGCGGGTTCCGCCGCTTTTCCTTGCGCTCGATCGTCTCGATGATGAAATCGTTGCCGTCCACCGCCTCCACGATGCGGGCGGCGTCCTGCTCGGACGACACCACTGCCTCCTGGCCGTTGATGCGATAGAGCTTCGCCTCGAACGGAGGGGGGTTCGGTCCGGCCAGCGTCGCCGTGATGGACCAGTACTCTTCCGACCGGAACGCTTCGCGCTCCTGCTCGCGGTCGCAGATCAACTTGACGGCGACGGACTGCACGCGGCCCATGCTGAGTCCGCGACGCACCTTCTTCCACAGCAACTGGCTGCCCTGGTAGCCCACGATCCGGTCCAGCACGCGACGGGCTTGTTGCGCGTTGACGAGATTCATGTCGATCTGGCCGGGCGACTGGAGGGCGCGCTTGACGGCCGCCGCCGTGATCTCGTTGAACAGCACGCGGAAGACTTTCGAAGGCGTCTTCGATTTTTTGCCCTTCGGCTTGCCGTCAATCTCCTCGGCAAGATGCCACGCGATCGCTTCGCCTTCACGGTCCGGGTCGGGCGCGAGATAGACCTTGTCCGCGGCTTCGGCCTTCTTCTTGATGTCGGCGAGCACCTGAGATTTGCCTTTGATCGTGACGTACTGCGGCTTGAAGTCGTGGTCCAGGTCCACGCCAAGCTTGCTGGTCGGCAAATCTTTGACGTGCCCGATCGACGCGACGACGGTATAACCGCGGCCCAGATATTTCGTGATGGTCCGCGCTTTGGCGGGCGATTCGACGATGATCAGTGACTTCGCCATGAAACGTGCTCTCTAAATAATGATGGGTTACCGCAGGCGGTAATACCGTTGTCCCGGCAACTGACGAATGGCGTCTTTGAGTTCCAGTCCCAAAAGCGCTGCGGCCACCACCGCGGAAGCCAACGATGTCTTCTCGGTCAGGTCGTCCATCGTCATCGGTTCGCCGTTCATGTGAGCATACACGATCCGTTCGTGCGGCAAGAGTTCATCGAGGTTAAACGCAGGCAACACCTCGGATAAGGAACGCTTGACGGCTGGTTCTAAACGCTGCTCTCCATCGCACCCACCTGCCCCAAGCGCGCCAGGACGCGCTCCTTCCCGAAGGGCCTCGCAACGACGGACCCCAGCGAGCGAAGGTTCGAATTGCGACGTGAGTTCTTCCAGAATGTCATCCACGGATTCCACGAGTTTGGCGCCTTGCTTGATCAAACTGTGCGGGCCACGGCTCATCGGCCCGATCGGCCCCGGCACGGCGAATACTTCCCGGCCCTGGTCCAGGGCAAGCCGGGCCGTGATCAGCGAGCCGCTCTCCGGAGTGGCTTCCACCACCACGACGCCCAAGGAGAGTCCGCTGATGATGCGGTTCCTGCGCGGAAAGTGCGCCGCGAGCGGCCTCGATCCCGGAGGGAATTCCGTGATGACCGATCCGGCTTCCGCAATCTCCGCCTGCAGACGCGCGTGTTCCGGTGGATAGATCACATCCAGGCCGCAGCCGAGCACGGCGATGGTCCGTCCTCCAACCGCCAGCGCTCCGCGATGGGCGGCGGCATCAATGCCTCGGGCCATGCCGCTCACCACCGTGAACCCGAGTCCGGCCAGTTCGCGCGCCAGCGCGTCGGTCACGCGTAGGCCATATCCTGTGGCATGCCGCGCGCCCACGATCGCGACAGCTTGGCGGTCCTCCGGGACGGGGCGCCCGTCAAAATACAGGACCGGCGGCGGATCGGAGATGGTGTGGAGGCGCTCCGGGTAGCCAAAGTCGGCCGGACGCAGCTCGCCCCTCTCCCCATGAGCGACAAGTTCCCCTCCCAGAGCCATTGAGCCTCTCGGTGTCATACATTCGACCTGTTTCGAGTCAAGAACCAGGATGATGTGTCGCCGTTGCAGGCACCTTCACCATAGCCAACGGCAACGCGCGCCGTCAAGACTCACATCACGGACCGGCTACAACATCACGATGTCGTACTGTTCGATGTGCAACGTGGAATCGGGTTTGATGCTGATCTTCACCTGGCATTCACGCTCGAGGTCGGCAATGGAACCGGCCTCTTCATCCGTCAGCACAGAGGCGACGCTGGGATGCGCGCCGATCACGACGGTGCTCTCGTCCGGAGTCGGCTCGAGCCGCCGGATGTCGCGGAACAGCTCATAGCAGATCGTCGTCGGGTCCTTGGTGTAGGCGCGCCCTTCGCAATACCGGCACGGCTCGGAGAGCGCGCGGTACAGGTCCTCGCGCACGCGCTCGCGCGACATTTCCACCAGACCCAGCTCCGACACCTTCAAAATTTTGGTGCGGGCCTTGTCGTGCCCCAATGCCTCGTTCAGCGCCTGGAAGACCTTTTCCCGGTTGCGCTCGCGTTCCATGTCGATGAAGTCAATGATGATGATCCCGCCGATGCTCCGTAATTTGAGCTGGTACGCGATCTCCTTGACGGCTTCGAGGTTGGTCTTCACGATCGTTTCCTCGAGATCGCGCTTCCCGACGAACCGGCCCGTGTTGACGTCGATGACGGTCATGGCCTCGGTATGGTCGATCACGATATGCCCGCCGGACTTCAGCCACACCTTGCGCGCCATCGCTCTCGCGATCTCTGACTCCAGGTCGAAATGGTCGAAGATCGGCTCTTCCTTCATATAGAGATGGATGCGCGACAGGAATTCCGGCAGATAGCGGCTCACGAACTCGCGGATGGCCTCATATTCGACTTTCGAATCGATCCAGAGGTGCTGCACGTCCTTCGTGAAGTGGTCCCGGACGGTCCGGAAGACCAGGTCCAGGTCGCTATGCAGGAGGGCCGGGGCTTTCAGCCGGCGCTTCTTCTCCAAAATCTCCTCCCACGATGCCTGTAAAAACTCCACGTCCGATCGGAGTTCGTCGTCCGACACGCCTTCGCTCACCGTCCGCACGATATAGCCGGAGCCCGGCTTCCTCAGCTTCTGCATGAGTTGTTTGAGCCGGCTACGCTCTTCATCTTTTTCGATCCGGCGGGAAATGCCGATGTGCTCCACCGTCGGCATAAACACAAGATAACGGCCGGGGAGCGACACATACGCGGTCACGCGCGATCCCTTGGTGCCGATCGGACCCTTGGTGACCTGCACCATCAACTCCTGGCCTTCTTCCAGAAGATCCTCAATGGGCTTGGAACTATGCCGGTGGGCCTTCGCCACCTCCGTCGTCTTGTCGTCCAACTCCAGAAGCGGCTCGCCCATTTCCGGCGCGCCGATCAGCTCGGAGACATGCATGAACGCGGCCTTGTCCTGGCCGATGTCGATGAAGGCGGCCTGTAGGCCTGGAAGGACTTTGACGACCTTGCCTTTATAGACATTGCCGACGAAGTCCCGCTGCTTCGCCCGGTCAATATAAAGGTCGGTGAGAATTTTTCGGTCGAGCACCGCCACGCGGGTTTCCTCCCGCGCGACATTGACGATGATATCGGAACCCATGCGTACTCCTTGGCAACCGGGATCCCACGGATCGGGCAGTCATGCGAGCGCCCATATCCGTTAGACCCACGTGCCGTTAAAAGGTTACACTCAATAAAACAAAGTCAGTCGTCGTCGTTTCACATTCAGCAGGAGACCCAGGGCCGCCATCGTGGTGACGGTCGTGGTCCCTCCATAACTCATCAGCGGCAGCGGGATGCCGACAATCGGAAACACGCCCATCGTCATCCCGACGTTGACGATCAGGCAGAATCCCAGCATCGCGAGAATGCCGCCGGCCAGCAACAACCCCATGCCGTCCTTGGCCTTGAACGCGATCTCGGCGATCAGAAAGATCAGCACGGCGAAGAGCGCGAACAGTACGGCGACCCCGATAAATCCCCAATGTTCTGCAAAGACGGCGAAGATAAAATCCGTGTGGCCTTCCGGCAGAAACCGCAGCCGGCTCTGCGTGGCTTCGTCCAAACCTTTGCCCCAGAGACCGCCCGACCCGATGGCGATCTGCGATTGCAACGTGTGGTACCCCTTGCCGGCCGGGTCAAGGGTGGGATCCCAGAATGTCAGAATGCGCTCTCGCTGATAATCGTGCAGAGAGGTCCAGAAAAGCTCCCAGATGAACGGAAAGAGCATCGCCGTGAAGAGAATCGCCATGCCGAGCGTCTTTGCGTGAAAGCCGCCCATCAGGACCATCGCGAGGTAGATGAACGTAAAGCTCATCGCGGTGCCGAGGTCCGGCTGCTTGAGGATCAGCAGCAGGCCGGGCGCCGTCAACAGCCCGGGGATGATGACCTGCTGTATCCATCCCGTTCGTTGCACGTCGGCAAAATATTTGGCCAGCACGATGACCAGCACGAGTTTCGCCACTTCCGAGGGCTGAAAGGCCACCGGACCCAGCGCAAACCAGCGCTGCGCACCGCGGCTGGAGCGCCCGCCGAACAGCACCAGAACCAACATCACCAGCGTCAGCCCATAGATCAGGTACGCCTGACTGGCCAGCCGGTGATAATCGATCGCCATGGCGACCAGAAAGGCGACCATGCCGACCAGGATCCAGATCATCTGCTTGCCATACATCGGCAGAGACCCTGTCTTGTCCAGATCGTGCGTGGCGCTGTAGATGGAGATCACTCCAAGCAGGAGGATCCCCAGGGCCACCAACGCAAACCGCCATTCGAAGTGGTCAGGAATCCGGCTGTCGATCATGTTCCTTCAAATACTCCTCGATCAGGGCCTTCGCGATCGGCGCCGCGAAGGTGCCGCCGTGGCCCGTGTTCTCGACGATGACGGCGATGGCAACTCTAGGATTCAGGACCGGCGCGAATGCCACGAACCAGGCATGATCGCGAAACTGCTTCGGGATGTCCTGTCCCTTCTCGAAGTTCGGGCGCGCGCCGACGGTCTGCGCGGTCCCCGTCTTTCCGGCAATGTCGACAAACTTCGATTTGGCTCTCCCTCCCGTTCCATGTGTCACCACCCCCTGCAGGGCATTCTGGAGGATCGCGAACGAATTTTCCCGCATCGGCACTTCCCCGCGCTCGACCGGCGGGATGTCGCGCAGCTGGCCCGTGCTCCGTTCGCGGATCGCACGGACCAAGCGGGGCCGATACAAGGTGCCGCCGTTGGCGACGGCCCCCATGGCCGCCGCCATCTGCAGAGGGGTGACCGTCACATATCCCTGACCGATGGCGACCGAAATCGTCTCGCCGGGATACCACGCCTCCTTGCGGACCTTGCGCTTCCATTCCGTGGATGGCACGGTGCCCGGGCGTTCGCCCTGCAGCTCAACCCCGGTGGGCTCGCCGAGACCGTATTGATGGGCGGCCACCGCAATGGCGTCCACCCCGATGCGGTTGCCCAGCACATAGAAATAGACGTCGCACGAATTGACGATGGCCTGTTCCAGGTCCATCGAGCCGTGCCCGCCCTTTTTCCAATCGCGAAAGACATGGTTGCCGAACGGATAGGCGCCCGCGCAATGCACCCTGGTCTCCGGAGACCATCGCTCCGATTCCAACGCGGCCGACGCCACCATGATCTTGAACGTGGACCCCGGCGGATACTGCCCTTGTATCGCCCGGTTCGTAAGCGGGTGACGGATGTCATTGGCGATCTGCTCCCATACCGCCCCGGTGATCCCGTGCGACAGCACGTTGGGATCGAAGGTCGGCCGGCTTGCCATCACGAGGACATCGCCGTTGTTCGGGTCGATCGCGACGACCGCGCCCGATTCATTCCCCAGCAAATTTTCCGCCATCCGCTGCATCGGCACATCGATGCTCAGGTACAGATCGTCGCCGGATGTCTGCTCCTGGACCGACAGCGTTTTGCGTTCGGTCCCGCGGGCGTCCACCTCGACCGTCTTCTGCCCGGGCTTGCCTCGGATCACCTGGTCAAACGTCTTCTCCACACCCGTCTTGCCGACGAAACTGCCCTGCACCAGCCCCGCGAAGGCCGGTTCGTCCTGTTGTTCAGCCGACACCTCTCCGACGTACCCGAGCAGGTGGCCTGCGAGCGGCCCATTGACATAACTCCGTTGGGATTCGGCCTGGATTCTCAGGCCCGGCAAGTCCAGGCGATGCCCCTCAATCAGCGCGGCCTCCCGAAGCGTCAGGCCTGTCTTCAACAGAACCGGAAGATAGGATCGGGCTTGGCGGGCCAGGCGCTTCTTTGTTTCGTCGCTCGGCAGCCCAATGAGGTGCTCCAACCCGGCGGCGAGGGCTTCGCGATCTCGGATGTCTTCCAGCGTCATATACAAGTTGAAGCTCGGGACGTTGTTCGCCAGCAGCTCGCCCTGCCGATCGAAGATCAGGCCTCTGGCGGGCCGGATGTTCAGCGTGCGCACACGATTTTGCTCGGACAGATCGCGGTAATACGATCCCTTGATGACCTGGAGATAGCCGAGGCGCGAGAAGATCAGAAAGATGCCCACGAGCAAACCCAGGCGCAAATACAGCAACCGACGCTGGAGCTTCTTGAAGTCGTCGGGTTGGACGGAGACGTTACTCATAGCTCATCGAACCGGAGCGGCGAGGGGGACTCAATCCATGCGCGATACAGCGCCAGTCCAAGCAACCCGAGGACCGCATCGTAGCAGGCCTGCGGTACGATCACCGTGCGGGCGACGACCAGAAAATCCATGCCCCCGCCGGAAAACGATTTGAGCAAAAACATGACCGATCCCGAAAAGATGGACAGGGCGAGCAGCAGCATGAAGGCAAACCTCAAGGTGAGGTTGACCAGATTGCGGCTTGCCAACGCGGCCATCAAGCCGAGCAACGGCTTCAACCAGACATTTTCCCAGTACAATCCGCCGGAAAAGAGATCCTGACTGAAGCCGAGCAAAATCCCGACGGCGATCGCATCCAGTTCGCCGGCCTTGAGGCCAATCAGGCACACGAACACCAGGGCGAGGTCCGGGCGGATACCACCGATGCTCACGCGGTCGAACACCGCGATCTGGAGCGGGACAACCAGCAAGACGAGCGCGCCATAGAAGAGATATTTCATGGTCTCTCCGGACGCTTCGGCAGCCGGGCGGGAAACGGATTCGGTGGCAGCGCCGCCGCTTCCTGCAGACTGGTGATCACCAGGACCTCATCAAGCTTCCCGAAATCCGCATCGGGTTCGATTTCGGCAGACAGGAACATCTCCGCCTGGCGCCGCTCGGTCTTGGTGATTCGACCGATCGGCACCCCTCTCGGAAACCCTCCCGCCAGCCCGGAAGTGACCACAGGATCACCGACCTTGATGGTGGCCATCAACGGCAGGTACTTGATCCACGCGACGCCTTTTTCGGTCCCCTCCACGATGCCTTCATCCCGCGTGCGCTGGACGAGGCCGGTAATGGCATTGTTGCGGTCGATGATCAGCAAGACGACGGACATGTGGTCATAGACCTTGATGATCCGGCCCACGGCGCCCTGCGGCGTCATGACCCCCATGTCGGCGGTCAAACCATCTTGCTGTCCCTTATTGATGATGACGCTGCGGTACCAATTGGTGGGATCCCGGCCGATGACTCGTGCAGCGATGGTGCTGTAGGGGAACGACTCCTGCAGGTCGAGCAATTCCCGAAGACGGCCCGCGGCCACCGAGAGCTCCCTGAGCCGGCCGTTCTCCTCCTGCAGCCGCGCGATGTCGTCCCGGAGGGCCAGGTTTTCTTCCCGAACGTGCCCCAGCGCAACATATCCGTTCCAGACGTTCGCCACGCCCTGGTTCAGATTGTCGAGCGCCCGCAGGGGATACCCCACCGTGGAGGCCAGTCCCCGGCCGATCCGCTTGAGTGGGCCTTCTCGGGATTCGGGAAGAAACACGAGCGCAGCGGCGAGAATGGCGAGAAGGAGAAGAACGGCTCGTTTGGCACCTGTAGTCAATTGGAACGAGATCATGAACCCCGATCGGGGCCCTGCGCTACCGCGAGCCGCTGTACTGGGACATCACGCTGACTTTGCGTAGCAGGTCCAGTTCGTCGAGAATCTTGCCCACGCCTAGTACGACCGAGGTGAGCGGATCGTCCACCGTGATGATCGGCAGGCCGGTCTCCTCGCGCAGGCGTGTATCCATGCCCCGGAGCAGCGAGCCGCCGCCCGTCAACACCATCCCGCAATCGATGATGTCGCCGGCCAGCTCCGGAGGCGTGTTCTCGAGCGCCACCTTGATGGCGTTGATGATGGTACTGATCGGCTCGATCAGGGCCTCGCGGATTTCGGCGTCGTTGATCACCAGGGTGCGCGGGATGCCGGAGATGAGATCCCGGCCTTTCACCATCAACTCTTTTTTCTCCTCAAACGGATAGGCGGAGCCGATCTCCACCTTGATCCGCTCGGCCATATGGTCGCCGATCAGCAGGTTATATTTCTTTTTGACGTAGTTCATGATCGCATCATCCATGCGATCGCCCGCCACCTTCACCGACTCGCTGTAGACAATGCCGCCGAGGGATAACACGGCGATATCCGTGGTGCCGCCTCCGATGTCCACCACCATATTGCCGGAGGGCTCGGTGATCGGCAGGCCCGCGCCGATGGCCGCCGCGACCGGTTCCTCGATGAGATACACTTCGCGGGCGCCGGCCAACTCCGCGGAGTCCCGCACCGCGCGCTGCTCAACCTGCGTGATACGCGATGGCACCCCGATGATGATGCGCGGCCGTACGAAGGTGCTGCGGTTGTGCGCTTTTTGGATGAAGTGGCGGAGCATTTTTTCGGCCATCTCAAAATCGGCGATCACGCCTTCCTTCATCGGTCGAATCGCCGAGATGTTGCCGGGCGTGCGGCCCAGCATCTTCTTGGCCTCCGTGCCGACGGCCAGTATATTTTCGGTCTTTTTTTCGATCGCCACGACGGACGGTTCATTGAGCACGATACCGCGTCCCCTCACGTACACCAGGGTGGTGGCCGTGCCGAGGTCAATCGCGAGGTCATTCGAGAACCAACCGAGAATCCCTGCCATCACACTCACAGGCGTGTCTCCTTATGCTTGAGGGTCCACGTCAAAGATATTTTCATTGACGACCTGAGTATGGGCCAATTCGTCTCCGATCCGAAGCCCCCGATCATTCCCGATGATCAGAAGGGATTCGACGCTCAGGATCACTGCCGTTCCCAACCATCCCACATACGGGACCTGCCATGCCAGGTAACTTGCCGCGATCGGGATGTTTCTGATGATGGAGTCCTTAAACCCGGCTCCCATATGCGAGTCAGACACCCATGCCTGGAGCCCGATCAAACGCTTCCCGATGCTGCGGCCTGCGAACCCGTCTGCAACCAGAAGGTACCAGAGACCCGCCCAGAAACCGTACGGCGGAGCCACTTCCGCTATTGCTAAGACGATCAAAAAGTCTAACGATTTGGCAATAAAGCGGTTGAGGACCGTCGCCTTATGATAAAGCGGGGTTGATGATACACCCTCGTCTATCGGCACATTGTCCCACTCCGCAATCCGCCGGATTGTAGCAAAAGGCCACCCCGAAAACAAATCACGTGACTCTGGGTCGCGTCATTCACATTGCTTCCTCCGCATGCCCAATTTATAATACCGCAATGCTCAAGCTGATCCGCGAAAGCGCCATCGAGAGGCCATGGTTTTATCGTGGTCTCATGATCCTGATCGCCATGGCGTTCGTCGTCACGATGGGCTGGTGGGGGTTCGAGCAGAACAAGGAAGACACGATCGTCATCGTCGGCAACGACCGGATCGGCCGGGATGAGTATCAGCGGGCCTACCAAAACACCTATCGGTTCTACAAGGAGTTGATGCCGGGCGAATTGCCCGAAGATCAACTCAAGCAGCTTGTCATCGAACAGCTCATCGAAAGCCGGCTCTGGATGCAGGTCGCAAAAGAGATGGGCGTCGTCGTGACGGCCGAAGAGCTGCGCGACTCCATCCGGGGCGTTCCCGCCTTTCAGAAGGATGGCAAGTTCAACTCCGAACAGTATAAACGCGTGCTGGCGGCGAACCGCCTCACGCCGGCGACTTTCGAAAGCTCCCAAAAGGCCGATTTGATGCGCGAAAAGGCCCGGATGCTGGTGCGGGAATCCGTTGCGCCGACGGGCGACGAGTTGATCCAGGCTCAGGCCATGCTCGCGAGCCGCCCGTCTCCGACGCTGCCGATGGAGCAAGTCGCGCCGCCCCAGGATCGCGCCCGCCAGGCGGTCCTCGCTCAAAAACAACAGCGCGCGCTCAGGGCCTACCAGGAAGGGCTGAAGATGAAGGCCAAGGTCACCGTCCGACGGGAGATGATGTAACGCGATGGCATCCAAAGTCACAGCGGGCACCGGCGGCCGGGGCCGAAGCCTGGGCTTGATGGCGAAGGATATCGTGGAAGGGTATGTCGCGTTGAATCCGATCGTGCTGAAGAAATTCGACCCTGCGTCAATGAAGGAGTTGCATCAGCACCTCAGAAAACTTCAAACGTCCGTCCGGATCGAAGGCGTGAACCTCGCCAATCAGGAAGCGACGCGGACGCGCAATCAGAAGCTCCAACGGCTGCACCAAGCCATCTCGGTCCTCGAAAACCACGCCAAGCTCCAGCGCATCGTCCTCACGACATAGCCTTCCGGCTCTCTCGAACGTCATGCCGTTCCGCTGGGCCCGCCGGGCTCGTCCTCTTGGGGATCCGACCCACGGATGTTGCGGACCCCCAGATCAAGCAACGGTTTCTCGTCGGCCAGCGTCAACGAATGTCCACAGCATTCCATCTGCTGAATCCCTTGCCCGCCGTCGAGGATCATCACGCGCAGACCACAGGACGTCGGGTGGCTCTTTCTTTCGTCAATGATCACGCCGACGCCCTTATCGCCCATTTTCCGGCCGCCTTTTTTGATCTTCTCGGGCACGACATCGTCCGCCGTCAACTCATGGCCACAGCAGACGATCTTTTCAAACCCTTCGCCACCGGCCATGACCTTCACCACCAGCCCGCAACTGTCCGGAAACCGTTTGTACTCGTCGATGATATCGCCCTTCTTCAGCGCCACAATTCGGCCTTCCTTAGCTACGGCAGGATCGCGCTCTGCGCGGCCTTCACCAGCGGGTCCGGAAAGATGCCCAGGACCAGGACGCCCGCCGCGGCTACCAGCAGCACGGCGATGATGGCCGGAGACGCGACGATGCGCACATTATGGCCCGGCGTGCCGGCTGTCTCGCCGGGCTCGCGCATGTACATGACCATGATGATGCGCAGATAAAAGTACGCCGATACGGCGGCGAAGATGACGGCAAGCACCGCAAGCCAGGTCAAATGCGCGCCCACGGCCGCCATGAAGATGTAGAGCTTTCCGATGAAGCCGGCGGTCGGCGGGATGCCGGTCAATGAGATCATGAAGAGCAGCATGAGCAGCGCCGCCCATTTGTTGCGCCGCGCCAGTCCGGTAAAATCCTCGATCTCATCCCCTTCCAACCCGCCTTTGCGCAGCATCGTCACCACCGTGAAGGCGCCCAGCGTCATAAAGGCATAGAGCGCCAGATAGAGCATGACACCGGCCACGCCGGCCGCATCGGCCACGACGAGACCGATCAAGGCATAGCCCGCATGGGCGATGCTTGAGTACGCGAGCATCCGCTTGATATTCGTCTGCACGATCGCGACCACGTTACCCAGCACCATCGTCGCGATGGAGACGATCAGCAGCAGCACTTGCCAGTTGGCTTTCACGCCGCCGAGCGCTTCCATGAAGACCCTCACGAACGCCGCAAAGCTCGCGGCCTTGGAGGCGACGGCCAGGTAGGCCGTGACGGACGTTGGAGCGCCCTCGTAGACGTCCGGCGTCCACATATGAAACGGCACCGCCGAGACCTTGAACCCGAACCCCACGACCAACAGGATCATCGCAAGCAGCAGGATGGGATCGTGGGGCGGCAGTCCGGCGAGTCCCGCTTTGATGCCCGACAACATGGTGCTGCCGGTCCGGCCGTACAACAGCGAGATGCCATAGAGCAGGATGCCGGACGACAGCGATCCGAGAATGAAGTACTTGGCGGACGCCTCCATCGAACGCCGCTCGAATCGCTTGAAGCCTGCCATGATGTACAGCGAAATGGACATGAGCTCCAGCCCGAGATAAATCACCAGCAGGTCCCGACCGGACACCATGACCATCATGCCGGAGAGCGATAACAGGATGAAGGCGTTGAATTCTCCGAGGTCAATGGCTTCCAGCTTGAGATGCGCCTTCGCAAGCAGGATCACCAGCCCGGCGACGAGAATCAGCAGCAGCTTCCAGAATGTCCCATAGGGGTCCAGCACATACAGACCACTGAATACCGGCCGCCGCAACCCGAGCAACCAATATTGGGCGATAAAGGCCACCGCAAGCGCGGCCAGGCTGATATAGACCAGACGCTCCTTGCGGTCCTCTGCGGTCAACGGATCGATCACCAGCAGCAGGCAGCCGACTCCCATGACGATCAGCTCGGGAAGAATGGCCAATAGGTCGCCGGGGGAGAATGGTATCATGGCGCGGTCATCCCGGCGCCTGACAACAGGCCCACGGCGGTCGGCATCGACTGCTGCCCGCGCGCCATCGTGTCGAAAAGATGCGCGACGCTCTCATGCATCGGCGCCAGGAACAGGTTCGGAAACACGCCGATCCAAAAGACCAGGATCACAAGCGGGACGAGCGTCGCCATCTCGCACCAATTGAGGTCGGGGAGCTTGGCCGTCTTTGGACTCGGCACGCCGAACGCCACGCGCTGGACCATCCAGAGTAGATAGACGGCCGCGAGGATGATCCCCAGCGTGGCGATCACGGCGATCGTTTTGCTCTGGAGAAATGTCCCCACCAGCACCAGAAATTCCCCGATAAAGTTGTTCGTGCCCGGCAGGCCGAGCGAGGACAATGCGAAAATGACCAGACAGGCGGCATAGCGGGGCATCGGCTTCGACAGGCCGCCGTTGTCGGCGATGAGCCGGCTGTGCGTGCGCTCGTAGATCAACCCGACGCAAAGAAAGAGGCCGCCGGTGGTGATCCCATGGTTCAGCATCTGCAAGAGGGCGCCCTCCACGCCCTGCGCGTTGAAGACAAAGATCCCGAGCGTCACGAACCCCATGTGGCTCACGCTGGAATAGGCGATCAGCTTTTTCAGGTCGGCCTGCGCCAGCGCCATGTAGGCGCCGTAGATGATGGCGACGACGGACAGGGTCAGGATGATCGGCGTGAACCGCTGCGCAGCGTCGGGCACGATCGGCAGACTGAAGCGAAGGAACCCATAGGCCCCCATCTTCAACAGGACGCTGGCCAGGATCACGCTGCCTGCCGTCGGCGCTTCGACATGGGCATCCGGCAGCCAGGTATGGAACGGGAACATCGGGACCTTCACCGCGAAGGCCGCGAAGAATGTCCAGAAGAGCCATGCCTGCATCGTCTGTCCGTAGTGGGCCTGGCTCAGCGCCAGGATGTCGAACGTATGGCCGCCTTGGAAGAACAGGACGATGACGGCGATCAACAACAGAAAACTTCCCGCGAGCGTATAGAGGAAGAACTTGATGGCGGCGTAAATCCGGTTCGGCCCTCCCCAGACGCCGATGAGCAGGTACATGGGGATCAACATCGTCTCCCAGAAGACGTAGAACAACACGAAATCCAGGGCGCAGAAGACACCGACCATCGTCGTCTCCATGACCAGCATGGCGATCATGAATTCCCGCACACGCGTTTTGATGGCGGTCCACGAGGCGACGATGCAGATCGGCGTGAGCAGGGTGGTGAGCAGGATCAGCCAGAGGCTGATGCCGTCGATGCCCAGGGCGTAGCGGACGGGGGGAGTCGTGATCCACTCGGCCACTTCCCCGAACTGCATTTGAGACCGCTGCGGCTCAAACCAGAGATAGAGGGGCACGGACAGGAGAAACTCAAGCGCCGCGGTCCAGAACGCCACATGCTTGATGGCCGTCTCATCTTTGAAAAAAGCCATGACGGCGACGCCGACCACAGGCAGCAGGATCAGCAGCGTCAGCAGGTGCGGCAGTTCTGTCGTATTCAGAATGATGTTAGACATCGGTCCCGATATATGTTGTGGCGTTAGAACAGCACATAGACGCCCAGAATCGCGACCGCGCCGAGCGCCATCGCGAGCGCATAATGTTGCACCTGGCCGCTCTGGAGCAGCCGCAGCATGCCGCTCCAGAAGGTCACGACGCGGGCCACCCCATTGACCGCCGCATCGATAACGGCCACGTCCACACCTCTCCAGAGAATGTCTGCGGCCTCGGTCGTGGGCTTGACGATCCAGGCGTCGTAGAGTTCATCCATGTACCATTTGTTAAGCGACAACCCGTACGCTGACGGCCATTGCGCGGCAAGTCGTTTGGAGAGGCCCGGCGAGCCGACATAGATCATATAGGCCGCCGCGATCCCGCCGATCCCCGCCAACGACGCGATCACCATGATGGCCATTGCCTCGGGGCTGCCGTGATGCGTCTCGGCAGGTCCCGACGGCCCGGGAAGGACAGAGGCGAGAAATTCCGGAATTCCGACATAGCCGGTGATAATCGCCAGTGCGGCGAGAATCATCAACGGGACCGTCATCGTCGGCGACGGTTCGTGGATATGCTGAGCGTGCTTCGGGTCCACCCTGGATGGCCCCCAGAATGCGACGAATACCAGGCGCGCGCTGTAGAAGGCCGTCAAGAACGCCGTCATCAGCCCGACGACGGCCAATGTCTTTCCCAGCGTGCCGGCCGTCCACGCGCCGATCAAGATCTCATCCTTGCTGAAGAACCCTGAGGTCAACGGAATGCCGGCGAGCGCGATCGAGCCGATGACGAACGTCCAGTAGGTGATCGGCAGCTTATCCTTGAGCCCGCCCATCCGGCGAATGTCCTGCTCGTGATGGAGGGCGATGATGACCGAGCCGCACCCGAGGAACAGCAACGCCTTGAACGCGCCATGGGTCAGCAGATGGTACATGCCCGCCGTATACACGCCGAGCCCGCAGGCCATCATCATGTACCCGAGCTGGCTGACCGTGGAGTAGGCCACTACCCGCTTGATGTCGTTCTGCGTGATCGCGATCGTCGCCGCGAAGATCGCCGTGAATCCGCCTGTTACCGCCACCACATCCATCGCGGCGGGAGAGAGATTGTAAAGGGGCGCGAGCCTCGCCACCATGAACACGCCCGCGGTGACCATCGTGGCCGCATGGATCAAGGCGGAGATCGGCGTGGGGCCTTCCATCGCGTCCGGCAACCAGACGTGAAGCGGAAACTGGGCGGATTTGCCCACCGCCCCGGCAAACAGCAAGAGACAGATCATGGTCAGCACGCCGACCTGCCAATGCCCCCCGACATTGAGCGTCAGCGCCGCTTGCGACGCCGCGCCGGCAAAGACCTCCTGGTATTGCAGCGTGCCGAAGATCGCAAAGATCAGCATGACGCCCAAGCCGAACCCGAAGTCACCGACGCGATTCACCACGAACGCCTTGGTCGCGGCGTCGTTCGCCGACTTCCGGTCGTACCAGTGCCCGATCAATAAATAGGAACAGAGCCCCACAGCCTCCCAGAAGACGTAGAGCTGGAGGAAGTTGTCGGCCATGACCAGCATGAGCATGGAAAACGTGAACAGGGCGATGTAGGCGAAGAAGCGCGGATACCCGGACTCGCCATGCATGTAGCCGATCGTGTAGATGTGCACGAGGCCGCTGACGATCGTGACGAGCAAGAGCATCGCCACCGTCAGCCGGTCAATGTAGAAGCCGATGTCCACTTTGAACGTCCCTGACGAGATCCAGGAATAGAGCGTCATCGTGATCGGCTCGCCCTGCGCCACATCAATGAACGCCGACACCGACAACAGCAGGGAGCCAAACACCGCCGTCACCGCGATCCAATGCGCGCGCTCCCGAATCCAATGACCGCACAGGCCGATGATGAGGAAGGCGGCAAAGGGCAGAAGGGGAATCAGCACGTACTTCATGTCACCATTTCATCAGATTCAAATCTTCAACGTTCACGGTCGCCTTGCCCCGGTACAGCGCGATGATGATCGCGAGGCCCACCGCCACTTCGGCGGCGGCGACGGTCAACGTGAAGAACACGAAGACCTGCCCCGACACGTCGTTCAGGTAATGAGAGAAGGCCACGAAATTGATGTTCGTGGCGTTCAGCATGAGCTCGATCGAGAGCAGGAGAATAATGATGTTCCGCCGGATCAACACCCCGACGAAACCGGTCAAGAACACGATCGCGCTCAGGACCATGTAGTAGGACAACGGCACCATGCTATGGCTCCTTCATCCCCAGGACGCCTTTTTTGGCGAGGAGGATCGCCCCGATCATGGCGACCAGTAGGATCAGCGATGCCACCTCGAAGGGGAACAGGTACTTGGTGTACAGCATGTACCCGATCGCCTCCGTGTTGCCCCGGGTGACGATCGCCGCGACCTTCGGCGACGCGGAGGCCTGCAGCGCGGCCGTCCCGATGGCGGGACTGTTCCCGACTTGCGCGGACAGCACGAGATAGATCATTTCCGCCAGACCGACGATCCCTAGCCCGATGCCCCACCCGACCTGCCGCTGGTAGGAGTCATCCTGCTTCAGGTTCAGCAGCATGACGACGAACAGATAGAGCACCAGAATCGCTCCGGCGTAGACGACGATTTGGACGGCGGCGAGGAACTCGGCATGGAGCGTCACGAAGAGGCCCGCAACGTGAAAAAACATCACCAGCAATGCGATGACGCTGTAGATGGGGTTCCTGAAGGCGACCACGAGGACGGCGGTCAGCACGATGACGGCCGCAAAGTAAAAGAATGCGACGGTCTCCACGCGTCTGGCCTGTTATGAGTCCATGGGAGGGAGGTTCTGGTGGCCGATGTTGAAGAACGTCACATTATGGTGCTGATGCTCGATCTTTTCCTCGCGGGTGGGGAAGTTGCGGTCGCCAAGCGCGAGCAGTTGATCCTTGTTGAGTCGGAGGTCGCGCTTGTTGTACACCGACCATTCATATTCCGTCGTCATGGCGAGCGCGTCCACGGGGCATGCCTTGACGCACAGCCCGCAGAAGATGCACCGCGCCATGTCCATGTAGTATTCCTTGGCGAACCGCTTCATCGGCTCCCCGGGCACCTCATCGCTGATCACGGTAATGACCCGCGAGGGGCACGCGGCTTCGCACAGATCGCAGCCCACGCATTTTTCGGTCATGTCGTTGTACCGCAGCAACGCAATCATCCCGCGATAGGTCCCCGGCAGATCCCGTTTCTCGTGCGGATACTGGAATGTCACGGCCTTGCGGCTTCGCAGCACGATTCGTTGGACGAACACCGTCATCGTGGCCTTCATGCCGACCAGGATCTCGTAGAACGTGAACCGCTTGATCCAGTCTGAAAGCTTCATGGGTTCCGCCATGCTCATGGCTACGGCTGCCGGACGAAGTACACGACGATGGAGGTGATCAGCACATTGGCCAACGCGAGCGGCAACAGCACTTTCCAGCCAAACCGCATCAGCTGGTCGTACCGCAAACGCGGCAGCGTCGCGCGAATCCAAAAGAACAGGAAGAGAAAGAAATAGACTTTAACCGTGAACCACACGACCGCCTCGACCCACTTCATGCCGGGGAACCCGAGATATTCGATAATGTAGTGGGGGAACGGCGACTGGTATCCGCCGAGGAACAGGACCGCGGCAATGCAGGACACGAGGATCATGTTCGCATACTCCGCCATGAAGAAGAACGCGAACCGCATGCCGCTGTACTCCGTCATCCAGCCCGCCACCAGTTCGCTCTCGGCCTCCGCGAGATCGAAGGGCAGGCGGTTCGTCTCCGCCACCGCCGAGATGACATAGACGACAAAGCCGACGATCTGCAGCCCCCCAAAGAGATACCAATGCCAGAAGCCACCCGCCTGGCCCTCCGCGATCTTCACCATGCTGAGCGATCCGGACAGGATGATGACGCCGATGATCGCCAGGCCGATGTTGAGCTCGTAGCTAATGACCTGCGCGGCGGCGCGGAGCCCGCCGAGCAGGGAATATTTATTGTTCGACGCCCAGCCGCCGAGGATGATGCCGTAGGCCCCGATGGAGGCGAACGCAAGGATGTACAGGATGCCGATGTTGATGTCCGTGATCACGAACGGTTTGATCGTGACGCCGAAAATCTCCATCTCCTGGTTCGGACCGTAGGGGATGACGGCGAACCCGATCAGGGCCGGCACTACCGAAAGGATCGGCGCGAGCGAAAACAGCAGCCAGTTCGCTCCGGACGGGATGATGTCTTCTTTGAAGAACAATTTCAGCCCGTCGGCGATGGGTTGCAGGATGCCGTAGGGCCCGACTTCCATCGGTCCCATCCGGTCCTGCATCCAACTCAACACTTTTCGCTCGGCCAGCGTGAGAAACGCGACGGTCAGCAGGACCACGATCATGACCATCGCAATCTTCACCAACGCGGCCCCGGCAAAAATCATCAGTTCCATCAATCCGACTCTCCGACTAGGTTTTGTGCACTGCGACGCGCTGTTGTTTGTGGTACGGCACGCCGGTCACGGCATCCGGCGTCATCGTGAGAAGACCTGCAATCGCCTCCTTGAAGGACTCGGGAAAGAAGAGGATGCCCCGAGGAATGCGGCCCAGTGCGCCGACCGGCACCCGCGCTTCGCCGGCGACAGACGTGAGCGTGACCATCTCGCCTTCCGCAAGCTGCATCCGCTGGAGGTCCGCCGGGTTCATATACAGACGCCCTTCCTTCTGAATCTCCAACAGGCCTTTGGCCATCGTCGAAAGTTTTCCCGAATGAAACAAGCTCTGACCGACCCATAAGGACCAGGGATATGATGAATCCTGCGTGATGTTCGAGGTCGCGCGGTAACGGGACGCCATGTCCTCGGCGAATCCGCCGCCGACGTAGCGGTCCATCGCGGGCCGGTCCACGCGGGCAGGTTCGGGCGTTGCGCCAAGGACCCTATATCCCGGGATGACGGCCCTGATTTCTTTCAGAATTTCGGCGGCATCGCCATATTCCAAAGGATAGCCCATCAGGACGGAGACGGCCGAGAGAATTTCCCAGTCAGGACGGCTGCCTCCGAGCGGCTCGAGACCCGCGCGCACTTTCTGCACGCAGCCTTCGGAGTTGGTGAAGCTGCCGCTTTTCTCCGCGTAGGATGACGCGGGCAGGACCACATGAGCCAGCTTGGCTGTCTCCGTGAGAAACAGTTCCTGCACCACAAGAAATTCCAGGCGCCCCAACGCCTCGGCGGGCTTCGCCGATGCCGGCAGGGTCCGCGCGGGGTTTTCCCCGACGATCAGCATCGCCTTCAGCTTCCCTGACCGTGCGGCCTCCAGCATGTCGAGCATTCTCATGCCGGCACCGACCGGAGGCGATTCCTTCCAGGCGGAGGCGATCCGCGTGCGCGCCGCCGCATCGTCGAGGCTCGCCGCCCCGGGAAAATAATCCGCCGTCGCGCCCATTTCTATCGCGCCCTGCTCATTGTTCTCTTCAGTCAGCGGAGCCAATCCCCAGCCCTTCTCGCTCAGCTTGCCGAGGAGCAGCAGCAAGTCCATGAGATTCACGGACGCTTCGTATCCGCCGGGCGATTGCAAGAGATCCTGGCCGATCAGGATCACGCCGCGCCGCGACCCGGCAAATGTCCTCGCGATCGTTCGAAGGGTCGCCTCGTCCATCCCCTCGGGATACGGGAGCGCCGACACAGCCGCGCGCGTGCGGTCCACATATCCGGACGCCGTGGCCGCGAGATGGTTGTCCGCCACGCCCTCATCAAAGACCGCTTTGAGGAGACCGTGCACCGCGGCAGGGTGTCGGCCAACCTCAACCGTCAGGTGTGTCGTCGACAGATTGGCGATATTGCTCGTCGTTTCGATGGAGGGTTGCATCGCCTCGATGGTGAGCAGCTTGGCGCCGTGCTTCTTGACGGCTTCCTTCACCTTGAGCCCCGCGATGGGGTTCGTCCAGGTGATCTGCGTGCCGATCAACAGCAGACAGTCCGCGTTCACAATGTCTTCGTAGCTCACCGTCCAGCGATTGGTGCCCTGGACGCGGCGCATCGCTTCCACGGCGTTGACGTGCCCGAAGCGGGCGGCGCTATCGAGGTGGTTCGAGCCTATCGCCAGGCGCATGAACTTCTGAAAGACATAGAGGTCCTCGTTGGTGCCGCGCGAGGTGATGAGGCCGCCGACCGCCTCCGAGCCATAAGCCAGCTTGACCTGGGTGAACCGCTCGGCCAGCAATGGGAGCACGTCCTCCCATGTGGTCGGCTCAAATCGGCCGTCGGGTTGGCGCACGAGCGGCATCGTGAGACGATCCGGGTGGTTGACGAACTGATACCCAAAGTAGCCGCGGGCGCAGAGATCCCCGCTGTTCCGGCCTTTTTCAAAAGATGAGATGACCTCGATGAGCTCGTCCTCGCGGGATTGCAGCGTGATCGTGCAGCCGTCTCCGCAATAGCCGCAGACGGTATCTGCGCGTTTCATCATCCAGGGCCTGAACTCGTAATCCGAGAGACGATTGGTGAAGGCGCCGACCGGACAGATCTGGACGCAGCCGCCGCAGAACTCGCAGTCCAATTGATGTGACGTGAAATGGGAGATCTCGGTCCGCGAGCCGCGTCCGATCGGCGCCAGCGCCTTGGCGTCGATCACCTCGTCGCAGTACCGCACGCACCGCAGACACTGCACGCAACGGTTCATTTCCTTATCGATCAGCGGGCTGAAATATTCCTTTTGAAAGACTCGTTTCACGTCCAGGAAGTCGCTCTTGGTCGGGGTGTACCGGTGCGAGAAGTCCTGCAGGTCGCAGCGGCCGCCCTGGTCGCAAATCGGGCAGTCGAGCGGATGGTTCGCGAGGATGAATTCGAGCACGGACTTATGCGCCTCCTCGACGACCGCCGTGTTCGTCCGCACCGCCATGCCCTCAGCCACCAGCGTGCTGCAGGAGGTTTGGAGCTTCGGCATTTTCTCCACCTCGACGAGACACATGCGGCAGTTCGCGTCGGGCTTGATCTTCGGGTGATAGCAGAAGTGCGGGATCATGATGCCGAGCCGCCGCGCGGCTTCGATGACAAGCGTCCCCTTTTCCACCGCGATCGGCGTGCCGTCGACGAGAATGTTCACCATGTCGGCCATCAGCCGTGCCCCACCGCGATCAAATCGGGCGCCGGCGCCCGACGGAACGGACAGCGCTGCTCGCGGACATGCGTTTCATACTCGTCCCTGAAGTACTGGAGCGTGCTCAGGATCGGCGCGATCTCGGCGTCCCCGAAGGCGCACACCGTGCGGCCTGCGATATTCGGGCAGAGCCGGGCAAGGGTGCCCAGGTCTTCCATCTTGCCCTTGCCGTGCTCGATCCGGCGGAGGATTTGCAACAACCAAGAGCTGCCTTCGCGGCATGGCGTGCACTTCCCGCACGATTCATGGTTGAAGAAATGCAGCAAGTTCTCGGCGGCCCATACCATGCACGTGCCTTCCTCCATCACCGTGACGCCTCCCGAGCCCAGCATGGAACCCGCCTGCGCGACCGATTCGAAATCCATTTTCACGTCCAAGTGCTGCGACGTGAAGAAGGACGCCGACGCCCCGCCCGGGATGAACGCCTTCAACGGCTTGTCGCCGCGCATGCCTCCGGCGATGTCGTAGATCATCTCGCGGAACGTGATGCCCATCGGCACTTCGTAATTGCCCGGCCGTTTGATGTGCCCGCTCAGACAGAAAACCCGCGTGCCAGTGCTCTTCGGCGGGTTCCCGATCGCCATAAACCATTCGACGCCGCGGTTCACGATGTACGGAAGGTTGGCCAAGGTCTCCACATTGTTCACCACGGTCGGTTTGTTGAACAGGCCGTTCGTGGCGGGAAACGGCGGCTTGGTGCGGGGCAGGCCCCGCTTGCCTTCCAGGGACTCCAGGAGCGCGGTCTCCTCTCCGCAGATGTAGGCGCCGGCCCCGCGGTGGACGTAAATATCCACCGCAAACCCCGTCCCGAGAATGTTCTCGCCGAGGTAGCCGGCCTTGTAGGCTTCCGCGAGCGCACGCTCCAGAATCTTCGCTCCCATGACGAACTCGCCGCGAATGTAGATGTAGGCGATCCGCACGCCAATGGCGTACGACGCGATGATCATGCCCTCGATCATCTGGTGCGGGTCCCGCTCCATCAACTGACGGTCTTTAAAGGTGCCGGGCTCACTCTCGTCCGCGTTGCAGCACAGATAGCGCGGGCCGGGATGATCCTTGGGAATGAACGACCATTTGACGCCGGTCGGAAAGCCCGCCCCTCCCCGGCCGCGGAGTCCCGAGCGCTTCACCAGATCGGTGACATCCCCCGGCGGCATCTTGCCGAGAACCTTTCGGATCGCCTGGTATCCTCCTGCGCGCTCGTAATCCGCAAGGGAGCCGGTATAGCCGGGCTGCGACATATTCTTGAGCAGGATCAGTTCGTGCGGCATGACGATTCCGAAGATTTGTTGGACGGTTCCGGAAACATGAATGGCCCCGACGCAAGATCGCTTTTGCCGTCGCGCCTGAGGTCGTCCAGAATGCGGTTGACCTTGGCCTGCGTGAGCCGTTCGTAATACTCGTCGTTGATCTGCATCATGGGTCCGGTCCCGCACGATGCCAGACATTCCACCTGATGGAGGCTGAACATTCGGTCCGGCGTGGTTCCCCCCGTTTTCAGTCCGAGTTTGGCGTCAATCCATGAGAGCAGATTTTCGGCGCCGACCAGCGCGCACATGAGCGAGCGGCACACTTGAATATGAAAGCGCCCGATCGGCCGCAAGTTGTACATACTGTAAAAGGTCACGGTCTCGAACACCTGGGGCGGCGTCAGATCGAGCAGGCCGGCGATCTCCCGCATCGCCTCTTCCGACACATAGCCCTGTGTCTCCTGCGCCAGCCAGAGCAGCGGGAGCAAGGCAGCGCGCTTCTCCGGATACCGGCCCAGGATCTCGGCTATCCTATCCTTGTATGGCTCGATTAACATGGCCTTTGATGCGCGCCAGGAATCACCGATCCACTTCCCCCATTACGACGTCGTAAGTTCCGAAAATCGTCACGACGTCCGCGATCAGATAGCCTCTCGCCATGTGGTCGAACACCCCGAGATGAACGAACGAGGGCGCCCGGATTTTCATACGGTACGGCCGCGCGCCCCCATCGCTGACGATGAAGAAGCCCAACTCCCCTTTCGCACCCTCGGACGCGCAATAAGTTTCCCCCTTGGGCGTCTTGAATCCGAGCGTGAAGATGATGAAGTGGTGGATATGGCTTTGCATGTCCCGCATCACATTGGCCTTCGGCGGCGGCACGATCTGCGGCGCGTCGGCGATGATCGGGCCTTCCGGCAACTGCTGCAGACATTGGCGGATGATCCGCGAGCTTTGCTTCATCTCTTCCATGCGGACCCAATATCGGTCATAGGTGTCGCCGTTCTTGCCCACCGGCACTTCCCATTCGACCTTGTCGTAGGCGCCGTAGGGTTCCGCCTTGCGCACGTCATAGGCCACGCCGGAACCGCGGAGGACTGGACCCGTCGCGCCGAAATTGATCGCATCCGGCGCGGACAACACCGCCACATTCTTCGTTCGCGACAGCCAAATACGGTTCGTTCGGAGCAGTTCGTCGTACTCGGCGATATGGGCCGGAAACGTGTCGAGAAACGCCTGCATCTTCTGAACGAGGTCCGGCGTGAAATCGCTGTCCACGCCGCCGACTCGGTAGTAATTCAAGGTCAGGCGCGCGCCGCACAGTTTCTCGAACATATCGAGGAGGACCTCGCGCTCCCGGAACGTCCAGAAGAAGACGGTCATGGCGCCGATGTCGAGCGCCTGGGTCCCAAGCCAGAACAGGTGACCGATGATGCGCTGCATCTCGGCCACGGTCGTCCGGATGTATTCCGCCCGGGGCGGGATGGTCAGTTCCAGCAGTTTTTCCACGGCGCGCACGAACGCATAGTTGTTCAGCATCGAGCAGACATAATCCAGCCGATCGGTATGCGGAATGATCTGCTGGTACGTCAATGCCTCGCTCAACTTCTCCACGCCGCGGTGCAGGTAGCCGAGATCCGGCGTCGCCTTGACGATCCGCTCCCCTTCGAGTTCCAACACCACGCGCAGCACGCCATGCGTGGCGGGATGCTGCGGCCCCATGTTGAGCAACAGCTCCTCCTGCCGGCGGACCGGCTTGTCGCCGTTGGATTCCGTCTCGGACTCGATCAGGAACGGGCGTTGCTGTTCCGCGGGCACTTCCTCCGCGGAAGAGGCGACGGCGGGTTCATCGAGCTTCGGCAGGAACGGAAAGGTGGTGCGCCAACCTTTGCCTTCCACGGGAAAATCCTTCCGAAGCGGGAATCCTTCCTCATAGTCCTCCGGCATCAGGATGCGCCGGAGGTCGGGATGACCCTCAAACCGGATCCCCATCATGTCGTACACTTCGCGCTCGAGGAAATTGGCGCCTCTCCAGATCGGCGTCACGGTGGGAATGACGGGCGCATCCTCCGGAAGACGCGCTTTCATCCGAAGCCGGTGATTGTGCGGCAGGGACTTGAGCAGGTAAATCACCTCGAACCGGTCCTCGTCTTCCGGATAATCCACCGAACAGATGTCCGACAGCATATCGAAGCTCATTTCGCCATCGTCACGCAGGAAGCGCGCGATGTCCGGAACGGCGGGCGCCTTGACCTGCGCCACCAGATCCTTATAGGGACCTTCCTCCCGGACGGCGAGCACGGCATCCGGGAAACGGTCCTTGAGTTTGGCGAGCAATGTATGCACGTTACTTGATGAAGATCTTCTCGGACATCATCTTGCGCTGCAGTTTGATCAGGCCGTCGAGAAGCGCCTCGGGGCGCGGCGGACAGCCCGGCACATACACATCGACCGGAAGGAACTGGTCCACTCCCTGCACGACACTGTAGGAATTGTAATGGTTGCCCGAGGTCGCGCATGACCCCATGGAGATGACGTAGCGCGGCTCGGGCATCTGATCGTAGATCCGGCGGATGACGGGCGCCATCTTGCGACACACCGTGCCCGCGACGATCATCAGGTCCGATTGCCGGGGCGAGGATCGAAAGACGCCCGCGCCGAACCGGTCAATGTCATAGCGCGAGGACACGGTCGCGATCATTTCAATCGCGCAACACGCCAGCCCGAACGTCATCGGCCAGAGCGATCCCTTGCGGCACCAGTTCACCGCCATGTCCAACGTCGTCGTGACGACGTTCGCTTCAAACTGCCGATCGATCAGTCCCATTCCAGCGCCCCCTTCTTCCAGGCATAGAAATAGCCCACGATCAGGATGGCGAGAAACACGAGCATCTCGATCAACCCGAATAGTCCGAGCTCCTTAAAGACCACGGCCCAGGGGTAGAGGAATACGGTTTCGATGTCGAAAATCACGAAGAGCATCGCAATCACATAATAGCGCATCGGAATTCGGCTGCGAGCGTCGGAAAAGATCGGCGCGCCGCTTTCATACGGTGCGAGCTTCGCCTGGTACGGCCGAGACGGCCGGACGAGCATGCCGGCCAGCAGCGACACAATCGCAAAGGCCGCGGCCGCGAACAAAATGATCACGATCGGCAGGTAGTTCTGGGGCACCGCGTCAGGGGTCATCGGGAGACCGCCTCCCATTCGCGCTCGCCTTTGCCTCCACCCGGGACTCCGGCATAGAGGGCATCGTGATAAAACGGCCGCGATCGAAGGCCGTCAAGTACCGGCGCCGGGAGGCCTTTATGCTGGACGAGGACTTTATACGTCGTCCCCATCCCATCGGGACGAATGAGGTTCCGCATCGCATCGCATTCCTGCGCGGCGGCCGATCCGAACGCGGCCTCGATGCCGAGGCCCATCAGGAAATGGAGTTGGTTCGTAAAGCCGGTCACCTCAAGTCCGGCCTCCCGCCCGGCGAGCGCGAGGTCTGTGAAATTGACGTGGGCCGTGAGGTCCTGGCGACCGACGTTTTCGTAGGGGGATTCGCATGCCCGATGCCCCGTGTAACACATCAGCGTCCCGTCTCTCCTCATGGGAGCATAGAGATCCGATGCGGTGTGCCCGTAATCAATGGTGAGGACGATGCCGCGCTTCAGAATCCGGGCCACGTGCGTGATCCAATCGAGCGCCTGAAAATTCACCTCGGCGCGCTGCCCTATTTCCAGCGATATCCCGAGACGGGAGAGATGGTTCTCCAACCGCCGCTCGCACGGCGGTGCTTCGATCTCAATGAAGCGACCCTCCACCTCGCCGTCCGGCGGAGACCATCCCACAAAAATTTCGCGGAGACCCAGCGGACGTCTCACGACGCGGTGCACCGGGAATGCGTCCACGAGTTCATTGGAGATGAACGCGCCGACGAGTGAGTTTTGAGGGAGCACAGCGAGATCGGCATGCCACGTGATGCGAATGCCGTCCTCTAGAAACGAACGAAGCTGCCCACGCTGAAGTTGCGCCATCTCCGGGCTTCGCTCGACGATGATATAGCGCGTTCTCGCGAGAAGCTGAGGCGCGTCGCGTTTGCAGGCATCGAGTAGATGGCGGGCCAGCAACCCCTTACCTGCGCCTTGCTCCACGACCATGAACTCACCGCCCGGCGCAACGGCTTCCGCGACCTGCGCAAGTTGTCGTCCGATAAGCGTTCCAAAGATCGGATGGACGTCTGGACTGGTGAAGTAATCCCCTTCCTTCCCAATGCGCGGGCCGGCCGTCATGTAGTACCCATACTCCGGGTCGTACAACGCGGCTTCCATGAAATCCCTAAACGTGATCGGGCCGTGACGCTCTATCGTAGTGACAAGTTTCTGGATAAGGAGACTGGGGTGACTGCTGTGCATCTTTTACAATACCGATGAATGTATGCGAACACAATTTTAGGAGCAAATACGATAGCGTAGGTCCTTTGGGTTAGTCAAGGCAGAAGGCACGTCCGAACAAGGGGTTACGACTAAAAGTAGCTGTCTCTGGAGGTGTGCGGCGGGTGGTCGGATAAGACCAAGGACCTATGCCGGTCGGGTGCGCGGATCAGGCAGGTTCAGCGATGAGAACGCGGTTACGCCCCGCCGTTTTTGCGCGGTACAGAGCTTTGTCGGCCACCTCAACCAGATCCTGCTTAGTTTTGGCATGCTCAGGAAGTGCGGCGACGCCGATGCTCGCCGTCACCTGGAGGTCGATCTCTTCTTGTTCGAGAAACGGATAGGCGGCGATGGCTTGGCGGATTCTTTCCGCGACGATATGCGCGGTGCTGATCGGCGTTTCCGGAAGGATGATTACGAACTCATCCCCTCCGTAACGCGCCGCCGTATCGACCGATCTCACGGCGCTGAGGAGGATGCCCGCGACCTCCGCGAGGACTTGACTGCCTCTCTCATGACCATGGAGATCATTGATGCTCTTGAAGCTGTCAAGGTCAAGAAAGATCAGCGCCATGATAGAGCCGTACCGCCGGCACCGACGAACTTCCCGGTCCAGGACCTGCTCCAAATAGCGCGAGTTGTACAGCTTGGTGAGCTCGTCGGTGATCCCAAGACTCGACGCCTGCTTGTAGAGGTTCGCACGCTCGAGCGCGATCGACGCCTGTTCGACCAACCGGCTCAACAGGTCAAGGTCCTCGCTGTCGAAGGGCTTGTCGAGTTTGTTGAGCATCTCCAACACGGCGATGGGCCGTTTTCTATTGATGATCGGCAAGCAAAGAATCGAGCGGGTCTTGAACGTGCTCACGCGATCAATCGTGTCGAGAAACCGTGGATCCTTGCTGGTATCGATCACGAGCGCAGGCTTTTTATGTTTCGCCACCCAGCCGACAATGCCGCGGCCGGCCGGTATGCGCATGCCTTTTAGGCGATGCGCCTTTGGACCCCCGACCATTTCAAATATCAGTTCCTTCGTCAGAGGATCGATGAGAAAGAGCGACCAGGCTTCGCATCGCACCATCGTCTTTGCTTTGTCGAGGATGATCCGGAGAACGGCTTTGTGATCGCGGACGGAGGTCAGGGCCCGGGCGGTCTCGAGGAAGTAGTCACGTTCACGCCGACAGGCTCCGAACTCGGCCTGAAGCCGCGACACCAATTTTCCGCGCGTAGCGTGCCGGGATTGCAACATCGTCGTCATAGAACGCCCTAGGTCAATCGAAAGACGACGACAAGAGTAGCAAAAATACTAGAAAGAAACAATTAAAGAGAACTGCCCTTGGATTATGTTCCGTGGCACTTCTTATATTTCTTGCCGCTGCCGCACGGGCAAGGGTCGTTCCGGCCCACTTTCTCAGCCGCTCGGCGCACGCCCTGCACTCCGTCCTGGGCAGCGGCATCTCCGCGGTTCAGCCTCAAGGGAACGGGTCTCCGGGACTGTTCCAACACCGGGGGCTTTTCCTCTCGCTGCACCACCTGCACCCGGAACAGATGCTCGAGCACGTCACGCTGCATGCGATCCATCATGCCGGCGAACATATCGAAGGCTTCGCGTTTGTATTCGATGAGCGGGTCCTTCTGTCCGTACCCGCGGAGACCAATTCCTTCACGGAGGCTGTCCATGCCAAGGAGGTGATCCTTCCACAGAGTGTCGATGGTTCGCAGCAGCACCATTTTTTCCAGGTACCGCAACAATTCGGCGCCGAGTTCCTGTTCCTTCTTGGCGTAGGCCTCCTGGATCTTACGCAGCATGTCGTCCCGGAGGGCGTCGAAGCCCATCTCCTTCAGGGCGGCCGGGGATTCGGCCCCGTCCTTGATATCGATCGAGAACTGCGCGAAGCAGGCGTCGGCAAGGCCTTTTAGGTCCCAGTCCTCCTGATAGGAGTCCTTCGGACAATACACGTCCAGCAGTTCGTCGAGGATCTGCTCCGCGTAGGATTGGATCTCTGCCTGCAAATCCTCGCCGCTCAGGATGATGCGCCGGCGCTCGTAGACCACCTCGCGTTGCTTGTTCAACACATCGTCGTAATCGAGCAGCTGCTTCCTGATCTCGAAATGATGCGCTTCGACTTTCTTTTGCGCGTTCTCGATCGCGCGGGTCACCATCCCGGCCTCGATGGGAACGCCCTCCTCCATGCCCAATTTCAGCATGATTTTCGAGATGCGTTCCGAGCCGAAGATCCTGAGCAGATCATCTTCGAGCGACAGATAGAACCGCGAAGAACCGGGGTCGCCCTGGCGGCCCGAGCGGCCGCGAAGCTGATTGTCGATGCGGCGGCTCTCGTGCCGCTCCGTGCCGATGATGTGCAGGCCACCGGCGGTCACGACTTCCTTTTTCTCGGCGTCGCAATCGGCCTGAATGGACGCCATCAACGCGGTTTGCCGCTCGGACGCCATCTCGGGATCGGCATAGAGCGTCTTCTTGAACAAAAACTCCGCGTTCCCGCCCAACAGGATGTCCGTGCCGCGTCCCGCCATATTGGTCGCGATCGTCACGGCGCCTTTGCGGCCCGCCTGCGCGATGATTTCGGCTTCCCGTTCGTGGTGCTTGGCATTCAGGACGTTGTGCTTGATGCCGTGACGGACCAGATATCCGGCGAGCCGCTCGGACTTCTCGATCGAGATGGTGCCGACCAACACCGGCTGGCCCCGCTTATGGCAATCCGCGATGTCTTCGACGATGGCGTTGAATTTTTCCTTCTCCGTCCGGTACACCACATCCGCGAAATCCTGTCTGATATTGGGCCGGTTCGTGGGCGCGATCAGGACGTCCAAATTGTAGATTTTCGCAAACTCTCCGGCTTCCGTATCGGCCGTGCCGGTCATGCCCGCCAGCTTCTCGTACATGCGGAAGAGGTTCTGGAAGGTGATGGAGGCGAGCGTCTGGTTTTCGTTGGCGATCTTGACGCCTTCCTTGGCTTCGACCGCCTGGTGAAGGCCGTCCGACCACCGGCGCCCCGGCATCAGCCGTCCCGTGAACTCATCGACGATCAGTACTTCCCCGTCCTTCACCACGTAGTCCACGTCGCGGTGATACAGCACATGCGCTCTCAGTCCCTGGACGACATGGTGAACCAGCGTCATGTTCGCGGCGTCGTATAAATTCTCCACGCCCAGCGCGCGCTCGACTTTTTCGTTCCCTTCCTCGGTGAGCGCGGCGGTCTTCGTTTTCTCCTCGATCGTGTAATCCACGTCCCGTTTGAGCGCGGGGATGATGCGATCGATGCGATAGTACAGGTCCGTGGAGTCTTCGGTCGGTCCCGAGATGATCAGCGGCGTCCTCGCCTCGTCGATCAGGATGCTGTCCACCTCATCAACGATCGCGTAATTCAATTCGCGTTGGACGCACTGCTCGAGATCCCCGACCATGTTGTCGCGCAGGTAATCGAACCCGAACTCATTGTTCGTCCCGTAGGTGATGTCTGCCCGATACGCCTCCTGGCGGCTGCAAGGCCGCAGATGCTGGAGGCGCTTGTCCTCAGCCTCGTATGTCGGATCGAACAGGAAGGAGGATTCGTGCTGGATCACGCCGACGGACAACCCTAGATGGTGGTACAAGGGCGACATCCACTGCGCATCGCGCTTGGCCAGATAGTCGTTGACCGTCACCAGATGCGACCCCTTGCCTTCGAGCGCGTTGAGATACAAGGCCAGCGTGGCCACAAGAGTTTTGCCTTCGCCCGTCTTCATCTCGGCGATGTTGCCCTCATGCAGAATGATGCCGCCGATCAACTGCACGTCGAAATGGCGCATGCCTAATTTTCGCCTGGACACTTCACGGCACACGGCAAAGGCTTCCGGCAGCAAATCGTCCAGCGCAGTCCCATCCGCCAAACGCTTCCTAAATTGTTCGGTTTTGGCGCCAAGCGCCTCATCGGAGAGCTTTTGCAGTCCGGACTCATACGAGCCGATTTGCGCGACAAGAGGCCGCATCCGCTTGATTTCGCGCTCATTCTTGCTGCCGAATACCTTTTTGAGGAGAGCGTTGATCATTGGTTATGGGATGAATTCGTTATGTCGCACACAGCGACGCATGGTTCCCTGCGTTTGGGGTTATAGGGCGGGAAAATGGCAACTCGTGGTCGGGAAGATTCTTCACTTGGGTTTGATTGATTACTCCACTAGTATACTGAATACAGCAGGATAATGAAAAGCCAATTATCTCTCCGAGCAAGCAGGGCGGTATGAACCGAAAGGTGCGAAATGTGCGCGAGGAATCAGGAAATATCGGCATTTTCATTCTGACTCGGCTCCTCGCCGCCCTCCTCATCGGCTTCTTCATCTGGGGGGTTCTTCCCCCCGCGTGGAAAGATGTATTGAAGGCGGGCCCGTGGCCGCTTATTGCGGGCGCCGGCGGCGCCCTGATCGTTGTTGCGGCGATCGTTCGCGCGGGTTGGGGACGCCGCGAACACAAGCGCGCGCACGAGCGGGTCGCCAGAGTGTTCCGGGAGGCTACGGACGCCGGCCTTCAGAAACGCTCCGCGCTCTGGCTGATTGATCATGACCGAACGTTCCCGCAGCGCCTGGCAGATGCCGGTCCGCGTCTGATGGACGTCCTCATCCGCATCATGAAGACGGACAAGGAAAAACTGGACCGTGCGCGCGCCGCCAACGGCCTGGGGGTGCTCGGCGATCCACAGGCGATCGGGCCTCTTCTCGGCGCGACGAATGACGAGTACCCCTATGTGCGGGCCGAGGCTGCCCTCGCCCTGGGGAAGCTCAGGGCCGTCCAGGCAGAGAAGCGATTGAGAGAATTAGTGGAGGACGATTGGGATCCCGGCGTGCGCGGCCGGGCCAAGGAAGCCCTGCACCGGATCGCTGCGCAGAGCGATTGACAGACTTGCGCGAAAATCAGTATTCTGATCGTGGCTTCGCATTTGGGCTTGGGCGATGACCAAATTCCTTCGACCTATCGGCCTCGTGCTCGCCGTTTCGGTGCTCATCATGCTGGGCGCTACGACCGGCGGCGCGTTCGCCCACGAAATCCAGCATGCGGCGCACCACACGGCCGGCATGCACGGGACGGGGATTTGCGCCTGGATGTGCGCGTCCGCGGGCGCCGTCACGACAGGCGGCATCCAACCCCTCACGCTCACGCTGCTGCAAAATGTCGCATTTACGGTTCCGCTCGCCCCGCCCGCATGCGAGACAACTGATCAGCTTCACGCCCGCGCTCCTCCCGTTCTCCTCTAATTACTGCTGACAGAGTCGTGCATTTCCTTGCAGAGGCACATGCCTCTTCTAGGTTTTGCATTGGCCTTGGTAGTTACCGTTAAACAGAGCAGAGGAGGGGGCTGTGGACGAACACGATGGTTTCGTAAGAGTTCTATGCAGTGCCATGCTGATGAGTTTGGCTATGGGTATGTTGTCCGGCGGGAAGTCGGCTGAGGCCAGTTGCGGGTCGGCTGCGTGCTTTCTGCTGACTGGGGAGGAAGCAGCACTTCCACAAAAAGGGCAATTATCAATAGGCCTTAGCTATGCCTATACCATCACAAAGCTTCAGCCGGGCACCAGCGGCTTGATAACAGCGGTTGATCAGGAAAACCGGCAACTAATAATGAATGAGCATGCCGAGCACCGGACGATTACGGAGTTAACTACACTTGATGTGAACTACCGGCTCACCAACAACTTAACCCTTGAGCTCCTTGCTCCCTATAGACACCTTAAACATACCCACATCATCGAACGGGGAAGTGCTGACACCGGCGGGGCAGGGATGTATGAAGCTTTCCAGGACTCGGGCATTGGCGATATTCGCGTCAACACAAAATACAGCTTCCTCCCCACCTTGCGAAGCCTGCTCGTGTTTGGGTTCGGAGTGGATTTGCCGACGGGGAATTCGCATGCGAACAACATCAATGGCACATTGCAGGAACCCACGCTCCAGCTCGGGCGTCGCGCATGGGGGATTGTGCCGTCAATTTACCAGTCGTATGAAATCGTCCCACACGTGCTGGACCAGTTTGCCAGTATTTCGTATCAACATGCCTTTACAGGACCCGGGTCATACCGGTATGGGGATGTGTATGTCCTGAGCGGAGGCGTGCATTGGATAGCACTGAGCAAGGTGACGCTGACGGGCCAGTTCAACTGGCGGTATGCGGTCCATGATGAATTTTCCGGCTCGCTGGCGAGAGTCCAGGAACCGGACGATGCGGGGTTCCCGGGGGACCCGATCGTGCTTGACCCTGAAATTAAACGTCGGCCGGTCCCGACGACCGGTTCCACCATGCTCGCCTTTTCTCCGGGCGTCACGGTGGCTGTTCGGGAAAAGCTGCGCGCCTACTTCTTCGTCCAGGTTCCTCTCGTCCGTGATTTCAACAACAATTTGGTGCCGGATGTGGGATACCTGGCAAGATTGTCGATGTCTTTTTGATGCAGAAGGAAATATCTGTGAGGTTCAGGTTATGAGACAGCGTTTGACAATCATTCTAGGTGGCGTCGTCATGCTGGGGCTGTTCGGCATGGCAAGTCGTCTGCCGCTGGTCGGCGGCCCGGCGCCGGAGATCGCGCTCAAGGATCTCCAGGGGCAGGAGGTCAGGCTCTCTGATCTTCGCGGCAAGGTCGTGTTGCTCAACTTCTGGGCGACCTGGTGCAAACCGTGCAAGGAGGAGATGCCCGCCATGCAGGCGGCCTACGACAAGCTACGCGATGAAGGCCTGGTGGTCCTGGCTGTCAATGAGTTGGAGGATGTGCAACGGGTGGCGGAGCATGTCCGGTCCCACGGCCACACGTTTCCCGTCGTGATGGACCATGATAATCGTATCGCCAACCGCTACGGAGTGGTCGGCCTCCCCGCAAGTTTTTTGATCGATCGGCAAGGCATCGTCCGGGAGCGCGTCTCCGGCAGTCTGCTCACCGAGCAGCGGATCGCCGATATGGTCGCCCGATACGGAGCCATGGGAGCGTCGGCACCGCGTAGTGCGGAAGTCATGAAGTAAGGAGCGCCAAGAAAAGCGGCGGCATAGGCTTGAAGCGATGGTGGTCATTGCGCTACTCTACGCATTCAAGAACTCATGCTAAATCCTTCCGCAAAAACACATCAATGTTCCATATTTTTCCCGTGGGGTTTCCATGAGAGATTGCGAATGGCCCTTCCCGCCATGATCCTGAGTTGTATCGGTGTATGGCCCTTCGTTGCGATTGCGTCCGATCTCAATCATGACCCAGTGGAACAACTGGATATGGTCGAAATCACGGCTATACGCATCCGTGCCCAACCGCGGAATGTGCCGATACCGTCCCCTGAGATGTCCACTGTTGTCCCGCTTCCTCCCGAGAGCCTTAGTCGCGCGCCGGTTGCCCCGCTTAACATGGGTCAACCCAAGGCTCCTCGGCTTCTTCTGGATGACATCGCCCAGACGCGGGAACTTCAGACAAGAGTCCGTTATTTGGAAACCACGCGTCCCGTCTATCCGCGCCGCGCCCGTGAAATGGGCTGGCAGGGAACGGTGCTGCTTCGTGTAGAGGTGAACCCCGACGGCAGCGTTGGCGAGGTCGAAATTCGACGCACTTCCGGGCACATCTCGCTTGACCAAGCCGCAGCAAAGGCAGCCAAGACGTGGCGGTTCGAGCCGCCGGCTGACGGAGGATTTGCGATGGCCGCCGTCGTTGACGTGCCTGTCCGCTTTGACCTCACCGAGCCGGAACAATACCAATGACGATCGGGGAGCATCACCTGAAACAATTCGGCGTGACGCTCATCGCCGTCATGGCCGTCCTTGCCGTCAGCGTCACTCCGGTACAAGCCGACGACGCCAAAAAGCTTTATAACGAGGCCATGGCTCAAGCCTCGCAAGGCAGATACGACGACGCCGCTGAATCGCTGCGAAAGGCGATCGCCATCCGGCCCAAATTCGCCGAGGCCCACCATCTGCTCGGCATCGTGTACGCCAACGGCCAGAGGAAGCCGCCGGAAGCCGTGGAGTCTTTCAAAAAGGCCATCGAACTGAATCCGAACTTCGCCGAGGCCTTTTATAACTTGGGTCTGGTGTACCAAGGCCAGGCTAAATTGGGGGACGCGGAACAGGCGCTGCTGCACGCGCTGGCGATTCACCCGAAATATGAAGAGGCCTTGCTCGCCCTGGGGCAGCTCTATGAACGGCAGCAATCCACCAATAAAGCCGTCTCGGCATATCAGCGCGTGCTGGCGATCTCGCCCGACCATGTCGAGGCTCTATACGCGCTCGGCTACCTGTGGGAGTCCCAAGGCCGAAGCGTCGAGGCCAGGGACCTGCTCACGCATCTGGTCAAGCTTCAACCCGAACATGCCGACGCCTATTATCTCTTAGGAACAATCTCTGAAAAGGCCAACCAGGCCGCCGAGGCGGAACGACACTACCGGCAGGCCATCAAGGTTCGGCCTGATTTTGTGGATGCTCATTACAACCTCGGCTTTCTCCTCAAAGCGAAAGGGGAGTTGAAGGAGGCGGTTCAAGAGTTTCAGACTGTGGTACGGCTGAAACCGGACTACGCCGACGCCTATGTGAATTTAGGCGTCGTCTATGTGCTTCAGCAGAAGTTGGACGCGGCCGAGCAGGCGTATGAAGAAGCGATCCGGCTGCGACCGACACTGGCAGAGGCCTATTATAATCTCGGCGTGTTTTATGAATTTCACATGAAGGATACGACCCGGGCGCTCGCGACCTATAAAAAGTACCTGGAGCTCGGCGGGACCGACGAACGCATCCAGCGGATCGTACGGGACGTGAAGAAATGATCGCGGCACTGCGACAGCAGGTTGGTTCTCCGGTCATGCTGTCCGTTGGTTTGCACGGCCTGTTCGTGGCCGCACTTGCGGTTGCGCCTTGGGAGGTTACGTACGTCGTTGAGGAGAATCCGCCGGTGATGGTCGGATTGGTCGAGCTGGAGTCCGCGCTCCCTCCCGAACACGCGCTCCCGCAAAAATTGCCGGTGCCGCAGAAGGCCGTGGGGTCCATCAAGTCTCACGCAAAAACAGTACACGTCAGTGCCAAACGTACGGTGACGCATTCCCGGAGATGGGCGCGTACCCGAGTTCCTCACGTGAACATGCAAGCCGTCGCGTCCGCACCGACTTCGCCGGTACAATCGCCGTCGCCCGTCAAGGCTGCTCCCGCCGTGCCGGAACCAATTCCGTCCTTTAAGGAACTCCCGAGACCTGCGTTTATGCCGGCTTCATTCAGAAATCCCGGCCGCTCGGTTGAGGATCTGCCCGACACTTCAGAGACGGTCGCTTCCGCATTATCGGTTTCGGATTTCGGGGCGCAAATTCAACGGCGGCCGGACGCGCAATCTTCAAGACTGCTCCGCGACACCGTGGCGGAAACGAGCGTCGCCAAGTCAAAAGTGAGACCTGGCAATAACCTCAGGCCGGAATATCCGAGATTAGCGCGTGAGGCTGGATGGGAAGGCACGGTCCTGCTGCGGGTGGAGGTGCTGCCGGATGGGTCAACGGGCTCCGTGGCCGTGCACAAAACGTCCGGCCATCACGTTCTAGACGAGGCGGCGCTCTCCGCCGTTCAACGGTGGTGGTTTGTGCCGGCCATGGACGGGAATTTTCCGATCCGAAGCGTTGTGCAGTTGCCCGTGAAGTTCGACCTCAGAGCCCAAAATTAAAGGGCCAGCAGAACTTAAAGACAGCCGCAGCGAAGATTAGGTTCTTTGCGACGGGTGACGCTGGTAGGGGGCCCACCGCCGCCTGCATCTTTTCGTGAAGCCGGCGGGGGAAACCGGCGGCAGGACCGTCGCATATTAAATTAGCCTTGTTGAAGTCTGGCCCTGACTAACTCGTTGATCTGCTTGCCGTCTGCGGCCTTTCCGGCTAACTTCGCCATCACCGCTTTCATCACCTTGCCCACGTCCTTGATCGTGACTGAGCCGGTTTCTTGCACGGCGCTTTCGATAATTTGGGTGAGCTCTTCTTTGGTGAGCGCTTTCGGCAGGTAGCTTTCGATGATGATGATCTCCTTCAGTTCCTTGTCGGCAAGGTCCTGGCGTTTCGCTTCGAGATATTGCTCGGCCGCTTCCTTCCGCTGCTTGACGAGGGTGATCAAGACGCGGTTCATCTCGGACTCGTCCAAGTCCTTCTTTAGCTCGATCTCTTTATTGAGCAAGGCCGCCTTGGCCATGCGGATCACATCCATGCGGAGCTGATCCCTGGCCTTCATCGCGAGCTTCAAATCCTCGGTCAGTCGTTCAGCCAAAGACATAGGGTGATCTTACCATTTCTCATGAGTACCGCGGCGAAGGCACTTCACCTAGCCGATGACGCCGTGGGACCGGCTACTTCGTCACTTGCCAAACAGGCCTTTCACGCCTTCGACTGCCTTTGAACCGGTCTCGCCCGCCTTGCTGCCGATGTTCTTGGCCGTCTCCCCCGCCGCCTCGGCGCCCTTCGCCAGGGCCTTTCCGGAGCTCGATACCGCCTGGAGTACGGATTTATTGATCTCGCCCATCACTTGTGCAAATGCCTCTTGCACGGTCGTTCCTTCTGAGCCCTTCCCGAGATCCTTCAGGTGGATATCCGGAAGAGGGACCGTCACGCTCCTTCCGATGGCGCTCGCGTTGACGCGCCCGCTCCTGACGATGAAATGGTTGATCTGGACCTTCTTCTGATGGGAGCCAGAGACCTTGACCGGCTTTGCCGCCGGAGTGCTCCCGCCGATGGTTTTGCCGAATGCACCGACATGCTCTTGAATTTTGGCGATATTGCTTCCCGCCATCGCGGCCTCATAGGTCACATCGGGAGCCTCCACCACAATTTCCTCAATGATGAGCTTGTCGGTCAGTGCGGACCGCAAATTGACCTTGACACGTGCATCGCCGAGCTTGAACGCGCTTGGCGCCTGGTATCCCTTGGGATTGCCGATGACGAGGCCTTTTACCCGCCCTTCGCCGGTCAGCAACGATAACCGCACGGCCTCTACAGTGACCGTCGTTCCGGTGATCTGGGGACCCGCGGCCTCGATCCCTGCCTTGACCATGGAATCCAGGTAGATCACGAAAACCGCCAAGCCGATGACGGTCACGAGCAGGATGCCGACGAGACCTAAGATAATTAGTTTTTTCATGCTGACCTCCTGGATTGACTAGCGGAGTGTCCGCTGCAAGTACACCATCTGCAGTCCGATGATCGTCTTGACGTCCTTGATCGTGCCGTCCTTGATCTGAGCAATCGCCTTTTCAATCGGCACTTCGAGTATCTCGATCACTTCATCATGGTCCAGTTGCTGGGTGCCTTTCGTCAGCCCCGTGCCTTCATAAATATGGATCACCTCGTCCGTAAAGCCCGGCGTCGTCAGGATGCTGGCAAGCTTCTCCAATGAGGCGGCCCGGTAGCCGATTTCTTCTTCGAGTTCACGCGCCGCGCAGACCTTGGGGTCTTCGCCGTGATCCAGTTTGCCCGCCGGAATCTCATAGATGTAGCCCCCGACCGCGTGTCTGAATTGCCGGATGAGAATGACACTCCCATCCTCCTTGACCGGCACGACCGCCGCGGCGCCGGGATGATGAATCACGTCCAAGTCTACCGTGGCCCCGTTCGGCAGCGTCACGGTTTCGACATAGAGATCCACGATCGGCCCTTTGTAGATATGCTTGACCTTCACGACCTACTTCCTTTTGTAGAACGGCAGCCTGACCACCTTGGCCGGATGCGCGTGGCCGCGGATGTCGATCAGGACTTCGGTGCCCGGCGAGCTGCATGCGATCGCCACATACCCCAGGCCGATGCCCTTCTGAAGCTTGGGCGACAGATTGCCGCTCGTGACGATTCCGATCTCCTGGATGCGCTCCGCTTCGGAAAACATCTTCATCCCGTGCCGGGGCACCGCCTTCTGCAGCAACTCGAACGCCACGAGCTTCCGCGGTAGTCCCTTCTCTTGTTGCAGAATGAGCGCCGCCTTGCCGACGAAATCCGGCTTCGTGAGATCCACGGCCCATTCCACGCCGGCTTCCAGGGGCGTCGTGTCCTCGTCGATGTCATTGCCGTAGAGCAGGTACCCCACATCGAGCCGCAGCAGGTCGCGCGCACCAAGCCCACAGGGTTTGACCCCATGGCCCTGGCCGGCCTGCACCAAACCGTCCCATATCTTGCCCGCCGAAGAAGACGGCAGGTACAACTCATACCCAACTTCGCCGGTATAGCCGGTGCGAGAGACACTGCAGCGCACGCCGAGCAGCTCCGTCTCCCTCCAATGCCGCGGCTTCAAGGTGTCGGCGACCGCAGGATTCAGTATCTTCAAAATAGCCGGCGAGTGCGGTCCCTGCAGTGCGATCTGCGCCACCTCGTCGCTCTCATCGCTGATCCGGACATCGCCCTGCGGCGCGCGTTGACACAACCACGACACGATCTTATCGCGGTTGGACGCATTGACGCACAGCATGAAGCCGCGCGGTCCTCTGTAGACGAAGATGTCATCCTTGATGCCGCCGGCCGGGTTGCAGACCATCGAGTATTGCGCGGCACCGACCGCCAGCTTTTCGACGTTATTCGTGGTGATCTGCTGGAGGAACGCCGTCGCCTCCCGGCCTTCGACCGTGATACGGCCCATGTGGCTGACATCGAACAGGCCCGCGGCCGTGCGGACGGCGTGGTACTCATCGAGCACGCCGCTGTATTGGATCGGCATCTCCCACCCGGCAAAGTCCACCAGCTTGGCGCCCGCTTTTCGGTGGTTCTCGATGAGGGGTGTTCGCTTCATCCCAAGGCTCCGGAATGGTCACGCTGTACTATCCCTCTTAGGCAGGAAACGAAAAGTGAAGAGAGGCCTAGGTGGGTCGGATTGTAGCGAGCGAGCGCGAAAGCTGTCAACGCCAATTGCCCGTCTTGATCTCATCCGTGTGGCACGCTATCGTGGCGAACCACGGAGGAAGGCATGGCGAGCAGTTATGCCGAGTTGATACAGTTGGCAAACGCCTACAGCGAGTCCCAGACCGTCCTGACCGCAAACGAGCTGGGCGTCTTCACGGCGATCGGTAAAGGCGCCAAGACCGCGCCTCGCATCGCAAGGGACCTGCGCCTGGATCCGGAGGGCACGCGCCTGCTGCTCGACGCGCTCGTCGGCTTGGACCTTCTTACGCTGAGCGGGGGACGTTATCGCAATGCACCAATCACTAAAAAATATCTCGACGGACGAAGCCCGCAGGCCATCACCAATCTGTTGTGGCTGTTGGGGCATCACTGGCATGACTGGAGTAACCTTCGCCACGCTCTTCGAAAAGGTCGCCCAGGATGGGGACAGACAACCGACTCCCGGGAATTTCGCCGGCGGTTCTCGATGGCAATGCATGAGCGCAGTCATGCGCTCGCCGCACCCACGGTCGCGACCATGCGGCTTCCGTCAGGAGCCAGACGTTTTTTGGATCTTGGCGGCGGGCCGGGTTCGTATGCGATCGCCCTGGCCAAACGCTACCCGCGGTTGGACGGCGTCGTGATGGACCGGACGGTGAGCGTGACGCGTCGGCTCATCCAACACGCACGGCTTGAGAAGCGGCTGAAGGCACGAGCGGGAGACATTTTCAAGGATGACCTCGGAAGCGGTTACGATGCGGTGGTGGTCTCGAACGTCATCCATGTCTTTAATGAGAAGGAAAACGAACGGCTGTTGAAGCGGGTCCGCGCAGCATTGAATCCCGGCGGTAGGATTTTCATCGTGGAATTCTTTTTGGACCGCAGCCGTACCAAGCCGCCGAAATCGGCCGTCTTTTCGGTGATGATGTATCTCTTTACCGCGACCGGCCGATGCTACAGTTGGGAAGAAACAGAGGCCTGGCTGAAGGCGCTCCGCTTCGGACAATTCAGGCGGCACACGATCACGCCCGACATCGGCACGCTCGAAGCGACCAGACTGTAACAATCAGACGGGAGGCCGCTGCATGTCCTCCAAGGACCTGAACTTCCCCACCGATTTGTGCCGCAGCAGCATCCAGCCGACCGCATTGAATTTTTCGTAGCTTGGCCGGAACTCCTTCAGGAGTTCATCATTGCTGAGTTGATCCTCGCGAAGGCCGCAGTCCTTCCTTACAAGCTCGAAAATTTCCTTGAGGCTGCGCTCACCATCGAGATGCTTGAAGATCGAGCCCGTGTGCGGTCCCGGCATGAACTCGACGTGCGCGTCGAAGAGTTGGCTCTCGATCAAAATCGGCCGGCCGGGATTCTTGTCGATCGTCTTTGAGAGATCGCCCGGCGAATACAGAAAATAGAAGGGCACGTTTCGCGGATCTTCGATGGACGCGATGACATTCGGATTCTTTCCCGCATAGAAATTGTGGACGATGAGATCTCCGGCCATAATTTCTGCGATCGCCTGCTGTTCCTTCAACGGGTACGTCTGGATCTTCTCGAGCACGGCCGGATCCTTGAGGTATGTCTCGACCCGATACTTCGCCTTGCCTCGCTCCAGCAGCTCGATGATTTTCAACCCGGCGCCTTCCACCAACTCATACACTTCGCCAACCGAGTAAGGACGGTCCCGGGCATGCAGGAACACATCGCAGATGCCCGCGTCCCCGAAGTCCTTATGGTCGCCGATCAAGTCTTCGCCGCGCTTGAACCAGTTCGTCTTGGGCAAGGCGTCCAAGACCGCCTTGGTATTGGCAATCTTTACCGGCATGCTCTGTTCGGCGCCATTGATTCTCCTCATGAGCTCCTGCACGTGATAGACGCCCGTGCGGCCGTATTGGCCGTAGAGCATGATCATCATCGCGCCATGCTCTTTCAGAACGGACGTCAGCGCCGCCAAGCCCGCCGCAGGGTCCTCCAGATGATGCAGGACCCCGGCGCAATTGATGTAGTCGAACTGCCCTAGCCCAAGCGAAGGAAGTTCCAAGAGGGATGTGTGGTGCCATGTGATGTTGTGCAGGCGTCGGACGTCCGCCCGACGCCTCGCGATCGACAAGCTGGTTGCGCTGATGTCGAGATGCACGATTTCCGCATAGCGGTTGTAGCGCAACTGCTCAGCCAGGAAGATGGTCTGATCGCCGGTGCCGCCGCCCGCCACGAGGACCCTGAAGTTTTGCGAGAAATTGTTTTTCCCTTGAAAGCAGTAGAAATTGATCATCTCCAAAAAGTCGTACCAGCTGTTCTCCAGCCGCACACGCTCGTCCGCCGGGGTGCGCGGCGGATAGGGATAGGCTTCGTACTGCTCTCTCACAGCCTTGGATGTCATGGTTGGCTCACACCGAGGGGTCCTGTCACCGCATTACCCGGACGTGCTCGAAACGGTGCGACATCGCGGCCGCCAAGATCCGCGCCCCGCTCCTGCGCTCCGCCCGGGTCCCATGCGGCGCTACCCGTCATCATCTAAGGTCGCAGCGCCCCGATGCGGTCGTGGTAGGCTTGCACGTGTCGTTTCACGGGGATCAGCAGTTGAGGCGGCATCGGCGACGTCAGAATATCGCGCGCGAAGCTGAACGGCCGCTCGAACTTTTTGATGCCGAGCACGACGCCCGCGATCGCCCACACGAGATTTTCGATCCATTTCGACGCCACGACGCGGTCCAAATAGTCGTAGAGGACGGCGCGCTGCTGGATCGCGCCCCGAAACGCCTCCTTGATCTCCTGCAGCAATCGTTCCTCCTTTTCGGTCCGCTGGTACACGCCTTCGGCGATATGGCTGAGCGAGATAAAGTCTTGAAGATCGAATCGGGCATCCACCTCTTTCGTCTCCTGCTTGTACGCGTTCCAGTCGTTCGTCAGGTACAACCGTTCCAGCAGCATCAGGAAGTCCCACACCATGATCTCCTCGTATGTCTCGAACTCGCGCGACAGCCGCACCTTCACGAATGTCCGGTGGTCATAGGTGTGCTGGGGAAAGTAATAGGTATGGGACAGCTCCACCAAACGTCCGGACGCATCGCGCTTGGGATTGCGGTACTGCCACTCCTCCGGGAGCGTCAGGCCTTCGGCCGCAAGCCGCGCCTTGTAGAGCGGCATGAACGTGTCGAAAAACGGGCCGCCGGTCTCCTCTAAGGGCGTGGAGGAGAGGCTGCCGATGCCGAGCGTGAGCCGCGCGAATTTCATGCGCGTATAGCCGTCTTCATTCAGCACAAAATTAAACCCCCCCCACGGGCCAATGTCGAGAAAGGTCACGAGGCCTTGGTCCGCGAGTCGATCCTCCGCTTCTCGCGACGCGCTTCGCCACAGGTGGATGAGGCTGCCGATATGGACCTGACGGTCGCGGAACAACGACGGCCAGCCGCGGTCCGGCTCCGGCCTGATCCTGGCCTGCAACTTCACCGCCTCCCACTCCACCGCATGCGCGAGCGTGCCGGAGCGGTAACGCACGCGCTGCAGTTCGTCTTCGCACAGTCCGCGAATCGCCGCCCATATGTCGTCGGTCGATGCGGAGGCCTCGGCCGCGTCGGCAAGAACGCCGGCAAGGCAGCGGAGCGCCGGGGGGGCGCCCCGGAAGAGATTCGCCAGGACGGCACGAAACTGCTGAAAGGCTCTTGTTGTGCGGATCACCCGGCAATTATAGGGATCAATCCGCTCTTGCGTAAAGCTCCTCTTGTCCCCGATGAGGTGTGGGAGTAGACTCCTCCGGTCGGAATGACTTTATGATTTATGATCTGCTGATCGTCGGAGCGGGGCCCGCGGGATTGAGTGCGGCGTGTCATGCCAAGAAAGAAGGCCTGAGCGTCCTCATCCTCGAACAAGGCGAATTCGCCAACACGGTCTTCGACTACCAGAAGAAAAAACATGTCATGGCAGAGCCAGGCGTGATTCCTTTGCGCAGCGGCTTGCCCTTTGAAGCGGGGTCCCGCGAGGAAGTTCTCCGGACCTGGCACGAGGCCGCCAGGAAACTCCAGATTCCGATCAACCGGCCGGAACTGGTCGAAGAGGTCGCCAAAAAAGACACGCTCTTTCAAATCAGATCTAATAAGGCCACCTATCAAGCCAGGCATGTCATCCTTGCCATCGGCATCCAGGGAAACCCCAACCGGCTCGGCAAGCCGGGTGAAGAACTCCCGCACGTGACGTATAAGATGCCCGATCCGTTCATCTACAAAGATCTGGACGTCATATTAGTGGGGGCCGGCGACGCTGCGATCGAGGGGGCGCTGGCGCTGTGCGAAAGGAATCGAGTTTGCTGCGTGATCAACCGCAGTCCTGAATTTTACCGACTCAAGGAGTCTCTGGATCGACAGATCGACGATAAGATAAAAGCCAAGCGAGTGGTCCCCTATCACAACGCGGTCATCGAACGGTTCGAGCCGGGCTATACGTTCGTGTCGATTCCCGACGGCCTGGTGAAGATGAAAACCGACCTGGTGGTCATCCGTATCGGAGCCGCCTTGCCGAGAATCTTCTTAGAGAAATGCGGGGTGACCTTCACCTCCACCGTCCCCAATGCTCTACCGATTATTTCCGAGCATTACGAGACGAGTGTTCCCGGCCTCTATATCATCGGCGCGGCGGCCGGCTACAACCTCATCAAGCAGGGAATGAACCAAGGCTACGAGGTGGTGGAGCATATTCTGGGCCGTCAAATCGAGCCGGTCGAGGAGCCGCTTCTCAAGGAAAAACTATCCTTCCTTGAAGGAACCACCACAATGCGCTTGGACTATATCGCGCGCGCCATCCCCCTGCTGGCCGAGGTGCAGAAACAACATCTCCGGGAGCTGCTCCTGCAAACAACCGTGCATCAGGTGCCCCCCTGGCAGAATGTCTTTAAAGAGAACGATTTCACCGATAGCCTGTACATGATTCTGGAAGGAGAGGTTGGGATCACGTTTGCGCAGCGTCCAGGGGCGTTCCCTTTGCTTTTCAAACGAGGCGAATTTTTCGGCGAGGTAAGCCTGCTCTCAGGCCGCCGAAGATCGGGCACGGTGACGACCGTGACGCCCGCCACGTTGCTTGAGGTCCCGCGCAAAGCGGTACTGCGGTTGATGGCAAGCGAGCCGTCGGTCAAACGCCTCCTGAACGAGACGTTCATCGCGCGAGCGATTCGGATCCATCTGTTTCCGGCCCGGAGCGACTTCCTCAAAGATTTGGCATGTCGCGCCGAAATCAAGACCTTCCAGAAGGATGAGGTGATCTTCAAGGAGGGGGATGTCGCCGTCGCCTTCTACCTGATTCGCTCCGGCTCGGTCAAGATTACCAAGCGGGAGAGGGACCGGGAGATCGTGCTGAAATATGTCCCGGCCGGTCAGTATTTCGGCGAACGAGCCCTCCTCAACCGCCAGGACTCCCATCGCAGTGCGACCGTGACGGCCACCACTCGGACCGAACTCATCCTGTTACGGAAGGATGATTTCTACCTCATGTTGGAGACATTTCCTGAATTCGAGAAGACCCTGCGCCTGACCATGGAACACCGTCTCGTTGAGAATCAGGCCTTGCAGTTGATGGACTCAACGGGGCCGATCCACCTTGATGAACTATTGCAGGAAGGTGTCTTCCAGGGGACCGATGTCCTGCTGATTGATGAGAGCAAGTGTGTTCGGTGCGATAACTGTGTATCGGCCTGCGCCGCGACGCACAACGGCCAGACGCGTCTGTATCGCGATGAAGGAGTCCTTTTCGGGACGTTGAAGGTTCCCACCTCCTGTCGCCATTGTGAGAATCCTCTCTGTCTCATCGACTGTCCGCCGGGCGATGCGATCCGCCGAGATCCCCGCGGCGAGGTTTACGTGGTCGAGGATCGGTGTATCGGGTGCGGCAATTGCGCGGCCAATTGCCCCTATGGCGTGATCTTCATGATGCACCAAAAGCCCAAAACCGGCGCGTTAGGGCGCCTACTGGGCCTGATCGGTCTCGCATCGACGGTGACGGCCCCGGAGGAGCAACCGACGAAGGCTGTGAAGTGCGATCTCTGCCGGAACGATCCGGCCGGGCCGGCTTGCGTGCGAAGCTGCCCCACCGGCGCAGCGTTTCGGGTCAGTCCCGCGGAGTTCTTTAATCGAATCAACGTCGTCACGGACCAATGACTCCTTGGAAGCCGTGCACGGGACCCTGCTGACATACGGGAACAAGCGCTATCTGTGGGCCGCAACAATCGGAGCGGTTGCCCTCCTCCTCAGTTATTTCTATTACGCCAGCACCACCGTTCCCTCCGGGAGTACGGTCTGGGGGCTGGCATACGGATGGATCGGGCTGCTGGCGATCCTGATGCTCATGTTCCTGGGCATCCGGAAGCGGTGGTACTTCTCCCGTCTCGGCACACTCCAGGGCTGGACGAGCGCGCACGTGTATCTCGGGCTTCTGACTCTTCTGATCATTCCTTTGCATGCCGGCTTTCACTTTGGATGGGATGTCCATACCCTCGCCTATTTATTGCTGGTGATCGTCATACTCAGCGGGATGGTGGGGCTTTTCCTCTATCTCACGGTCCCGACGATCCTGACCACATACGAGAGCAACATGCTTCCGGACAAGCTTGAGGCCGAGATTCATGAGATTCTCAAAGAGATGAAACAACTCGCCGCCGACAAGCCCGGTCTCTTTCAACGCCTCTATCAGGAGGAAGACCACCGGTGCCGCGAACTCGAGGCTCAAGGATGGCGTACGCTGTTTACACCGGTTAACCCTCATGCCATCCTGGCCCAGCGGACGCATGACCTTCATAACCTGCTTGCGCGGATCCCGACGTCCGACCAGGAAGGTTTTTCACAGTTTGCCGGCCTGATCTTAAGGAAGACCGAATTGGAAGCCTATCTGGCGGCACAGATGCGTTTGAAAAATGGACTTGAAGCCTGGTTGTACGTGCACGTGCCTGCGTCGTTCGCCATGCTGGCGGCCGTGGGCGTTCACCTCGTCACGGTTTTGTATTACTAGCCGAGCGCCGTATGCCGTTTACGATCATCGCGAAGGAAAGGCTGGGACCAGCGGGCGAAAAAATCACGACCACCCAACTCTCAGGCACAACCCTTCGCATCGGCCGGGGAACCGATAACGACCTGCATCTCAATGATCATTCGGTTCAGTACCATCACGCCGTCATTCAACAAGAAGACGCAGGCTACGTACTCCGCGACCTGAATGTTCTGAGCCTGACGTCGGTCAACGACATGCCGGTCAAAGAGATGGTCCTGCCCGAGGCCGGCACGATCCGAATCGGACCCTATACCTTTCGGTTTGCCGGGCCGACCGCCACCTCACCTTTCACGATTGAATACGACCTCACGGGCCTTTCTCCTGAAGCCTCCCCGGAGACGCCGGCTCCCATCCCTGCTGGATCGGAGGCAACGACGCGCGACGAAAAATTTCGGTTGGTTGCGGCCTACAAACTTCAGGGACGATACCTGACCAAAACAACAATTGCCGTTTTGGCCGTGTTCATGGTGTTGGGAGGAAGCGCGTTGGTCTATGCGCTAGGGAAGCACTTGATCTTCATGCCCGGAACGATCTCTGTCAAGCACAGGCTTTTCGCCAACGACTGCGCGCGCTGTCATGCGGCCTGGAAACCGATCTTCACGGTGGTGCCGGACAAAACCTGTCTGAGTTGCCACAGCGGGCCTCCGCATTTCAGCGAGCGTGCGTTTGGCCCGGCGCCACAGTGCGCCGGCTGTCACGCTGAGCACAAAGGCCGGGCGGTTCTGGCTGCGCTGCCCGATTCGACCTGTATTCAATGCCACGGGGATCTGAAGGTCAAGGATGCCCGCATTCCGATCGCGCCGACAGTTCATAGCTTCATGGACGACCACCCCGAGTTTGCTATTACGGTGTCACCGTTGGGGCAGCACCCTGCTCAACGGGCGCGGCTCAATGACGCCGAGCGGGTGGCGGATACTGCGGCCATCAAGTTGGACCACAAGCTTCATCTAAAGTCGAACCTCATGGGCCCGGGCGGCCCGGAGCAGCTGTCCTGCGCCAGTTGCCATCAGGCAGACCCGCAAGGGGCTTACATGCGTCCGGTGACTTATGAAAAGGATTGCATGCGTTGCCATCTTCTTGATTTCGACGAGCGCCTGCCGGGGAAAACCATTCCGCATGGTCAAACACCAGAAGAAGTGGACCGGTTTCTTCGCGCGACTTACGCGGAGTATTACCTCCTGCAACACCAGCCTGAGCTGAAACCTTCAGGAACAACGAGGCGGCTACCCGGCGCGCCCAGGCCTAAAGAGGAGATACGAATCAATGGAATGGTGGAAGAGGCGGAGCGGCTGCTTGTGGGTCCGCCTGGTTCAAAGACGAAGAAAGGCAAGTGCGTGCTCTGCCATATGGTGGAGCATACGGGCATAGCTTCTCAGTCGGACTTACACAAGCTCCCAATGATCGTGAAGACCGCCATGCCGGAGCGTTGGTTGCCATACAGCTACTTTGATCATAAGGCCCATCTCATGCTCCAATGCGTCGCCTGCCACGAAGCAGCTCCCCGTAGCGAACGAACCAGGGACGTGCTTTTGCCGAACATCGCATCGTGTCGGAATTGTCACTTTGAGCCGGGAGGAGCGCGCACCCAATGCCTGACATGCCACGCCTATCACGATAAGTCGCAGGAGGCGCAGAAGCGTACAGATCAGGGGTACTCAATCGAACAATTCAGGGAAGCGCATTAAGGACAAGAACCGGGCAGTCGGCGCTCTTTCGTAAAGAGCGCCGACCGCTGGTATTACTTCTTACCCGCCGCCGGACCCTGAATACTCCACCACAAGCATCTCCCCCTTCATGGAGGCATGAATGTCGCACCAGAAGGCGAACGACTCGTTTTCGTCCATACG